>NZ_CP112880.1:7890840-8211675 GCF_028747205.1 Streptomyces sp. CA-278952
CGGCCGCCAGGTTGCGCCGGTAGAAGGCGTTGGACTCCTCGGCCGTGGAGAAACCGGCGTACTGACGGATCGTCCAGGGCTGGTTGACGTACATCGTCGGGTAGGGCCCGCGCAGATACGGGGCGATCCCCGGATACGAGTGCAGCGCGTCCAGGCCCTCCAGGTCCTCACCGGTGTAGAGCGGCTTGACCGTGATGCCCTCGGGCGTCTCCCAGAGCGGGGCCTCGGAGCCGTCGGCGGCCTTCGTCACGGCCGCCTGCCACTCCTCGGCGGAACCGGCGGGCGGCGCGGCCGCCGTGAGCGGCACGTCGGAGAAGTCGGGAACGGAGGATTTCTGATCCGTGGGCGATGTCGTCATCACGCCACTCCCATGCGGTCGAGTACGGAGGTGAGAACGGCGACCGCGTCGCAGCCGGCGAAGACGTATGCGTCGACCCCGGCGTACTCGCCGGGGCGTCCCGCGAGGAAGACCCGTGCCGCTCCCGCCGACTTCAGCGCACCGGCCACCTGCTCCGCCTGCTCGGCGTAGAGCGTGTCCGACGAGCACAGAACGGCGACCGTCGCCCCGGAGGCGGTCAGGGCGCCGGCGGCGGTGTCCGCTTCCACCGACACCGGATCGTGGACCGCCTCGATCCCGCCGGCCCCGAAGAGGTTGACGGCGAAGGAGACCCGCGCTGTGTGCGCGGCGGCCGGACCGAGCGCGGCGACGAACACCTTCGGGCGGCTCCCGGTCGCCGCGAGGTGCGCGTCGGAGCGGGCGCGCAGCACCTCGAACGCCTCGTCGCGCCGGACCCGGGGCAGCCCGCCCGGAGTACCCGCGTACGCGTCGGGCGCGGGCTCGCGCTCCACCGGGCGCTCGCCCGGCTGCGGGAACTCGCTCACCCCGGTGATCGGCTCCTTGCGACGGGCCAGCTTCGCACGGCGCGCGGCCCAGGTGGCGGCGAGCCGCTCCGCGACCCTCCCGGAGCGCAGGGCGGCGGGCAGACCGCCCGCCCGCTCGGTCTCCTGGAAGAACGCCCAGGCGGCCGAGGCGAGTTCGTCGGTCAGCCGCTCCACGTACCAGGAGCCGCCCGCCGGGTCGATGACCCGTGCCAGGTGCGACTCCTCCATGAGGATCGTCGAGGTGTTGCGGGCGATCCGCCGCGCGAACGCGTCGGGCAGGCCCAGTGCGTGATCGAACGGCAGCACGGTCACGGAGTCCGCGCCGCCCACCCCCGCGCCCAGCGTGGCCAGCGTGGTGCGCAGCATGTTCACCCACGGGTCGCGGCGCGTCATCATCACCGGCGAGCTGACGGCGTGCTGTCGCTGGGATCCGGCGGCAGGG
Organism: Streptomyces sp. CA-278952; assembly: GCF_028747205.1. Lineage (NCBI taxonomy): Bacteria > Bacillati > Actinomycetota > Actinomycetes > Kitasatosporales > Streptomycetaceae > Streptomyces > Streptomyces sp. CA-278952. The sequence continues at coordinate 7,892,165 of NZ_CP112880.1, forward strand.
GCCCCGGAGGCCTCGGCGACCCGCGCCCACAGCCGGCGTGCCGCGCGCAGCTTGGCGATGGTCAGGAACTGGTCGGCGGTGGCCGCGTAGCGGAACTCCAGCTGCCCGCAGGCCGCTTCCACGCTCATCCCGGCACCGGTCAGGGCCCGCAGGTACGCGACGCCGGCGGCCAGGGAGAGCCCCAGCTCCTCGCCGGCCGAACCGCCGGCCTCGTGGTAGGGGAGTGCGTCCACGGCGATGGCCCGGATCCCCGGGTACTCCGCGTCGCACACCCGCGCCCAGCGCACGGCGGCGGTGAGGTCCGCCTCGACGCCCGTCCGGGCCTCGTGGCCGAGCGGGTCGGCCCCCAGCGTGCCGCGCGCCTCGCTCTTCGCGATGCCGCGTTCCCCGTACAGCCGCAGCAGCTCAGTCGCCGCGGCGTCCAGGTCGGCCGGGGCGTCGAGGGCGATGGGCGCGAGGTCGAGGTACACGCCTTCCAGCGCCCGGGCGAGCCCGTCGACGGGTACGCCCACCGGGCCGCCCACGGTGAGCCAGAGGGAGGTGACGCCGTTCTCCAGATCGCCGAGCACGGCCTCGTTGAGCCGGACGGGGTCGGTCAGGGTGTGGCGTTGGCGCACGCCCCAGCCGCCTGCCGCGTTCCCCTCGGCCCTGCTGCCCCGGGTGAACGGGGCGAAGCCGGGAAAGCCGGTGTCCGGCGTCTCGTCTTGCGCGGTGTAGAGGGGGCGGGTGGTGAGCCCGTCCTCCAGTGTGGTGGACAGCGCTTCCTCGGCGGCCGAGCCCGAGACTTCCTTGCCAGACTTGCGCAGTACGCCCTCCACGAGGGTCTGCCACTGGTCATGGGAAGGGTCGGGGAACGCGGCGGTGGGAGAGAGCCCGTCAGCAGGCTGGACCGTCATGGTCAGATGCTAGGCCAGTGCGCCGAACCAGCAGCAGGGGCGCATGCTGTGACCTTGCCCTCTCGCTCAAGTACATGATCCGTTACATACAGTCGCATAGTCGGCGTGGCGGGCGGGCAGTGGCAACACGACGGTTCTCGACATCGAGATGAATCGGTACAGAGATGCATATTATGTGTGAAGTTTCCTGATTTTTTATGCCATCCCTGGAATGCCGTATCCACCCCGGCGCCCCCGTGGCCGCCGGGATACGGAGAGGACGCGACCGTGGCCGTCGGACCTGTGGAGTACCTCGTCATCGCCTTCCCCGGCAGTCGTTTCACCGGGGCGGTCGCCCCCGCGCTCGCCGACGCCGTGTCGTCCGGAGCCGTACGGACGGGCGACCTGGCCTTCGTACGCAGGGCCCAGGGCGGCGCGCTGGCCCCGGTGGAACTGCGGGAGCTGGACCCCGAGGGAGTGGTTCCCGCCGATACGGGGGAGGGTGGGGCGGCGGCGGTCCTGGGCGCGGAGGACGTCGAAAGGCTCGACCGGGGAGTGCCCGGGGGTGATGTCGTGGCGATCGTCGTCCGGGAGGACCTGTGGACCACACGGCTCGCCCACGCGGCCCGCGAGGCCGGCGGCACGTTCGTCGCGCACGAGCGCCTGGGGGCCCGCGATCCCGGTGAATCCGATGAGCAGGAGGTCGCGGGCGATGACATCATCACCCGGCTGGAGCGGCTCGCCGAACTGTGGAGGCGGGACGTCCTCACCGATGCGGAGTTCGCGGAGCAGAAGACGAAGCTCCTGTCGGACTGATGTCCGGCCGACGCCCCCCGGGGTGCCGCCCGGAGCCCTCCCGTGGCGCTTTCCTTACTGCATGCGACGTTGATCCTGATATGTGGAATTCCTGGAATTCATCAGGGAAAGAGGCAGTTCATCGTGCAGACCGCCCGGACCGTTCCGGCCGCCACCGTTGTCAATCTGCGCGACCTGGGCGGTATCGCCCTGGGCCGTGACCGCCGCGTGCGGCAGGGCGTCCTGTTCCGCTCGGGTCAGCTGAGCGAGCTCGACCCGGCGAGCGACCGGGCGGTGTCCGCGCTCGGCATCCGCACCGTCGTGGACCTGCGCACCGCCGACGAACGCCAGTGGGCCCCGGACCGGCTGCCGGACCGGGCCAGGCTCTTCGTCGCCGATGTGCTGGGCGACCACCCGGGTGTGGCGCCCGCCCGGCTGCGGTCCCTGCTCGCCGACCCGGTGGAGGCGGAACGGACGCTCGGCGGCGGCAGGGCGGAGGAACTGTTCGCCGAGACCTACCGGAAGATGGTCCTCTCGCCGGGCGCCGCGGCCGCCTACCGGGCCTTTCTGGAGACGGCCGCCGACCCCGGTGCGCGCCCGGTGCTCTTCCACTGCACGGCGGGCAAGGACCGTACCGGCTGGGCGGCAGCCGTCCTGCTGATGCTCCTGGGGGCGGCCCGCGCGACGGTGCGGTCGGACTTCCTCGCGGTCAATCCCGCCGTACGGGCCGCCTTCGCCCCGTACGTGGCGAAGTTCCTGGACGGTGGCGGCGACCCCGCCGTCGCCGCAGCGATCATCGAGGTCCGCCCCCGCTACCTGGATGTGGCGCTCGACGCCATGGACGAACGCTGGGGCGGCCTCGACGGCTACGTGCGCAACGGGCTGCGCGTACCCGACGCCGCACTGGAACGGCTGCGCGACGGTCTGGTGATCCGGGGCTGAACCGGCCGCGGCGCGGCGCCGACGCTTGGGCGCAGGGCCGCGGAAAGGCGGCCGGTCCGACCGGGAATCCGGTCGGACCGGCCGCCTTTCCGCGTGCTGGAGCCGCCCGGCTACAGGCGTACGAGGCGTTCGGTCAGGTCGCGGTAGTGCTGGAGGGCAATCCGCAGATCCTCGGTCTCCGCCCCGGAGGCCTGGTCGCTCCCGTCCTTCCCCGCGCGCAGGCGCCGCCCGCGCTCCGCCAGGGCGGCCCCGAGGCTCGCGACGACCTCCTCGAAGGCGGCGTCGGCCTCCCGCACCGCCCGGTGCGGGTCCTCCACGAAGCCGGTCACCGCCTGCTGGATCCGGGCGGCGTACGCCTCCCGCTCCTCCGGGGCGAACAGCGGCCTGTCGGGGTGCGGTCCGCCCTCGGCCGGCCCCCGGGCGGCGTCCGGCCCGGCTTGGGGGACCGGGTGGCCCGGGGTTTCGGGGACCGTGGGGCCGGGGGCGGTACGGGGGTCAGCCCCGGTACGGCCGGCCGGCTCCTCGCCCGTGACCGTCCTCGGAGCCGTCACGGGCGTGACCGGGCTCCTCACGGGCGTACCCGTGTCGATGGGGCCCGCACCCTCGGGCAGACCCGTCTTTCCGTTCGGTGTCCGCGTCATGATGTACCGCGTCCCTTCACCAGATGCCCGTTGCCGTGCTCATGCCCCGACGGACCGTCCGCGAGCAGGCCGTCGAAGAGCCCGCGGGCCTCGATCAGGGCCTCACGCATCTCCTCGGTGCTCACATCGCCGCGACGAGCGGCGTGCACCCGGCGGTAGCCGTCGACGTGCGCTGCGTGGTGGACGGAGAGTGCGTCCGTACGGTCCTCGAAGTCCTCGCCGTCCGGGAAGCCGCGCTCGCGCGACAGATCGGCCAGCAGCGCGTCGGCTTCGGTGAGCGACCGCTCCGGCGATTCCACGAACAGCTCCTGGGCGCTCGCCCAGCGGGCGGCGTACCGTGCGCGCGCCTCCTCGGTCAGCGGGCGCTCGTCGAGGTGCCCGTGCCGCTTCACCCGGTCGCCGAGCTCCTGCTCGGCCGCCGCGGTGTCCCCACCGTGCCGGGCGACCACACGGTCGTACTCCGGCCCGAAGCGGCCACGCAGCCCCCTGCCGCCGGCCTGACGCCCGCGAAGAAGGAAGAACGCCGCGATGGCCGCCACGGCGACCACGGCGATGATGATGATGATCGTTGTCGTCATGGCTACCGCCCCCGACGTTCATCGGCCGGTACGTAGCTCTGCTGTCGCACAGTGGTCAACCCCTTTCGGTCCGAGCCCGGCGGCAACCGCCGGGCGAAGTACAGGGGGTCGTGTACCCCCGGATCCCCGTTCGAGGCAGCGGACTCCGCCGGGAGGGCTCCGGCCAACGCTCTGTATAGGGTGAAAGCGTCGGATCGGCGGCAGGTCGGAAGGACACGCGATGACGGAGCGCAAACCACCGGGAGTCAGTTTCGAGTCCTGGGTCGACCGGCAGATCCACGAGGCGGAACAACGCGGCGACTTCTCCGCGCTCCCGGGCTTCGGGAAGCCGATCGCCGGCCTGGAACGCCCGTACGACGAGGCCTGGTGGATCAAGCAGAAGATGCAGCGGGAGGGCGTGTCGATGCTGCCGCCCGCGCTGGCCCTGCGCAAAGAGGCCGAGGACGTACCCCGCGCGGTGGCCGCGGCCCGCACCGAGGCCGAGGTGCGCCGCATCCTGACCGAGGTGAACGAGAAGATCGAGCGGGCGATCCGCATGCCTCCCGAGGGCCCGCCGCTGCGGCTGACCCCCTTCGACGTGGACGGAGCCGTCCGCCGCTGGCGCGAGGAACGCGACCCGGCCTGAGGCCGCCACCACGGTGCCGCATACTCGCCGTATGGGATCGGGCAGGGCAGGGCGGCGGCGCGGGCGCGCACCGCGGCGTGCCGACGTGACGGTCCGCCGGGCCTCGGCGGGCGACGCCGGCCGGCTGTCCCGGCTCGTTCGCACATCAGGCGCCTACGAGGGCCCGTACGCCCCGATGGTCGAGGGCTACCGGGTCGGGCCGGACTACATCGAGGCGCACCGGGTCTTCGTCGCCGCGGAGGGCGGCACGGGCCGGATCCTCGGCTTCTACGCGCTGCTCCTCGACCCGCCGGAACTCGACCTGATGTTCGTCGCCGACTCCGCCCAGGGGCGCGGCGTCGGCCGACAGCTCGCCGCCCATCTCCGCGAGGAGGCCCGGAGCGCCGGGCTCACGGACGTCCGGATCGTCTCCCACCCGCCCGCCGAGGGCTTCTACCGGAGCATCGGCGCCGAGCCCGTCGGCACGGTGCGGGCCGACCCGCCGGCGGTCATGTGGGACCGCCCCGAACTCCTGCTCCGCATCGGCTGAGGCGCGCCCTGCCGGGAACGACCGGAGCCCGGCCGCAGTGCGCGGCCGGGCTCCGGGACGGGGTGCTTCAGAAGCTGATCAGCCGCCGTACGGGCGGGTGATCAACTCCATGCCGTGGCCGCTCGGATCGGGGAAGTACACGCCCCGTCCGCCGTCGTGGTGGTTGATCTCGCCGGGAATCTTCTGATGGGGATCGGCGAAGAAATCGATTCCCAGAGCCTGGATCTTCGCGAACGCGCTGTCGAACTCCGCCTCCGAAACGAGGAAGGCGTAGTGCTGCGGGGTGATCGAAGCGGCGGGAACCGTCGCGAAATCCAGCGTGACGCTGTTCGCGAGAACGACCGGAACGAACGGACCCCAGTCCTCTCCGGCCGTCAGGCCCAGCAGATCCGCCAGGAATTCGGCGGACTCGCGGTTGTCCCGGCAATGGACGATGGTGTGGTTCAACTCGACTGACACGGTGGAATGCCTCCAACGGGCATCTCACGGGCTACCTCCACGCCTCACCCGGCCGGTGACCGACGCGCGATGCCCTGCCGCGATCATAGGCGGACCGCGCACACCGGTCCACGGGGTTACGCCCGTGCCCGCGGGGAACCTGTGAGATCCGGCCATCGGCCCGCCGCCGTTCCCGCCGGGACCCTCGAGGAGAAAGGGAGGCCACGTGACATCCAGCAGAGGCCGTCAGGAGACCCAGGAGGAGCGGGCGGACCGGCAGTGGTCCGAACTGCTCCAGGAGCTGCGCGTCGCCCAGACCGGGGTGCAGATCCTTTTCGGTTTCCTGCTCGCGGTGGTCTTCCAGTCGCGGTTCACGGAGCTGGGCGACACCGACCGGAACATCTACGTCGTCACGGTGATGCTCGGCTCGGCGACCGCGGCGGCGCTCATCGGCCCCGTGTCGTACCACCGGCTCCTCACCGGCCGCCGGATGAAGCCCGAGACGGTCATATGGGCCTCCCGGATGACCGTGCTCGGCCTGGTGCTGCTGTTCTGCACGATGTGCTCGGTGCTCCTGCTGATCCTGCGCGTCGCCCTGCACAACCAGCTGGCCCTGTGGCTCGTGGGAGCGATGGCCCTCTGGTTCGTCGCCTGCTGGTTCGTCTTCCCGGTATGGGCCCTGGCCCGGGGGCGCTCCGGCCGACGGGATCCCGAGGACGAGGACGAGGGCGAGGAGAAGGACGGGGGCGAGGAGGAGGACAGGGACGGGGACGAGTCGTCCGACCGGGGGAGCGGCGCCACCTGAAGCGGGTCAGGCCGGGCTGCGTACATCGGTCACCGCGAACAGCGCGCCGTCCGGATCCCGCAGGGTGACCTCGGTGCCGCCGAAGCCGGTGCGCTCCTCGACGAGGGCGCCGCCGTGCCGCTCGGCCGCGGAGACCGTCGCCGCAAGGTCCGCCACCGGGAACTGGACCTGCCAGTGCGGGCGCACCAGCGGGTCGACGTCCGCCTCCACGGCCCCGGAGCTGATCCGGGCCAGCGGATGCCCCTCGCACCGCACGATCACCTCGTCGCCCTCGTAGGCGACATCGCAGCACCCGGGCCGCCCGCTAGCCCAGTCGAGCACCTCGCCGTAGAAGATCGCCGCGTCGAAGGCGTCACGGGTCCGCAGCCGCAGCCAGGCGTGCGCGTGGCCGGCCGGGGCCGGCGGCGAGGCGGAGTTCTCGGTGCGCTCCCAGAGGCCGAAGGACGCTCCGTCCCGGTCCGACGCCAGCACTCCGCGCCCCTTGCCGAGCGTCAGGGGTCCCACCGCCACGGTCCCGCTGCGCTCGCGGACCCGGGCGGCGGCCACGTCCGCGTCCTCCACCGCGAAGTACGGCGTCCAGGCCACCGCGACCTGGTACGCCGAGGAGACGGCGAAGACGCCGGCCACCGGTACCTCGCCGCGGTAGGCCACGGAGTAGTCGGCCCCGAGCCGGCCGGTCCGCAGCGACCAGCCCAGGACCTGCGCGTAGAAACGCTGGGCGGTTTCCAGGTTCCGGGTCATGAGAGTGACCCAGCACGGTGCGGCCGGCCCCGTGAGCGGTGCTGCCGAGGCCGTACGGGGATCGCTTCCGGTCATGGTCCACTGCCTTCGTCGGGGAGCGGCGTCCGGCCCTGCCGCTGCGGTCCAGCAACCAGCCTTGACCGGCCCGCCCGGTCCCGCAACGCGGGCCCCGGTCACCGTCCGGCACGCGTGGGGCGCAGGGCCCGCCCCAGGGACGTCGCCTCGGCGACGAAGGCGACGCCGAGGACGATGAGACCCGCCGTGTCCTGGTAGACCAGAAATAATCGCCCATCACGAAGATGCCGACCGCGGCCAGCAGCGCCCAGACCCTCGGGGGACTCGTGGCCGTCCCGGCGGAGCGCGGAAAGCCCGCCGTGGGGGCCGGCCTGATGCCCCGCGGGACGGGCGGTCAGCCGCGCGGCTGCTCCTCGTCGGGCGGCAGAGGACCGTTGCCGTGGTCCTTCAGCTCGTACGGGGACAGGGCGTGGCCGTCCGCGGGGAACCGGTCGGAGGAGTGCGGGTCGTGCTGCTCGATGTGGGTGCGCTGATCCGGCTTCTCCGGCTGCTCATGGGGCTGGGGCGGCGGCGGCTCGGCGTCGTGCTTGCGCTTGGTGAGGATGAAGCCGCCGATCAGCAGGGCGACGAGGGCCAGCGCCACGACGGGCAGGACCAGCCCGAGAGCCCCCGTGCCGTCCGCGAGCGGGACTTCGGCGGACACCTCGACCGCGTTGACTGCATTCAGAACATACATGTCATGCCCATACCCCGGGAGAAGGGCATCAGTCAGCTATTCACAGCAATTCATGTTTTATGGGTATCTTACGGGAAAGGCGTTTCAAGACCGTGGGCCAGGACCGCCCTCCTGCCCGTTCTCCGGGAGCTCAAGTCCTCTTTCGGACGCTTCCCGTGTCGCCGTCGGCCGGACGCGGGGTCAGCCTGGAGTGGTCCCGCAGGCCGGCACCCCAGTGGAAGGAATCACGGTGAACAGCACCCCCGAGCGCAACGGCCAGGATCACCCGGCGGACCGGGAGGTGGTGGTCTCGCTCAGCCGCTGTGACACACAGGACGCGCGGACCGTGTTCGACGTGCTCGCCACCTCCTTCGCCTCCGACCACCCGATGGGCGAGACCCCCACGTCGGCCTCGGGCCCCCGCCCGACCGTCTGGGTCACCACCGTGGACGTGTCCGAACCGAGGGCGGCCGCCACCCCCGCCCGCCTCACCGAACCGGTCACGGTGGACGCCCAGGGCGGCTACTGGGCCGTCGACCGGCTGCGAACCCACCTCACCGGCGCCTTCGCGGTGAGCGTCGTCGGCACGGCCGCCGGCGACCAGGAGCAGGAGGTCAGGCTGCGGCTGGAGAGCCGCTGACGGCCGGTACGAGAACACGACCGGGGTGACCCAGCCCCGCAGCGAAGCGAAAGGCGCGCGCATGGATTCCCTCGCTCTGGGGGCCGACCTCGAACCGGAACCGGTCGTCGACGAACACTCCACCGTGACCCTGCACGTCAACGGTGACCCGACGACGCTGACCGTCGACCACCGCACCACGGTCCTGGAGACGCTGCGGGAGAGCTTCGGGCTCACCGGGGCCAAGAAGGGCTGCGACCACGGCCAGTGCGGGGCCTGCACGGTCCTCGTCGACGGGCGGCGGGTCAACAGCTGTCTGCTGCTCGCCGTCGCCCAGGACGGCGCCGCGATCACCACCGTGGAAGGGCTCGCCGACGGCGATAGCCTGCACCCGGTGCAGCGGGCGTTCGTCGAGCGGGACGCCCTCCAGTGCGGCTTCTGCACCCCGGGCCAGATCTGCTCGGCGGTGGGCATGCTCCGCGAGGCCGCGGACGGCCACCCCTCGCACGTCACCGAACCGGACACCGCCACCGAACCGGCCGCACCCGTCGCACTCGACGCCGACGAGATCCGGGAACGGATGAGCGGCAACCTGTGCCGGTGCGGGGCCTACCCCCGGATCGTCGAAGCCATCGAGGACGTGATCGAGTGAAACCGTTCGGCTATGTGCGCCCCGCCTCCACCGACGAGGCCGTCCGGCTCTGCGCGGAAGGCACCGGCGCCCGCTTCCTCGGCGGCGGCACCAACCTGGTGGACCTGATGAAGCTCGGCGTGGAGACGCCCCGGATCCTCATCGACGTCGCCGGGCTGCCACTGGACCGGGTGACCCGGACGGCCGACGGCGGCCTGAGCATCGGCGCCACCGTGCGCAACAGCGACCTCGCCGCCCATCCCGACGTGACGGAGAGCTACCCCGTGCTGTCCCAGGCGCTGCTGGCCGGGGCCTCCGGCCAGCTCCGCAACTCCGCCACCACCGGCGGCAACCTGCTCCAGCGCACCCGCTGCCGCTACTTCCAGGACGTCTCCAAACCCTGCAACAAACGGCTCCCCGGCTCCGGCTGTCCCGCACGCGAGGGCACCCACCGGGACCTCGCGATCCTCGGGCACTCGCCGGAGTGCGTGGCCACCGACCCGTCCGACATGGCCGTGGCCCTCGCCGCGCTCGACGCGACCGTGGTCCTCCTGGGGCCCGAGGGCGAACGGGCCGTCCCCCTCACCGAGTTCCACCGCCTGCCGGGGGAGAACCCCGACCAGGACACCGTGATCAGGCCCGGCGAGCTGATCACCGAGGTGCTGCTCCCTCCGCCGGCGCCCGGGGCGGCCACCCGCTACCGCAAGGCCCGCGACCGCGCCAGTTTCGCCTTCGCCCTCGTCTCCGTCGCCGCCACGCTCCGGGTGGACGCCGGCCGCGTGGAACACGCCACGCTCGCGTTCGGCGGTGTCGCCCACCGGCCGTGGCGGGCCCGCAGGGCGGAGGCCGAGCTGCTCGGTGCTCCGGCCACGCCCGCGGTGTTCCAGCACGCCCTGATCGCCGAACTGGCCGAGGCGCGGCCGCTGCGCGACAACGCGTTCAAGGTGGACCTCGCCCGCCGACTGGCCCTCGACGTGCTCGGCGAACTCACCGCCCGGCAGCCCGCGCGGACCGGCTGAACCGCCGGGGCCTCCGCCCAAGCGCCCACCGCCCGCCCGCACCACCGACCCCCGAGGGACCCACCGCCATGACCACGCAAGCCCCGCAGTTCCCCGGTGCGCCCGTCGTCCGCAGAGAGGCCCGGGACAAGGTCACCGGTACCGCCCGCTACGCGCTCGACCGCGCGCCCGCCGGCTGCCTGTACGCCTGGACCGTCCCGGCCACCGTCGCGGCCGGACGCGTCACCGCCGTACGGGCCGTCGACGCCCTCGCCGTGCCCGGCGTCCACACCGTCCTCACCCACGACAACGCGCCCGAGCTCCAGGAGCCCGACGACCCGATCCTCGCCGTGCTCCAGAACGACCGGGTCCCGCACCACGGCTGGCCGATCGCCCTCGTCATCGCGGAGTCCCTGGAGGCCGCCCGGACCGGCGCCGGGGAACTCCTCGTCGAGTACGAACGCGACCCGCACGACGTCACCCTCACCGAGGACCACTCCGGCCTCTACACGCCCGACGAGGCCAACGGCGGTGAGCCGGCCGTCCGGGTGCGCGGTGACGTGGAACGGGCCCTGGCCGCCTCGCCCGTCCAGGTCGACGCCACGTACCGGATGGTCGCCCTGCACAACCACCCCATGGAGCCGCACGCCGCCACCGCCGAGTGGCACGACGGCCACCTCACCGTCCACGACTCCAGCCAGGGCGCCACCAAGGTCCGCGACAGCCTGGCCCAGGCGTTCGGCCTGGACCCGGACCGGATCACCGTGGTCTCCGAGCACGTCGGCGGCGGCTTCGGCTCGAAGGGCACCACCCGCCCGCAGGGGGTCCTGGCCGCGATGGCCGCCCGGCACACCGGCCGTCCGGTCAAACTCGCCTTCCCCCGGGCCCAGCTCGCGGAGGTCGTCGGCCACCGCGCCCCCACGATCCAGCGGGTCCGGCTCGGCGCGGAGCTGGACGGGGTGCTCACCGCCGTCAGCCACGAGGTCGTCACCCAGACCTCCACCGTCAAGGAGTTCGTCGAACAGGCCGCCGTGCCCGCCCGCGTCATGTACGCCTCGCCGCACAGCCGGACCGCCCACCGGGTGACCGCCCTCGACGTTCCCAGCCCCTCCTGGATGCGCGCCCCGGGGGAGGCCTCGGGGATGTACGCCCTGGAGTCCGCCATGGACGAGCTGGCCTGCGCGCTCGGCCTGGACCCCGTGGAGCTGCGGCTGCGCAACGACCCGGCGACCGAACCGGACAGCGGCCGCCCCTTCAGCAGCCGCGGCCTCGCCGCCTGTCTGCGCGACGGTGCGGCCCGGTTCGGCTGGCACGACCGCGACCCCCGGCCCGCCGCCCGCCAGGAAGGCCGCTGGCTCATCGGTACGGGCGTGGCCTCGGCGACGTACCCCGTCCTCGTCTCCCGGTCCTCCGCGACCGCCCACGCGGCGCGGGACGGCGCCCTGCGCGTCGCCGTCAACGCCACCGACATCGGCACCGGGGCCCGCACCGTCCTGGCCCAGATCGCCGCCGACGCGCTCGGCGTCGCCCCGGAGGCCGTACGCGTCGACATCGGCTCCACCGACCTGCCCGCCGCCCCGCTGGCCGGCGGCTCCTCGGGCACCGCCTCCTGGGGCTGGGCCGTGCACAAGACCGCGACCGACCTCGCAGCCCGCCTCGCGGCGCAACCGGGCCCCCTGCCCGCCGAGGGGATCACCACCACCGCCGACACCGAACAGGAGACCGGCGAGGAGTCCCCGTACGCCCGGCACGCCTTCGGCGCGCACTTCGCCGAGACGGCCGTCGACGCCGTCACCGGCGAGGTCCGCGTACGCCGCCTCCTCGGCGTGTACGCCGCCGGGCGCATCCTCAACGCCCGCACCGCACGCTCCCAGTTCACCGGCGGCATGGTGATGGGCATCGGCATGGCCCTCACCGAGGGCTGCGGCATCGACCCCGACTTCGGCGACTTCACCGCCAAGGACCTCGCCGCCTACCACGTGCCCGTCTGCGCCGACACGGCCGACATCCAGGCGCACTGGATCGAGGAGGACGACCGCCACCTCAACCCGATGGGCTCCAAGGGCATCGGCGAGATCGGCATCGTCGGCACCGCCGCCGCCATCGGGAACGCGGTCCGCCACGCCACCGGCGCCCGGCTGCGCGAGCTGCCCCTCACCCCGGACACCTTGCTGCCCTACCTGCTGTGAACGGCCCGCGCCGGACACCGCTCTCCACCAGCACGGACGGCCCACCTGTTGCGCGTCCGGCCTACGTGACGCACCCTGATGAGTGACCCAGAAGTGATCTGTGCTCACGCTTCGTGTTCGGGGGACGTTCGTACGACGGGGTGAAGTACGACGGGGTGAAGGACGTGGGCCTCGTGGTGAGGAGCCTCGACGATGACCGTTCCACTCGACCGGCACTACTCGGTCGAAACGCAGGTGTCGGCAGAGCGCGTTTCCCAGGTGCGGCGGATCGTCGCCGCACACCTTCGTCACTGGAGTCTCGACCTGCACGTCCGGCCGGTGTGCCGGGCCCTGGACGAGCTCCTGACCAACGTCCACCGGCATGTCGGCGACGGCGACACCTGCGTCCTCGAACTCCGCTGGACCGGGCGGCACGTGACCGTGTCCGTAGCGGACGGCAGTGCCCGGATGCCCCGGCTGCTGCCGGCCGGCGGCGGGCTGAGCAGGGTCATGGCCCTGAGCGACAGCTGGGGCACCTGCCGAACCACGGACGGCAAAGTGGTCTGGTTCACCCGCTACGCCGAGGCGCCGCAGCCCGCGGGCCTGCTCCCGTACGCCCCGCGGCCCGGCGTCCGTACCGCCCGCCACGCCCCCCTGGCGGCGCTCGTGTAACCGCCCGGAGGAGCGGCCCCCTCACCCGGCCGACGCGGAACGCGCTGCCCCGGCACGCATGATCCGCGTCGGCCGGGTACGTGCGGGGGAGGGGAGGGCCGCGTTGCGCGGACGGGTGCGGCGCGGCACGGTCGGAGTACCGATGCAAAGGAGGCCACTGCCATGCCCATCGCGACGGTCAACCCCGCGAACGGCGAACTGATCAGGTCATTCGACGCCCTCGACGAGGCGGAGACCGAACGCAGGATCGCCGCCGCCGCGGAGACCTTCCGCCAGTACCGGACCACGCCCTTCGAGCAGCGGGCCGGCTGGCTGAACCGGGCCGCCGACCTCCTCGACGAGGACCGCGACACCATCGCCCGAACGATGACCGTCGAGATGGGCAAGCCCGTCACGGCGGCCCGCGCGGAGGCGGCCAAGTGCGCGAAGGCGATGCGCTGGTACGCCGACCGTGCCGAGGGGCTGCTCGCCGACGAACACCCGGACCCCGACGACGTGAAGGACTCCGGCGCCTCCGGCGCGCTGGTCCGCTACCGCCCCCTCGGCGTGGTCCTCGCCGTGATGCCGTGGAACTTCCCGCTCTGGCAGGTGGTGCGCTTCGCCGCCCCCGCCCTGATGGCGGGCAACGTCGGACTCCTCAAGCACGCGTCGAACGTGCCCCAGACCGCCCTCTACCTGGAAGACCTCTTCCACCGCGCGGGCTTCCCCGCCGGCTGCTTCCGGACGCTCCTGATCGGCTCGGGCGCCGTCGAGGCGGTCCTGCGCGACCCGCGCGTCGCCGCCGCCACCCTCACCGGCAGCGAACCGGCCGGGCGCTCCGTCGCCTCCACCGCCGGCGACGAGGTGAAGAAGACCGTGCTGGAACTCGGCGGCAGCGACCCCTATCTGGTTCTGCCCTCGGCGGACGTGGAGAAGGCCGCCGCCACCGCCGTCACCGCCCGCGTCCAGAACAACGGCCAGTCCTGCATCGCCGCCAAGCGCTTCATCGTCCACGCCGACGTGTACGACGCGTTCGCCGAGCGGTTCATCGCGGGCATGCGCGCCCTGACCGTCGGCGACCCCCTGGAGGAGGGCACCGACATCGGGCCGCTCTCCACCGAACAGGGCCGCAGCGACCTGGAGGAACTCGTCGACGACGCCGTCGAACGGGGAGCCGAGGCGCTGTGCGGCGGACGCCGGCCCGACAGGCTCGGCGGCGGCCTGGAGAACGGCTGGTTCTACGAGCCCACCGTGCTCGCCTCCATCACCACCGCCATGCGCATCCACCGCGAGGAGACCTTCGGCCCGGTCGCCACCCTCTACCGGGTCGCCGACCTCGACGAGGCGATCCACCTGGCCAACGACACCCCGTTCGGCCTCAGCTCCAACGTCTGGACCCGCGACCCCGGCGAGCAGGAGCGCTGCGCCCGCGACCTGGAGGCCGGCGGAGTCTTCTTCAACGGGATGACCGCCTCGCACCCGGCCCTGCCCTTCGGCGGCGTCAAGCGCTCCGGCTACGGCCGTGAGCTGGCCGGACACGGCATCCGCGAGTTCTGCAACGCCACCACACTCTGGTACGGACCCGAGGCGTCCTGACACCCCCGCCCGTGTGCCGTCACCCGACGAGGAGACCTGCTCCGTGAGCGACCCCCGTACGCCCTCCGCGCCCTCCGCCCTCTCCGACGACGAACTCGCCGCACTCGACGCGCACTGGCGCGCGGCCAACTACCTCGCCGTCGGACAGATCTACCTGCTGGCCAACCCCCTGCTGACCCGGCCGCTCGTCCCCGAGGACATCAAGCCGCGGCTGCTCGGCCACTGGGGCACCTCGCCGGGGCTCAACCTCGTCCACACCCACCTCAACCGGGTGATCAAGTCGCGGGAGCTGAGCGCCCTGTGCGTGTGGGGGCCCGGCCACGGGGGACCGGCCGTCCTCGCCAACTCCTGGCTGGAAGGCAGCTACTCCGAGACCTACCCGGACGTCGGCCGGGACGCCGAGGGCATGGGGCGGCTCTTCCAGCAGTTCTCGTTCCCCGGCGGCGTGCCCAGCCACGTCGCCCCCGAGACGCCCGGCTCCATCCACGAGGGCGGCGAACTCGGCTACGCCCTCGCCCACGCCTACGGAGCCGCCTTCGACCACCCGGACCTGACGGTGGCCTGCGTGATCGGCGACGGCGAGGCCGAGACGGGGCCGCTCGCCGCCTCCTGGCATGCCAACAAATTCCTCGACCCGGTCCACGACGGGGCCGTCCTGCCCATCCTCCACCTCAACGGCTACAAGATCGCCAACCCGACGGTCCTCGCCCGCATCCCCGAGGAGGAGCTCGGCCAACTGCTGCGCGGCTACGGCCACGACCCCCTGTTCGTCGGCGGCGACGACCCGGCCTCCGTCCACCGGGCGCTGGCCGCCGCCATGGACACCGCCCTGGACCGCATCGGCGCCCACCAGCGGGCCGCCCGCGAGGACGGCGCCACCGAGCGCCCCCGGTGGCCCATGATCGTGCTGCGCACCCCCAAGGGCTGGACCGGACCCGAAGAAGTCGACGGACTGCCCGTCGAGAACACCTGGCGCTCCCACCAGGTCCCGCTCTCCGGCGTCCGCGACCACCCGGAACACCTGCGGCAGCTCGAGGCGTGGCTGCGCTCCTACGGGCCCGCCGAACTCTTCGACGCCGACGGCCGCCCCACCGAACAGGTCCTCGCCTGTGTGCCCGAGGGAGCGGCCCGGCTCGGCTCCACCCCGTACGCCAACGGCGGGCTGCTCCTGCGCGACCTCCCGCTGCCCGACCCGGCGGACCACGCCGTGCGGGTCGACAAGCCCGGCACCGCCCTCCACGAGCCGACCAAGGTGCTCGGCGGCCTCCTGGAGAGCCTCATGGCCGCCACCGAGGACCGCAGGGACTTCCGCGTCGTCGGCCCCGACGAGACCGCCTCCAACCGGCTGGACGCCCTCTACCGGGCCACCGGCAAGGCCTGGCAGGCCGGCACCCTGCCCACCGACGAACACCTCGCCCACGACGGCCGCGTGATGGAGGTGCTCTCCGAACACCTCTGCCAGGGCTGGCTGGAGGGCTACCTCCTCACCGGACGACACGGGCTCTTCTCCAGCTACGAGGCCTTCGCCCACATCGTCGACTCGATGGTCAACCAGCACATCAAATGGCTGCGCACCTCGCGCCGACTGTCCTGGCGGCGGCCCATCGCCTCGCTCAACTACCTGCTCACCTCGCACGTCTGGCGCCAGGACCACAACGGCTTCTCGCACCAGGACCCCGGCTTCGTCGACCACATCCTCAACAAGAGCCCCGAGGTCGTGCGCGTCTACCTCCCACCGGACGCCAACACCCTGCTCTCCGTCGCCGACCACGCGCTGCGCAGCCGGGACTACGTCAACGTGATCGTCGCCGGGAAGCAGCCGACCTTCGACTGGCTCACCCTGGACGAGGCCCGCGCCCACTGCGCGCGCGGGGCCGGAGCCTGGGAGTGGGCCGGGACCGAGGACGGGAGCCGGGAGGTGGACGTGGTCCTCGCCTGCGCCGGGGACGTACCCACCCAGGAGACGCTGGCCGCCGCCGGCCTGCTCCGCCGCCATCTGCCTCAGCTGGCCGTGCGCGTGGTCAACGTCGTCGACATCGCCCGCCTGATGCCCGACACGGAGCACCCGCACGGCATGCCGGACCCCGAGTACGACGCCCTGTTCACCCGCGACAGGCCGGTGATCTTCGCCTATCACGGCTACCCGTGGCTGATCCACCGGCTCGCCTACCGCCGCAACGGCCACGCCCACCTCCATGTGCGCGGCTACAAGGAGGAAGGCACAACGACCACGCCGTTCGACATGGTCGTCCGCAACGACCTCGACCGCTACCGGCTGGTCATGGACGTCATCGACCGGGTACCGGGTCTCGGCGTCCGGGCCGTCGCCGTACGCCAGGAGATGGCGGACGTCCGCACCCGCCACCACGCCTGGATCCGCGAGCACGGCACGGACCTGCCGGAGGTCGTGGACTGGACGTGGGGCGGCTGACGGCGTCGGTCAACGGATCTGTCCCCACCGACCGGCCCGTTCTCGCCGACGGGGCGATGAGCGATCATGGGTGGCGACCCGAGACCCACCGGAGAGGCCGCCATGAAGCTGCGCTGTGCCGTGATCGAGGACTTCCAGTCCGTCGCCACCACCGTCGTCGACTGGTCGCCCGTGACCGCCGACGTCGAGGTCGTGACCTTCACCGAGCACCTCGCCACCGAGGACGAAGCTGCCGCGGCCCTCGCCGACTTCGACCTCGTGGTCACCCTGCGCGAGCGGGTGCCCTTCCCGGCGGAGCTGTTCGCCCGGCTGCCCCGGCTGCGGCTGCTCGTCGCCTCCGGCATGCGCAACTCCGTCATCGACCTCGACGCCGCGAAGCGGCACGGCGTCGTCGTCTGCGGCACCGCCAGCTCCTCCACCCCGCCCGTCGAGCTGACCTGGGCGCTGCTCCTCGGCCTGGCGCGCGGGATCGTCCCCGAGGCGCAGGCCCTGCGCACGGACGGCCCCTGGCAGTCCACCCTCGGCGCCGACCTGCACGGACGGACGCTCGGGCTGCTGGGACTCGGGAAGATCGGCGGCCGGGTGGCGCAGGTGGGCCGGGCCTTCGGCATGGACGTCCTCGCGTGGAGTCAGAACCTCACGAAGGAACGGACCGACGAGGCCGGGGCGGAGCTGGCGGCCTCCAAGGGGGAACTGCTGGCCTCCAGTGACTTCGTCTCCGTCCACCTGGCGCTCGGCGACCGGACCAGGGGCCTGATCGGCGCGGCCGAACTCGCCCTGATGCGCCCGACCGCGTATCTGATCAACACCTCCAGAGCGGCCGTCGTCGACACGGACGCCCTGCTCGCCGCCCTGCACGCCGGCGTCATCGCCGGGGCCGCGACCGATGTGTTCGACACCGAGCCGCTCCCGGCCGGTCACCCGGTCCGCACGGCTCCGCGCCTGCTGGCCACCCCGCACCTGGGCTATGTGTCGCGTGCCAACTACGAGACCTACTACGGCCAGGCCGTGGAGAACATCAGGGCCTTCCTCGACGGGCGGCCGCTCCGCCGCCTGGGCTGACGGCGCAGGGCCCTGTCAGCGGCTTCGGTCAGAAGCGCAGCGCCGCCGCGATCCTGCCGTGGTCCGCCAGCGAACCGTCCTCGACGAAAACCACCTCGGCGCCGCTGTCGAGCGCGGCTTCGACCAGTTCGTCGACGATGTCCTCGCGGATCGTGCCGTCCGCGCTCTGCGTGGTTCCCTCGGGCACCGGCTCCAGGTGCTCGGCGGTCACCTGAACGGCCGCCTGGAAGTGCTCCTCCACCACGACCAGCCCCGCCCGGCCCTCACGGACCGCGGCCCACACCTCGTCGAGCCCGCCGGCGAAGGAGTGGGCGCTGCGGGCGTTGTCGAGCCGGGTCTCCACCTCCTCCGCCGCCCGGCGAGCGCCCTCGTCCAGGGCGGGCCGCAGCTCTTTCAGGACCTCGGCGGGCGACAGGTCGGCCGGTGCGCCCTTGGTGACCCGGCCGACGGCGGACCCGGAGCTCTCGCCGACCTCGTCCAGCAGGGCGAGGGCGGGGGCGAGGCCCACCAGATACAGCGGGCGCGGGTCGTCGGCGAGCACCGTGCGCAGCTTCTCGTCGACATCGCGGAAGAAGTTCCGCGTCTCCTCGTCGCTGAAGAGGCTCGGGGTGTCCCCGATCCGCTCCTCGCGCTGCGGGTTCGGCGGCTCCTTCGGCGCGGTCAGCGGGAAGCCGCCCACCTCCTCCTGGCGGATGCCGTCGCCCGTGCCGACCCACAGCGTCGCGTGGTCGGCGGCGACCGTCAGCGCCCGGAACGGCCGGGTCTGGGCCTTGGCGGCGACGAGGTTGCGGGTGAGGTAGGTGTCGCTGAGGACCACCCGTTCGGGTGCGGTGCGCGGAAGCTGCCAGATCCAGTACTCGTCGGTGGTGGCGAGGAGCACCAGGGAGTCCATCGCGGCACGGGGGTCCACCTCGGCCGCCGCCCGCTCCAGCTGGTGCACGAGGGCGGCCCGGACCTCGCGGCTGACCTGCTCATCGGCTTCGAGGCGGTGTGCGGCATCCGCCACCAGGTTCCGCAGGCGGACCGGGTCCTGGGCGTTGTCCGGGGCCTTGCGGTGGGTCGGCATGGTCAGGGACAGGGCCGGATAGGGCCGGGTCGCCCGCAGCTCCCGCAACAGGTCGGCGGTCAGGGCGTCCGTATCCATCGTTCCCTCCCAGGGCTCGAACCCGCTCCCGTATGAAGCGGATGCTTCGACGAGTCAATTCATACCTTTTGATCCTAATATGAGCGAGTTGTTGCCCTTGGAGTGCGGGAGGTTGCGCGATGTCCACGCTCACGGTGTGGAAGTTCGGGACGGCCGAAGGCGCGGAGAGCGTCGAGGAGTCGCTGAAATCCCTTCAGAAGGAAGGGCTGATCAAGATCCTCGACGCGGCGGTGGTCAGCTGGCCCGCCGACCGGGCCAAGCCGCGCACGAAACAGCTGCTGAACCTCGTCGGCGCCGGGGCCCTCAGCGGGACCTTCTGGGGCATGCTCTTCGGCCTGATCTTCCTCATGCCGCTGCTGGGCGCGGCCATCGGGGCGGCCGCCGGGGCGCTCGGCGGAAAGCTCGCGGACGTCGGCATCGACGACGAGTTCATCGCCGAGGTCAAGGAGAAGGTGACGCCCGGAACCTCGGCGCTGTTCCTGCTGACCATGAACGAGGTGCCCGAGCGGATCGGCGCACAACTGCCCGGCGACGGAGCCGAACTCCTCCACAGCAACCTCGACACCGAGCGCGAGGCGAAGCTCCGCGACATCTTCGGCGACGAGACGGTGTGACCCGCGCGCAGCCCTTCCCTCCTCTCGCACCCCCTCTCCTGGATTGGACGGACCGTCCGTGAAGCCGAAACTCCCCGCGCACCGAGCCGTACGCGCCCTGGCCCCCGTCGCCGTCGCGGCCCTCCTGTTCGCCTTCACGGCGGCCTGCGACTCCGACACCAGCGGCGAAGGCACCGACCAGGGGGTGCACACCCTCACGCCCGAGCCGGAGGAATCACCCCCCTCCGAGGCACCGAGCCCCCGCACCCAGGAGAGCTTCGCCGCCTCGGTCTCCGCCGAGTCCGAACGCGTACGGCAGGAAGCGACGAAGCGGCTGGAGGAGGTCGAGGGCCGGGGCAACGCCGTCGGCGACGTCTCGGTCAGCGGACTGCCGCTCACCGCGTCCGAGGAGGTCCGCAGCGCGCTCGTCCGGGTCACCAACCCCACGGACGAGCCCACGTTCTTCGCTGTGAAGGTGGAGTTCGTCGACGCCGGGGACAAGGTCCTCGACACCCTCGTCGTCGGCGTCGAGGACGCGCCGCCGGACCGTACGGTCACCGCCCAGGCCAACAGCCGCAAGGCCGCCGGGGTGAAGACCTTCCCCCGGGTCGCCCAGGCCGAGCGCGGCTGAGGAGGCGCGGGCCATGAGCGCCGCCGACGCGGTGACCGACTCCCTCCAGAACCTGCGCGACCGGTTCGTCGGCGTACGGGAGGGGAAGCCGGCCGACTACATCCCGCAGCTGGCCCTCGCCGACCCAGACGCCTTCGGTCTCTCGCTGGTGAGCATGGACGGACACCGGTACGTCGCAGGCGAGGCCGAGGTGCCCTTCACCCTCCAGTCGGTCTCCAAACCGTTCGTCTACGCCCTCGCGCTCTCCCTGCTCGGCCTCGACGAGGTGAGCCGCTGGGTCGGCGCCGAGCCGAGCGGCGAGGCGTTCAACGCCATCAGCCTCGAACCCGGTACGGGCAGGCCCGCCAACGCCATGGTCAACGCCGGTGCGATCGTCACCACCGCGCTGATCCCCGACACCCCGGACGCACCGGCCTTCGACCGGATCCTGCACTGCCTCGGCTGCTTCGCCGGGCGCGAACTGGACGTCGACGAAGAGGTGTTCACCTCCGAGTCGGTGACCGGGGACCGCAACCGGGCGCTGGCGTACCTGATCCGCTCCACCGGCACCCTGCCCGTCGACCCGGTCCTGGCGGTCGACCGCTACTTCCGTCAGTGCGCGATCCGCGTCACCGCCGTCGACCTCGCCACGATGGCCGCGACCCTCGCCTACGGCGGCGTGAACCCGGTGACCCGCGAGCGGGTCGTCCCCGCCGAGGTCGCCGCCCGCGTCCTCGCCGTCATGGCCACCTGCGGCATGTACGACGGCTCCGGCGAATGGCTGCTGCGCGTCGGCCTTCCCGCCAAGAGCGGGGTGTCGGGCGGCCTCATCGCGGTGGGCCCCGCCCGCTTCGGCGTGGCGACCTACAGCCCGCCGCTGGACGCCACCGGCGGATCGGTGCGCGGCCACGCCGCACTGGAGGCGATGTCGGACCGCTACGGGCTCCACCTCATGCTCAACCCCGCGCTCCCCGGCTCCACCGTCACCCTCGTCACCACCGCGGACGACCTGCCGTCGGCGCCCTCGGCCGGGCACGAACGGGTCCTCCACGAACAGGTCGGCGTCGTCGTCGCCCAGGGGTCGATCGACTTCACGGCCGCGGAGCGCGTGCTGTACGCCCTGGACGAGTCCGGACCGGACGGGGGTTCGGTCGTCCTCGACCTGCACGACGTCACGTCGGTCGACTCCGTGGCCCTGGCGATGCTGCACACCGGGCTCGCCCGGCTCGCCGGCGACGGGCGGCGCGCGGCGGTCGTCGATCCGAACGATCTGCTGGGCCCGCCCGACCTCGTGCGGGAACGGACCGGCCAGGACCTGCCGCGCTACGCCACCCGTGAGGGCGCCGTCGAAGGCTGCGCGCAGACCCTGGCCGGGGAGGACTGAGCCGTACCGCCGGGCGGGCCGGACTACCAGATGGCGCCGACCCACTCCGGATGGTCTATGAACGGGTTCCGGTTGTGCTGGAACTGGTCGAATATGACGTCGTTGCGGCGCTTTTCGAAGGTGTCCGGCGGGTCTTCCCGGCTCCACTGCTTCAGGACGGACAGCTTGCCCATCTTCGGCGCGGACCCGTTGTTCACCTGGTCGTTGGGTTCGAGATCGGCGAAGGAGTCGTTGCCCTCGTAGCGCACCGCCATGTAGAGGATCATGCGCGCGACGTCGCCCTTGACCTCGTCGCGCGGCTCGAAGGAGTCGCCGTCGGTGAAGTTGCCCGGCGCGTCGCCCAGTTCGCTCCCGCCGTTGTCGAAGTCCTTGTTCCCGCGCGTGGAGTTGACCCTGACGTCGGTGGGCCGCAGATGATGGACGTCGGTGCCCGGGCCCGTCGCGGTGCCGAAGTCACCGTGCGACTTGGCCCAGACATGCTCCCGGTTCCACTGTCCCGAGTTGCCGCCGTTGTCGTTCTTGGACTGGGAGCGCCCGGTGTACAGCAGGACGACGTTGGAGGAGTCGGCGGGATCCTCGTCGGTGGCCCTGAAGGCGTTCCACACCTGGCTGTAGGAGAGCTTGGTCTGGTCGCTGATGATCGTGTGCAGGGCGGACTTCAGCTCGGCTCCGGTCTTGCCGAGCGCGTCCTGGTAGTAGGTGTCGTCGAGGGCCGCCGCAGTCGCGGTGTGACGGCCGGGCGAGCCGTCCGACGGGGCCGCGGCGGCGGTGCCGGCGAGCACGGTGACGGCCGCCACCGCGGCGAGCAGTGGACGCGCGTAGAACGAGTGACGACGGGACATGTGGGGGTGTCCTCTCCGGAACGCGGGCGCCGCGACGAGGACCGCGGGTGGGGGTGCCCGCGCGACGGCCGTGCGGTAGGTGGTCAGGCGGGAGCCTTCCACACGCACCGTGCCCCACGTGTGAACACTGTGTACCTATCATGTGCAGGTCAAGAATCGGCCCGCCGGAAGCCGTCGAAGCGCCGTACGCCCCCGGTGGCCCAGGGCCACCGGGGGCGTACGGGATGCGCGGGGCGTGCGGGGTGTCCGCCCTCCCCGGCCGCTGCCGCTACCGGCCGGCCGCCCAGTCGCGCAGGGCGCGGGCCGAGCCGAAGTCGGCCACGTTCCGGTCGAGGGGGTCGTCGGTGTACTGGTGAATGCGCCAGTCCGCCTCGATGCGGGGCTTGCCCGCGGTGCCGTAGTCGGCGATCCACAGCCCGTCGCCCGCGTAGCCGGTGGTGTCGTGGTTGAGCCAGAAGGAGCGGTTGCAGTACAACAGGACCCGGTGGCCGGGCCGTTCCCGCTTCACCGCGCGGATGAACCGGTCCTTGTCCGCATTGCTCGCCCGCGTCCCGCCGCCGGTCTGTTCCCAGTCGACCGCGAGCAGATCGCCCGCCTTCTCCGGGGTCTTGCTCAGGAAGTACGCCGCCTGGTCCGCCACGTCCCCCGGCCAGAGGAAGTGGTAGAAGCCGACGACGCACTCGGCGTCCCTGGCCCGCTTCACCTGCGCGTCCAGACGCGGATTGACATAGGAGCGGCCTTCGGTGGACTTGATGATGACGAAGTCGAGTCCGTCCGTGTCGTAGGAGGGCTGATAGGCGCTGACGTCGACACCGTGGAGCATGGGCACCGCCTCGGATCATGGGGCAACGACCTTCCTTCCCTGCCCACTTCCCAGGCCCCCCAAGGGCAGATTCACCCTCCCGGGTAACGGGCGCGCGCTCCTCGGATGCGGCCGGGCCCGCGGGGGACGAGAATTGCCGCAAGGACGAGGAGGCGGCATGAGCGAAGAGTCCGAACCCGTATCCGCGGCCGTGTCCGGGCCGGACGGCATCACGCCCGACCGGCTCCTGCACACGGGCGCGAGCGACCGGCCGAGCGCGGAGGACCTGGTGCTCGCCTCCGGGCGGGACCTGACGCCCAAGACCCTGGAATGGGCACGGCGCAAGCTGGCCGCCGAGGGGCGGTCGGCCATCGACAAGCAACTGCCCTGAGGGTCCGGCGGGCCCTCAGGGAGACCCGGTGGGCGGGTGTGCGGAGCAGTACGCCGAGGTGGATGCGGCCGGGGTGCCGGGGAGCGTGTGGGGCGCGCCCCGGTTCCCTCGGCTAGCCTGAGTGACATATGAACCGTTTGACGACCTCACAGGGCGCTTTCGAGCTCGCCCGCTTCCCCGAGCACCCGCGCGACCCCTTCCGTGCGTGGGACGCCGCCGACGAATACCTGCTCCGGCAGCTGACGGACCCCGAGACGGGCCCGGTCGACCTCTCGGGGACGGTCGCGGTCGTGGGGGACCGGTGGGGGGCGCTCGCCACCGCGCTGGCCGCACACCGGCCGGTCCAGATCAGCGACTCCTACCTGGCCCGGCGCGCGACCCTCGCCAACCTCGCCAGGAACGGCGTCGACCAGGACGCGGTCCGGCTGCTCTCCTCGCGCGACACCCCGCCGGACCGGATCGACGTCCTGATCGTCCGGGTGCCCAAGTCCCTGGCGTTCCTGGAGGACCAGCTCCACCGGATCGCCCCCTCCGTCCACTCCGGCACCGTGATCATCGGCACCGGCATGGTCAAGGAGATCCACACCTCCACGCTCAAGCTCTTCGAGCGGATCATCGGCCCGACCCGCACCTCCCTCGCGGTGCGCAAGGCACGGCTCATCTTCTGCACCCCGGACCCCGCTCTGCCGCGTACGCCGAGCCCGTGGCCGTACCGCTACGAGCTGCCCGCCGACGTGGGCCCGGTCGCGGGCCTGACCGCCGTCAACCACGCGGGGATCTTCTGCGCGGAGCGCCTCGACATCGGGACCCGCTTCTTCCTGAAGCACCTGCCCACCCGGTCCGGGGCGGTCCGGGTCGCCGACCTGGGCTGCGGCAACGGGGTCCTCGGGCTCTCCGCCGCCATCGCCAACCCCGACGCGCACCTCACCTTCGTCGACGAGTCCTACGGGGCGGTCGCCTCCGCCGAGGAGACCTACCGGGCCGGTGCGCCCGACGGTGCGAAGGCCGACTTCCTGGTCGGCGACGGTCTCGGCGACCTCGACCCGGGCAGCGTGGACCTGGTGCTGAACAACCCGCCCTTCCACTCGCACACGGCGACCACCGACGCGACGGCCCGCACGATGTTCGCCGGGGCGCGGACCGCCCTGCGCCAGGGCGGCGAGCTCTGGGTCGTGGGCAACCGGCACCTCTCGTACCACACCCACCTGCGCCGGATCTTCGGTAACTGCACCACGGTCGCCGGCGACCCGAAATTCGTGGTGCTGCGCGCAGTCAAGCGCTGACCGCTGGGCCTTTCGTCCGCCGGACGCCCGCCGGCCCTTCCGGATTCTTGCAACACGTTCTACTGTGTGCGCCGCCGCACACGGACGACGCCGAAGCGAGACTCTGGAGGGGCCGTGCACCTCGAATACACGCCTGAGCAGCAGCGGCTGCGTACCGAACTGCGCAGCTACTTCGCGACCCTGGTGCCCGACAACGCCTACGCCCGCTACGCGGAGCCCGCCGCCCAGAAGCGCTTCTACCGCGACACGGTCCGCAGGCTCGGCGCCGACGGCTGGCTGGGGGTCGGCTGGCCGAAGGAGTACGGCGGCCGGGGACTGACCCCGATGGAACAGTTCATCTTCTTCGACGAGGCCGCCCAGGCCGGCGTACCGCTGCCGCTGATGGCCCTGAACACCGTCGGCCCCACGATCATGCGGTTCGGCACCGACGAGCAGAAGGCCCACTTCCTGCCCGGCATCCTGGCCGGGGAGATCGACTTCGCGATCGGCTACAGCGAACCGGACGCCGGCACCGACCTCGCCGCTCTCAAGACCCGCGCCGTCCGCGACGGGGACGAGTACGTCGTCGACGGACAGAAGATCTGGACCACCAACGGCGACACCGCCGACTGGGTCTGGCTCGCCGTGCGCACCGACCCCGACGCGCCGGCCCACCAGGGCATCACCATGCTCCTCGTCCCCACCAGCGACCCGGGCTACTCCTGCACCGTGATCAACACCCTCGCCTCGCACGACACGACCGCGAGCTACTACGAGAACATCCGGGTGCCGGTCTCCCGCCGCGTCGGCGAGGAGAACGAGGGCTGGCGGCTCATCACCAACCAGCTCAACCACGAACGCGTCACCCTCGCCGCCCACGGCACGATGGCGGTCCGCGCGCTGCACAACGTCCAGCGCTGGGCCGCCGACACCAAGCTCGCCGACGGCCGCCGGATCATCGACCTCGGCTGGGTCCGCGCCCTGCTCGCCCGCACCCACACCCGCCTCGACGCGATGAAACTGCTCAACTGGCAGATGGTCGCGGCCCTCCAGAACGGCACCCTCACCCCCCAGGACGCCTCGGCGGTCAAGGTCTACGGCTCCGAGGCCCGCCGGGACGCCTACGCCTGGCTGATGGAGATCGTCGGCTCCGCGGGCGCGCTGAAGGAGGGCTCGGCCGGCGCGGTGCTCCACGGCGAACTGGAACGCGGCTACCGATCAGCCGTGATCTTCACCTTCGGCGGCGGCAACAACGAGATCCAGCGGGAGATCATCTCGTGGATCGGGCTGGGGATGCCGCGCGTGCGGCGGTGAGGGGCAGTCGCCCTTCGCGGCGAGACTGGCCCCGCCTCGTCGTGCGGGGCCCCGAGGTCAGACGGGCGGCATCAGATCGCTCTCGCTGACGGTGTACGTCAGCGGGGGGTAGCTGAAGTCCGTTTCCCTGTTCTCGCGGCGTCGCAGCCGGTAGAACTCGCTCCTCTGCTCCTCGTCGGCCGAGGTGAGGCGAGCACCCCGCGAGAGGTGTGCCTGCCCGTTGCGATACCGGACGAAGGTCTTCGACGTACGGAAGGTCACGCCCAGCCACAGGTTGTCCGCTGTCCGGGAAGGATCCTCCAGCACGATTCTGTGCCTGAGCCGCCTGTTCGCGTCGACGGAGAACGCGACGACACCGTTGTGGGTCAGGGGGACCTCGAACCTCTCGTCACCGGACTCCTTCGATTCGAAGATCAGCTTCCTCGGCGGGCCCGCTTCGGGAAACCGATAGCAGGAGAGGACGGCGATGAACGACTCGTCGGCCAGATCGAGTGCCTGGTCGGAGTGGCTGCCCATTCTCGCGTAGGCGTTCGTGTAGCTCTCGATGAGGGCGTTGTTGAAGCCGACCGGCAGCGCCGCACGTTCCTTGACGCGTCGCGCCAGCCGTTCGTGCACGGCCCGGAAGCGTTGCGCGGGGCTGCTGTACCGCGTGGTCGTGCGGACGAGCGGTACGCCGTCCGCCTCGTCCGTCCCGGTGAGCACGGCGCCTCGCCGCCCCTTGCCCAGCTCTTCCAGCTGCGCCGACGCGGACAGCTCCGAGAAGAGATCTCCCTCGGTCGGCACGGCGCACACGAGGATCTCATCCGAAAACCTAGATCCTGGGGGCAACGTAATCTCCCGTGTTCATGCTGAAAAGGAATCGGTCGCCGTAGTCGATGAAGGACGAGGTCCTGTTCTCCTCGGCGTACAGCTTGCGCAGATCGTCCAGCCCGGCCGGTGTGGGCGGTTGCATCCTCACCAGGTCCCCGGCCACTTCGAGGAACGTGTGGCCGTCTCTGTGCACGGCTTCGGTGCTCGAACAGCGCACCACGTACCCCAGGCGGGTCGGGAGCAACTCGGCGTCCAGCGCCGAGGGCCGGATCTCGTGCGTGTACAGGCGGTTGGTGGACAGCGGCATGAAGAACACGGAGCCGGGATAGAGGGTCACGCCGAACTGCGAGGGGAGCGGGGTCCCGTCGCGTTCTTCGGCCGTCTCCTTGAGACGGAAGCGGAGTCTGGTCAGCCCGCTGGCGCCTTTCACGCCGTAGTCGAAGGCGTCATCGGTGAGGGGGCGCAGGCTGTCGAGCCGGTCGTAGAAAGTGCAGAAGGCCATGATGCCGTTGACGGGCATGTCCTTGGTCTTGTCGGCATGGGCCGAGATCTTGGCCTTGGATTGCTTGCGTTCCGTCGTGGCAGGGGTGTTGTGGTAGATCTGGGCGAGGACGTGATTCAGCGGAGCCTGGTGCCGGAAGACGGTGGCCGCCTCGCGGTTCAGCGCCTCGACGATGAGCGTGTCGGTCGGGCGAAAGCCCTCCGTCGGCCCCGAGAGGTTCGTGGAGCACCGGAGCAGGCGGAAACGCAGTTCGTCGCCGTTCCGTGTGACGGGCGTCAGATAGATTCCGCTGCGATGCGCTGTGCCGGGCTTGGTGGACTCCGTCAGGGACTGGAACGCGTGCTCCCCGCGGATCCCTTCGAAATGACCGGCGTCGAGTCCGAAGAAGCGGCGGTAGTACACGCCGACTCCGTGTACGCGGAGGGGGACGCGGCCGATGTCGATGAGGGGCCACCGTTCGTCGATGTCCTCGCGGTACCCGTGCGACAGCTCCCGGACGACGAACACCCGGGCGGCGGGGTGCAGTCGGCGGCCGCTGAACACGGAGATGTCACCGCACAGGTAGACGGTCCTTTCGGTGAGTTCGGGCGCACCGGAGGCGAGATCCTCGGGCGTGATGACGGAACCGAAGAAGCTCCTGACCGTGTCGTCGCCGTGCAGCACCGAAGGTGCGACCAGGATGTTGCTCGCGTCCTCGATGTGGGCTTCTGTCAGCTCTGTTGTGTGCATGAACCGGTACCTGTTCTCTTCGCGGGACTCGATGGTCTGCTCGAAGCGGGGGAGATGGCAACGGTCCGCCTCCGGCGAAGGCCCGATCGTCTCAGGAGAAGAGCGTGCGCGAGCCCATGACGCCCGGCTCCGTGCCCAGGGTTCGCGGTCCCGGCCGGGGGAAGGGATCCGGGGCGCGCGTCGCCCCGCGCGCCCGATCGTCCACCACCCGGGAGGGACCCCGTATGAGCATGCCGCACCGTCTGATCGGTTCCGGCGACCACAAAGTGCTGGTGCTCCACGACTGGTTCGGGACCAGCTCCGGCTGGGGCCCCATCCTGGACTACCTGGACGGCGACACCTTCAGCTACGCGCTGCTCGACTACCGGGGCTACGGCGATCGCAGAGCCGTCGGCGGCGCGTACACGCTCGCCGAGATCGCCGACGACGCGCTCGCCCTGGCCGGTGAACTCGGCTGGGAGAGCTTCTCCCTCATCGGCCACTCCATGGGCGGCAAGGCCGCCCAACAGGTGCTGGCCCAGGCTCCAGGGAGGGTGCGCAAGCTGGTCGGCCTGGCGCCCGTTCCCGCCGGTGTCTATCCGCTGGACCGCGACGGGGAGGCGCTGTTCTACGGCGCCGCGCACGACCCCGACAAGCGCCGGGCCATCGTGGACCTGGTCACCGGCCGACGCGCGCCCCGGGCATGGCTCGACCTGATGGTCGACCGCTCGCTGGAGGGGTCGACCCGCGAGGCGTTCGGCGGCTACGTGAAGGACTGGGTCACCGCCGACCTCACGGAACGGATCACCGGCAACCCCGTTCCGGTCAAGGTCATCGTCGGCGAGCACGATCTCGCCCTGACGGCCGACGCCATGCGCGCCACGTGGCTCAGCCACTATCCGAACGCCGAACTGGAGGAGATCCCCAACAGCGGTCATTACCCCATGTACGAGACTCCGCTGGCCCTGACGACCAGCGTCGAGACGTTCCTGCGCGCCTGAGCCGACCGCCGGAACCCGACCGCCCCGCAGGGGCCGGCCCGCCGGACCGGCCCCTGCGGGTTCGAGCGGCGCCCTAGACGGGCTGCTTCTCGCCGGGGGCGGAGTCCTGGGCGGGGGCCCCGCGCAGGGTGAGCAGTGACGCGACCGCGCCGACGGCGGCGAGGGCCGCCGCTCCGATGAAGGCGGCGGAGAACCCGTTGGTGAGCGCTTCGGGGTTGCCGAGCTCACGGGCGCCGTACGCCGCGGACACGGCCGTCATCGCGGCCAGTCCGAGAGCGGAGCCGACCTGGTAGCTGGTGTTGACGATGCCGGAGGCCAGGCCGCCCTCCTCGGGGCGCGCACTGGAGAGCGCGGTGCCGAGGGAGGGAATGAACGCCAGCGACATGCCGGCCGCGGCCAGCAGGGACGCGGGCAGGACGTCGACCCAGAAGGTGCCGTCCGCCCGGGCGAAGGACAGCCACAGCATGCCTGCCGCGAGCGCCAGCAGGCCGGTGACGATCAGTGGCTTGCTCCCGAATCGGGCCATCAGACGGGGTGCCAGGACGATCATCATGATCATGATGGCGACCGTCATGGGCAGCAGGGCCGCGCCCGAGGCGAACGCGCCCAGCCCCAGGACCTGCTGGAGGTACAGGTTGAGGAAGAACCACATGGGGATCCACGCGGCGGCCATCAGCAGCTGCGCGATGTTCGCCCCGGCGAGGTTGGGGGCCTTCCAGATGCCCAGTCGCATCAGCGGCTCGCGGCGCTTCGACTGGATGGCGACGAACGCGCCGATCAGCGCCAGGCCGGCCAGCAGGACGAGCCAGGTCTCGGCCGAGCCCCAGCCGGTTTCCGGGGCGCGGACGATGGCGTAGACGGCGGTGGCCAGGCCCACGGTGACGGTGGCCGCTCCGCCGAAGTCGACGGATCCGCGCCGGACGGGGGAGGAGGGCATGACCCCGGGGGTGAGGGCCAGCACGATCAGGGCGATCGGGATGTTGATGTAGAACACCCAGGGCCAGCTGGCGTACTCGGTGATCACACCGCCGAGGAAGACGCCGGCGGTGCCGCCCGCCGGGGCCGCCGCGCCGTACAGCGCCAGCGCCTTGGTCAGTTCCTTGGGGCGGGAGCCGAAGAGCATCATCAGCAGCGTCAGGGCGGACGGGGCGATCAGCGCGGCGCCGACGCCCTGCAGGGCGCGCCCGGTCAGTTCGACCCAGATCTCCGGGGCGAGGCCGGCGACCAGCGATCCCCCGGCCATCACGATCCACCCGGCGACGAAGATCCGCTTGGCGCCGAACAGGTCGGAGAGTCGCCCGCCGAGCAGGAGGAGCCCGCCGAAGGCGACGACGTAGGCGTTGAACACCCAGGACAGGCCCTCGGGGGAGAAGCCGAGGTCCACCTGCATCTTGGGCAGGGCCACGCCAATGATGGACGTGTCCATGATGACCGTGAACTGGGCCAGGGCTATGAGGACGAGTGCTGTCCAGCGGCGTGGGCTGGGAGGGGCGGACGAGGTTGACATAGCTTTCTCCTATACGGGAGGGGGGTATCTCGCTTCGAGTGAGCAATATACCCCCTAGGGGTATGACGATCTGCTGGTGGGGCCGTTCGGATACGGCTGTCGGGGCATAGGCCCCTTACCGGGCTTCGTCACGGTCCCGCGCGGCGGCCGACAGCGCGTTCTACGCGGCCTTGGAGAGGGTGGACCGGTCCGACGGGCGCCCGGCCGGAACGGGGGTCAGGATCCTGGGCGCGGCTCCTCGTCCGTCATGGCGCGGCCACAGGAGGAGGGCGCCGATCGCGCCCGCGGCGGCCAGCGCCGCGAGGGCGGACCAGGCGGCGGCGAAGCCGGTGCTCGTGCCGAGCCATCCGGCGATGGGGTAGGTGATCAGCCAGGCGAGGTGCGAGAGCGAGAACTGGGCGGCGAAGACCCCGGGGATCGCGTTCGGTTCGACCGAGGCGCGCAGGACCTTGCCGGTCGGCGTGATGACCAGCGCCATGCCGATGCCGATCAGGGCCCAGACGACCGTCGTGCCGGCCCAGGTGGTCAGTCCGGCCGCGGCGAGCGTCACCGCGGCGGCCGTGCCGCCGACGAGGACTCCCGCGCCGGTCACCATGACCGTCCGGGCGGCGACCCGGTCGAGTATCCGGGGCAGGACGAGGGCGGCCAGCAGGGTCCCGCTGCCGGAGGCGGCGAGCATCCACGCGACGGCCGACTGCGAACCCCCGAGCTCGTCACGGACGTAGTTGACGGTGTTGACGACGACGATCGACCCCGCCGCCGCGACCGCGAGATTGAGCGCCATGACGCCGCGCAGCCGTGGTGTCCCTAGGAAGGTCCTGATCCCTGCCGTCGCCCTGTCCCATGCCCGGGTGTGGGAGCTGGGACGGGCTTCGGGGATGCGCGTCGACAGCACGAGCAGGCCGGAGAGGAGGAATCCGGCGGAGGTGCCGAGGAACAGCCGGTCGAAGCTCAGGAACGCCAGGGCGACCGCTGCCAGTACGGGGGAGAGGAGGCTCTCCATCGTCGAGGCGACCTGCGAGGCGGACAGGGCGCGTACATAGTCGGACTCCTCGGTGACGATGTCGGGGATGACGGCCTGGAACGTCGGGGTGAACGCCGCGGAAGCGCCCTGGAGCAGGCCGACCAGGAGGTAGATGTGCCAGACCTCCGTGACGAACGGCAGCGCCAGGACCACCACGGCGCGTACCGCGTCGAGGAGGGTCAGGAGGGTTCTTCTGGGGAGACGGTCGACGTACGCGGCGGCGACCGGGGCGATGACCACGTACATGACCATCTTGATGGTCAGGGCGGTGCCGAGAACCGCTCCGGCGCTCGGACCGGCGAGGTCGTAGGCGAGCAGCCCGAGGGCCACGGTGGCCAGCCCGGTGCCGAAGAGGGCGATGATCTGGGCGCTGAACAGGCGGCGGTAGTCGCGGTTGGCGAACAGGCGCATGGCGTGTTCCTTCCGGGTCCGTGCGGCGGGGCGCGGCCTCGCGCCGGAGGCCGCGCCCCGCAGGGGGAGGCGGGGGTGTCCCTACGCATCGGCGCCGCTCTCCGGGGTGAGTCCGGCCAGCAGGTTGAAGGCGCCGGTGAGGACGTTGAGTGCGACGACGCCGACGACGTCGGCTATCGCACGGTCGCTGTAGCCGTGCTCGCGGACTGCGACGACCTGCGCGTCGGTGATCGAGGTGGGCTCGCGGTAGACCTGGAGGGCGAGGGCGATGATCGCCGCGATCCCGGGGTCGTCCGAGGTGCCGGCGCGGGCCCGCTCGATCTCGCCCTCGTCCACTCCCATCCGGCGAGCGGCGCCGGCGTGGGCGTCCAGACAGAGCCGGCAGCCCTGCCGGGTCTGGACGGCGATCGAGATCCGTTCGCTGATCCCGCGGTCGAGCTTGGCTCGCCCCATGGCCCGGCTGAGCTGCAGATAGCCGCCCAGGACGGCGGGCGAGTGCGCCATCGTGGAGACCATGTCCCCGACCTCGCCGTGCCGGGAGACCAGCTCGGCGAGGAGGTCGCGCGAGGCGCCGACCGCTGTATCGGGGGTGAGTCGGGTCAGGCGGGGCATGGCGGTCCTTCCGAGGGGAGGCTGTGCTGGAGGGAGGGTGGCGGGGCGCTCGACGGACCGAGCGCCCCGCGGCGGGGCCGTGCGCGGCCCGCCCGGCCGGTGACGTTTCCGCGGCCGGTCAGTGGTGTGCGTGGCCGCCGCGGTGGCCCGCGTGCTCGGACGCAGCCCGGGGCGCCGCGTCCGGGCCGGGAGTGACGGTCGCGGTGGCCCGTACCGTGAACTCGGCCGTCCGGACGACATCCTGGTGCTGGAAGTCCAGGTAGAGGCGGTAGACGCCGCCCGACGGCGCCGCGGCCATGAAGGTGATCGCGGGCCCCGGCTCGGTGACGCCGTCACCGGGCTCGCCGTCCGGGTGGACGTGCAGATAGCCCAGGTCGCCGACTCGCAGCGCCACCAGATGCCCGTACGCGCCCAGGTAGGGCTGCAGATCGGTGACCGGCCGCCCGTCCCGGCTGACGGTCAGCGTCAGGTCGCTCGCCGTGCCGGGCAGGAGCTCGCCGTCGAGGCTGACGGTGTACTCGCCGACGTGGGCGCTGCGCGAGCCCCCGGAAATGGGCTGTGGGGCGTACGGCCCGGCGACCGAGGCGTCGATGCCCAGGGCCATGGTTCCGCCGTGGCCGACCGGGTGGACGTCGGCGAAGAACCTCCAGTCTCCCGGTTCCAGCGTCAGATCGACGCTCCAGGTGCCCTTCCCGTCCATCACCGGGTGCACGTGCTGGAAGCCGGTCGTGTCGCGCCGGACGGCGATGAAGTGCAGCTTCTTCTCGTGCTCGGGCGTGAACGCGGTCACCGGTCGTCCGTCGGGACCGGTCACCCGGAAGGTGACCGTCCGCACCCCGGCCGGAAAGATCGTCGAGTCGAGTTCCAGGGTGTACCCGTTCTCGGAGACCGACAGCCCACCGGGACGGGCGCCGCCGTGGGCGGTCATGTCGTGGCCGGAGTGGTTGTTCATCGTGACTCCACGTGTGTGATGTGCCTTCGGGTCTTCTCTGTCGTCCTGGGGACATCCGTCACAACAGCATACCCCTGGGGGGTATTCCGGGAGGCGCGCCGAACACGGCCTTGCACGGACCGTGAACCGCTCGGCCACCGTGCACGAGGGCCGGTCGCCGTCCGACCCGCCCTGCCGGAGACACCCGTCCCCGACGTACCATCGATTCCGGTCCCGGTCCCGGTCCGTACGCGTACCGGCACCGCCCCCGTGCACCGCCGAGCCGGAGGTACCCGCGGATGAACGACGCCTCTCCACCGCGACCCGACCCCGGCCTCTTCGGGCCCCGGTCGGTCACCTGGCAGCTGCACGGCGACCCGATGATGTGGATCGCGGGCATCCGCGCCCTCTACCTCCAGGCACTCCACCCACGCGCCGTGCGCGGAGTCACCCAGAACTCCGACTTCCGCCGGGACGCCTGGGGCCGGCTCATGCGTACGGCGTCCTTCGTCGGCACCATCACCTACGGCACGACCGACGCCGCCGAACAGGCGGGCGCCCGGGTCCGCCGGATCCACCGCGCCATCGAGGCCACCGACCCGGACACCGGGGAGACGTACGGCGTCGACGAACCGGAACTGCTGCTCTGGGTGCACTGCGCCGAGGCCGACTCCTACCTCCAGGTCCAGCGCCGCTCCGGCTACCCCCTCACCGACGCCCAGGCCGACCGGTACATCGACGAGCACCGCACCGGCGCCCGCCTCGTCGGCCTCGACCCGGACCGGGTGCCCGCCACCACCGCCGAACTCGCCGCCTACTTCGACCGCGTACGCCCCGAACTCGCCGCCGGAGCCGAGGCCGCCGATGTCGACGCCTTCCTCCGTAGCCCGCCCGTGCGCCCCTGGCTCGTCCCGGCGCGCGCCCTGGTGTGGCGGCGGGTGGCGGCGCTCGCCTACCAGTCCCTGCCCCCGTACGCCCACGCGCTGTACGGGCGGCCTGCCCCGCCGCCGGCCACCGTCGACCGGCGGTTGCGCGCCACCGGCGCCGTCCTGCGCGCGGTCCCGGACCGGGTGCGCTGGCAGCTGCCGCCCGGCCACATTCTCGGGGCGATGGCACGGCTGGGCCCCGGCAGCCGCCCCGCCGCGTACAGACTCCGCGGACCGGCCGCCATACTGGACGGGCCGGGGAGGGCACAGCGCTAGCAGCGGGGAACAACGGGGGCGGGAAGCGGCAGATGGCGGACACCAGGCTGATCCAGAGCCGGTACCGACTGCTCGAACTGATCGGGCGCGGCGGCATGGGCGAGGTGTGGCGCGCCCGCGACGAGTCGCTGGGCCGTCAGGTCGCCGTCAAGTGCCTCAAACCCATGGGCCCCCAGCACGACCGGGCGTTCACCCGCGTCCTGCGTGAACGCTTCCGGCGCGAGGCCCGGGTGGCCGCCTCCCTCCAGCACCGGGGCGTCACCGTCGTGCACGACTTCGGCGAGCACGAGGGCGTGCTCTACCTCGTCATGGAGCTGCTCGACGGGCACAACCTGAGCCAGCTCCTTCAGGAGAACCAGCAGCACCCGCTGCCCGTCGACCACGTCGTCGACATCGCGGAACAGGTCGCCGACGCCCTCGGCTACACCCACCGGCAGGGCATTGTCCACCGCGACCTCAAGCCCGCCAACATCATGCGCCTGACCGACGGCACGGTGAAGATCTGCGACTTCGGCATAGCGCGCCTCGGCCACGACATCGGCATGACCTCCCGCCTCACCACCACCGGCCTCGCCATGGGCACCCCGCACTACATGTCACCCGAGCAGATCAGCGGCAAGGAGGTCGACCACCGCAGCGACCTCTACTCGCTGGGCTGCGTCCTGTACGAGATCGCCACCGGCGTGCCGCCGTTCGATCAGGACGACGCCTGGGCCGTGCTCGTCGGTCACCGCGACACCCCGCCGGAACCGCTGCGCACCCACCGCGCCGACTTGCCCGACTTCCTCGACCGCGTCGTTCTCGACCTGCTCGCCAAGGCCCCCGAGGAGCGGCCCGCCGACGCGGGCGACCTGCACCGCCGCATCGTCCTCGGCCGGACCGGGGAACAGCCCGCGCTCGGGCCGGCACCCCTCGCGCTGTCCGGCGCCGAGCGGCCGCCGGCCCCGCGCACCAGGGCTCTCCCCGCCTGGACCCGCTCCATGACCGCCGGACACCTGGCGACCGGCGCGACGGGCCCCGCCGCCCAACGGCCCGATCCGGCCGCCGGGCTGACGGGCCAGTGGACCACCGGCACCCCGCACTCCGCCACCGCCCCGCACGCCGGGCCGGCCGTCGCCGCACCCGCTCCCGGTCTCCTCGCCACGCTCGACGGCCGCCACGGCGCGGGCATCGACCTCGGCCGCCTGGGCCGCTGGGAGGAGGCGGGCGAGGTGCACCGGGAGGTCGCCGCCCAGCGTGGCCGCCTCCTCGGCCCCGACCACCCGGACACCCTCGCCAGCCGTTACGAACTCGGCCTCACCCTCAGCCGCACGGGCCGGGCCGAGGAAGGGCTGCGCGAGTTCGCCGGGGTCGCCGAGGGCCGCGAACGCGCCCTGGGCGCCGACCACCTGCAGACGCTCGCCGCCCGCCAGGCGACCGCCCACGCCCTGGGCCGGCTGGGCCGGCACGCCGAGGCCCACCAGGTGTACGAGGCGGTCCTCGCCGTCCGCGAACGCGTCATGGGCCCCGACCACCCCGACACCCTGCGCTGCCGCCACAACCTGGCGTTCAACCTCAGCAGGCTGGGGCGGCCCGAGGAGTCCTGGCAGCTGGCCCGTGAGGTCGCCGACGCCCGCGCCCGGCTGCTCGGCCCGACGCACCCCGACACCCTCACCACCCGCTACGAAGTGGCGTACACCCTCGGCAGGCTGGGCCGCTGGGCCGAGGCGCTGGACACCTTCCAGGACGTCGCCGGGGCCCGCGCGAGCACCCTCGGGCCCGATCACCCCGACACCTTCGCCGCCCGCTACGAGGCCGGTATCAGCCTCGGCCGGCTCGGCCGCGACGCGGAGGCCCTGGAGCTGTACCGCTCCCTGGTCGCCGACCGCACCCGGACCGCGGGCGCCGCCGACCCCGAGACGCTGCGCGCCCGCCACGGCCTCGGGGTCAACCTGGGGCGGACCGGCCGCTGGGAGGAGGCGCTCGCAGAGGCGCGCGAGGTCTGCGCGCTCCGGGAACGCACCCTGGGACCCGATCACCCGGACACCGTGATCAGCCGCCGGGAAGTCGCCGCCGGCCTCGGCTGGCTCGGCCGGTGGAGCGAGGCTCTGGTGGCGTACCGGGAGGTCGCCGAGGCGCGCGCCCGGGTGCTGGGCCCCGACCACCCCCAGACGCTGGCGGCCCGCGACGACGAGGCGCACTGCCTGGAGCGGCTCGGACGGTCGGCGGAGGCCACCGGACCACACCGCACCTGAACCGCACGCGCGTCCCCGCGTCCGTCCCCTGGCCGGGGCGGAAGGCCGCGTGTTACGAAGGTGCATGCCCGCACCCCGGACACCCGCACCCCAGACACCCGCGCCCCGGTCACCCGCAGATCGGCCCGCCGCCCAGGGGGGCTTGGGCCCCGGCGCGCCCGCCCGCGACCGCTACGACGCCGTGATCGTCGGCGGCGGCCACAACGGCCTGGTCGCCGCCGCCTACCTGGCCCGTGCCGGGCAGTCGGTCCTCGTCCTGGAACGTCTCGACGCCACCGGGGGAGCGGCGATCTCGACCCGCCCCTTCGCGGGGGTCGACGCCCGGCTCTCGCGCTACTCGTATCTGGTGTCCCTGCTGCCCGACAAGATCGTCCGGGACCTCGGCCTCGACTTCGCCGTACGCAAGCGGACCGTCTCCTCCTACACCCCCGCGGTGCGCGACGGACGCCCCACCGGGCTGCTCGTCGCGGGCGACGGGACCCAGGAGTCCTTCGCCGAGCTGACCGGCGGCGAGCGCGAGTACGCGGCCTGGCAGCGGTTCTACGCCATGACCCAGCGACTCGCGACACGGGTCTTCCCGACGCTCACCGAGCCGCTGCCGAGCCGGGACGCACTGCGCGAACGCATCGACGACGCCGACGCCTGGCGGATGCTGTTCGAGGAACCGCTCGGGGTGGCCGTCGAGGAGAACTTCACCGACGACCTGGTGCGCGGGGTCGTCCTCACCGACGCCCTGATCGGCACCTTCGCCGACGCCCACGACACCTCGCTGCTCCAGAACCGGTGCTTCCTCTACCACGTGATCGGCGGCGGCACCGGTGACTGGGACGTCCCCGTGGGAGGCATGGGCGCGCTCACCGACGCGCTGGCCGGGGCCGCCCGTGCGGCGGGCGCCGAGATCCGCGTACGGCACGAGGCGACCCGGATCGAGACCGACGGCACTCACGCCGAGGTCACCGTCCGCACCCCGGAGGGGGAACACGTCGTCGCCGCCCGCCGGGTGCTCGTCAACGCCTCCCCGCAGGCCCTCGCCACCCTCCTCGGCGACGCCCCGCCGCCGCCCGCCGAGGGCGCGCAGCTCAAGGTGAACATGCTGCTCACCCGGCTGCCCAGACTCCGCGACCGGTCCGTCGACCCCCGGCAGGCCTTCGCCGGCACCTTCCACATCGCCGAGGGGTACGGGCAGCTCGCCGACGCCTACCGGGACGCGGCGGCCGGACGGCTGCCAGCCGCCCCGCCCTCCGAGATCTACTGCCACTCGCTGACCGACCCGTCGATCCTCGACCCCGACCTCGCCGCGCGCGGCTACCAGACCCTCACCCTCTTCGGCCTGCACGCCCCGGCCCGGCTGTTCACCGCCGACAACGACGCCGCCCGCGCGGCCCTGCTGAAGGCGACCCTCGCCGAACTGGACGCCCACCTGGAGGAGCCGGTCACCGACTGCCTGGCCCTCGACGCGAACGGCGACCCCTGCATCGAGGCCAAGACCCCGCTCGACCTGGAGCGGGACCTGCGGTTGCCCGGCGGTCACATCTTCCACCGCGACCTCTCCTTCCCGTACACGGACGAGGGCACCGGGCGCTGGGGCGTGGAGACCACGCACGCCAACGTTCTGCTCTGCGGCGCGGGCGCGGTGCGCGGCGGCGGCGTCAGCGGGGTCCCCGGCCACAACGCGGCGATGGCCGCGCTGGGCCGGTGACCCCGCCCCTCAGCCCTCAGGCGCCTCAGTCCCCGAACACCCCACGCAGGGCACCCAGCTTGCGCGGCAGGTCGTACTCGGCGCCGCCCTCGTGCCCGTTGTACGGGAACACCTCCATCTCGGCGGGTCCCGCGTAGCGGTGGTAGGCGGCGAACACCGTGGAGGACGGGCAGATCCGGTCCATCAGCCCCACCGAGAACCAGGCGGGCGCGCTCGCGCGTGCGGCGAAGTTGACCCCGTCGAAGTAGGACAGGGTCTCCATCGCCTCCTCGATCCGGAAGCGGTGCCCGGAGAGCCAGCGGGCTATCTCCGCGTACGGTCCGGCGTCCGTGATCTGCGAGGCCCGCCGGTAGTGGCAGAGGAACGGCACGTCGGCGACGGCGGCCGCCACGTCGTCCCGCAGCCCGGCGACGGCCAGCGCGAGTCCGCCGCCCTGGCTGCCGCCGAGGACGGCGACCCGTCCGGCGTCCACCGCGTCGTGGGCCTTCGCCGCGTCGACGGCCCGGACCGCGTCGGTGATGAGCCGCCGGTAGTAGTGCCGGTGGGGGTCCTCGATGCCCCGGGTCAGGAAGCCCGGCGAGGACGAGCCGTGGCCCTCGGGCCCGATGTCCGGGGTGTCGGCGGTGTTCTTGCCGCCGCCGCCCTGCCCCCGGTTGTCCATCACCAGGTGCGCGTAGCCGAGCGCGCTCCAGGTCAGCCACGCGTACGGGATGCCCCGGCCGCCGTTGTACCCGATGTACTGCACCACGGCGGGCAGCGGCCCGGAGCGCTGCTTCGGCAGCATCAGCCACGCCTTCACCGGCTGCCCGGCCCAGCCCCTGAACGTCACATCGAGTACGTCGACGGTCACCAGTCCCGTCTCGTACGGCACGAACCGGGCGTCGACGTCGTGCCGGGCGCTCTCCGCGAGGGTCTTCGCCCAGAAGGCGTCGAAGTCGGCCGGTTCCTGCGGCTCGGGGCGGTACTCCCGCAGCCGCTCCAGATCCATGTCGAACAGCAAGGCTCTAGCTCCTCTTCAGGGTGAGGTCGAGGGTCGCGCCGCGCAGCCCCGACGTGTCGGCGGTGATCCGGATGGAGCCCGGCGTGCGCGCCGCGCTCACCCGGGGGCCGCCCGAGGCGAGCGTCAGCCCGCGCCCGGCCAGCTCGACCACCACGGTGGACCGCAGGTGGGTGGGATCGGACAGGGCGACGCCCACGGTCCGCCCCTTCGGGCGGACCAGGACGGACGCCGGACCGTCGCAGCGTAGCTCCCGCGCCGAGCCCGCCCGCCAGAAGTTGGCCGCCAGCAGTCCGTCCGCACGGCGCCGCACCGCGTGCACGGCGGTCGAATCGGCGACCAGCTCCACCGGCGGCGCGGCCGACAGCAGCCGGGTGCGCCCGGCGGAGGCGGCGGGGAGCTGGAGGTAGAAGTAGCCGGCCCCGCTCGGAGCCGGGCCGTGGTCGTGCCAGAGCGTCAGGTACGGGCGGGTGACCGGGGTGTCGGTGCCGTACTTGAGGTTGATCTCCCGCCAGGTCCCGGTGCGTTCCTCGCGCAGGGCGCGCACGGAGGTGGGCCGGGGGAAGACGTACCCGCCGGTTCCGGCCAGGTGCAGCCACCGGACGTCCGCCAGCTCGGCGGACCAGCCGGGACTGTCAGGGGCGGCTGTGCCGTTCACCAGGAGCATGGCTCGCGGGTCGCGGAGCTTGCGGTTCTCCACCACGGTCTCGGCGGTCCCCGCCTCCGCGGTGATGCCCGAACCGACACAGGCGATGACGTCGTCCAGGCAGAACCAGCTCTTG
Source organism: Streptomyces sp. CA-278952 (assembly GCF_028747205.1). Taxonomy (NCBI): domain Bacteria; kingdom Bacillati; phylum Actinomycetota; class Actinomycetes; order Kitasatosporales; family Streptomycetaceae; genus Streptomyces; species Streptomyces sp. CA-278952. Next base: position 7,932,782 of record NZ_CP112880.1, read on the forward strand.
AGCCCGTGGAGCGTACTGCCGAAGGCCCTCAGCTCCATCCCGTACGCGCCCAGCGTGGTGTCCGGGAGCGCGGTGCCGCCGGCCCAGTCGGCGGTGCTGGTGGTGCGCTGCCCCGCCGCGTCGGCCGGACGCCCGGCGAGGACGGTGGTGCCGGGCAGCCTGGCCGGGTCGACGGTGGGCCAGTAGTCCTCGCTGTAGTGGCCCAGATCGTCCGTGTACAGCAGCACCATCCCGTCCGAGAGGTGCCAGCCGCGCAGATTCTCGTTCTGGATCGACTCGTAGTTGTAGATCCGGGTCGAGTACGCGGAGATGCCGAGCCCGAACGTCGGGCGGTGGTGGGCCGCCTTGTCCATCAGCGGGTGCTGCTTGTGGGCGACCAGCGGGCCCCGGGCCGGGACGGCGGAGGCGATCGCTCGCTGCGCGGCGACCAGGGAGGCGAGGTCGGTCACGGCGAGGAAGTCCCGGTAGCCGTCCTCGGCGATCCACTGCTTCACCAGGGCCGTGAACCGGTCGGCGGGCTCACCGGGGAAGCACGGGATCAGCCGCAGCACCGCCTCGACGACCGTCTGCGCCGAGGCGTGCCCCTGCTTGCTCGGCCGGGCGATCTCCCGCCCGCACACCGACGCCATCACGTCGCCCCGGAACATCAGCGGGTCGAAGCCGTCGTCCACCCAGCCCCGCACATTGTCCAGGTCGGGGTCGGTCACCGTCCACGCCGTTCCGGCCAGCAGGTTGAGCAGCCGGGACAGATTTCCCAGCAGCTCCTTGCCGTAACCGCCGTTGTACGGGTGCTTGTAGTGCTGGAGGAACGAGCCGTCGGAGGAGAAGCCCTCGCCCGTGCCGGCCGCCGCGCCGCCGGTGTCGTTGAAGGCCAGGACGCTGTTGGCGCCCGAACCCTCGACATCCGAAAGAGCGTCACGGACCCGGCCCAGTGCGTCGCCGTCGCCGCGCAGCACCGCGTTGACGGCGACCACGGTGGAGACCCACACCCGGTTGGCGCCGGTCGCGATCTGCCGGTTCGCCCGCCACAGGTTCGGGTCCGGTGTGTAGTGGAGCACGGCGGCAGTGACCCGCTCCAGGCGCTCCGCGCCCAGCTCGTCGTGGAGCAGCACCGCCGTGTCGTTGAGCGCGAGCGCCGCGCCTATCTCCCAGTCCCAGTCGTTGTCGAAGCGGATGTGCCCGGGGCCGTAACGGTGGGTCAGCATCCAGTCGACGCCGCCGAGCAACTTCGCCAGCAGCGCCGCGTCGCCGTGCTGCGGGGTGCCGGGTACGGCCCAGGCGGTGGCCGCCGTCGCCAGCCGTTTGAACGACGTCGTGACGTGGTTGGAGAGCGTCGTGCTGGTCAGGTCGGGGAACAGCCCGTCCGTCCGGGACGGGTCGAGGCCGGTGGCGGCAGTGGCGCCGGCCCGCCCGACCCGGGCGGTCGCGGCGGCGATCCGCTCGTCGTTCCGGTCGAGGTCGGGGCCGCCGGTCAGCAGGGTGTGCCAACGGGTGCGCAGCGCCGCCGCGTCCTCGGCCCCGGTCCGTGCCGTGCCGGACGCGGCGTGGGCGGGACCGGCGAGGACCAGGGGCAGCGTCGCCGCCGCGCCCAGGGCGGCCGCGCCGGTCAGGACGGTGCGCCGGGTGGTGCGTCGGTTCGTCATGTCGCCTCTCACAGAAGGTGTCGGCTAACAGAAGGTGTCGGCTAACAGAAGGTGTCGGCTCACGGAAGGTGTCGGCCGACGGGGGATCTCGGCTCACCCCGGCTCACAGGAGGTGCCGGCGGTCGACGGCGGCGGCGAGTGCCGCGTGCCCCGAAGGGCCCGGATGAAGACCGTCGCCGCTGTCGTGGGCGGGGAGCATCCGGGAAGGGCGGTCCGGGTCGCGCAGCGCGGCGTCGAAGTCGGCCACACCGTCGAAGATCCGCCCGGTGCGCACGGCCCGGTTGATGTGCGCGCGGACCGTGTCCAGCTCGGGCGACCAGCGGGTCCACCCCTCGAACGGGGCGATGGTGGCGCCCAAGACCCGCAGCCCGGCGCCCCGGGCACGCAACGCCACCTGCCGGTAGCCGGCCAGGACCTGGTCCGGACCGCTCTGTCCCGGCGGCTGCTGGAGGTCGTTGACACCCAGGTGGACGAGGACCGTCCGCAGTCCCGGCAGCCCGAGTACGTCGCGGTCGAAGCGGGCCTGGCCGCCGGGACCGAAGCGGACGTCGTCGAGCAGCAGCCGGTTGCCGCTGATGCCGAGGTTGGCGACGGCCGCACCGGGCAGCCGCCGGGCCAACTGGTCGGGCCACCGCAGATCGGCGTCGTCGGGGGTGCCGACGCCCTCCGCGATGGAGTCGCCGAGCACCGCGAGCACCGGGCCGCGCGCCCCGGTGGTCTCCACCCCGGTCAGCAGGAGGACCGACCGGGTGCGCACCCCGTCGACGGTGTGCCAGGCATGGGTGTTGCGGTGGAAGGAGAGCGGGCCGGTCGGGCCGGGGACCCGCGTCCGCACCTCCAGCCGCGCCCCGTCCGCCACCCGCAGCCCCGCGACGGGGTCACTGGTCAGACTCGCGCCCGCCGCCAGCCACTCCTGGCTCCGCCCGGCGAAGGTCACCCGGTGGCTGTCCGCGGTCACCGGGCCGACCAGCACCGGAGCGGTCCCGAAGGTGTTCGCGTACCGAAGCCGGACCGCTCCACCCGCCGACAGCCGCAGCACGGCCGTGCAGTCGCCGTCGGTCAGCCCGGCGTACGCCACCGGGTCGGCGGCGGTCGGCGCGGTCTGGGCGGTGGCCCAGGACGTCGTCCAGCGTGAACGTGCGGGGCCGGTGGTCCCCGCCGCGCGCGCGTCCGTCGCCGTGGCGGCGACCGCGGCGGCCCCGGCTGCCGCCGCCGCGTACAGAACCCCGCGTCTCGCGGGCCCCCGACCGCTCACTGCGGGCACACACCGGTCGGGTCGTAGGAGCTGCCGTAGGTGCCCACGGCGTTGCCGCCGGTGTTGCCGCTCATCGTGTTGGAGCAGACGGGGCCCTGCGGGGTGCGCATGAACTTGATGCCGCCGCCCGCGTTGCCGGTGATGGTGTTGCCGTAGACGGAGGTCGCAGTGCCGTCCGTCGCGGTGTCACCGCCGAGCCGGACGCCCGCGCCCACGTTGTCGTGGACGGTGTTGTAGCGGAAGATGTTGCCGCTGCCCCGGGCGTCGAGCCCGCCGGAACTGGGGTCGCGCTGGCCGCTGCAGTCGTTGTACTCGACGTAGTTGTTCGTCGCGTTCTCCTTCACGTCCACGCACTCGTTGCCCCGCGTGACGATGGTGTTGTGGTGGATGCGGTTGTTCCGGCTGACGTCGGCCGCCGCGTCCGGAGCCCCGTTGGCGCCCTGCTGCTCGGGGGCCGTGCCGAGGTAGATCCCCTCGCCGTTCTTCCCGCCCCCGTCGAACACGAAGTCGGCGACTCCGCAGCCCGTGATGGTGTTGTCGTTCACCTCGGCCCCCGTGACGAGGTAGCGCAGCCGCAGGCACTCGTCGGCCGCGTTCTTGAGGGTCATGCCGGTGACGCGCAGGCCGCCGACCCCGTTCCCGGGAGTTGTGCTCATGACATAGATGAGTTTGAGCCGGTAGCCCGACACGTCCGAGGCCGATCCGTGCAGTCCGTCCACGGTGAAGCCGCTGAGCGTCGTGCTGTCATGCCGGACCTGGATGATCCGGGCGTCGCCCGCGCCCTTCACCACGGCGTTCGACGGACCGGTGATGGTGACTCCGGCCCGAGCGGTCACCACGTCCTGCCGGTAGGTGCCCGGGGCCAGGGTCACCACCGCGCCCGAGGGAGCCAGATCCACCGCCTTCTGGATCGTGGCCAGCGGGGCGCCCGCCGACGTACCGGAGTTGGCGTCGCTGCCGGACGGCGACACGTAGTACGCGCTCGCCGCCTCGGCCGCGGCCGAGGGGGTGGTCATGACGAGCGGGGCGAGGCCGGCGACGAGCGCGGCGGCCAGGGCGGTGCGCGGAAGTCGGGTCATGAGGTGTGCCTCCTGGGATCGGCGAAGGACAGGGCGAGCAGGACCGGAACGCTCGGGCCGAGCAGCAGCGGCCCCAGCGGTACGACGAGGGAGAGCAGGACGGCGGAGATCACCGCGCCGAGCAGGGCGGTGCCCCGGGCCGGGGAGCCGAAGCCGAGCGCCAGCGCCCCGGCCGACCAGGACCGGACGCCGCCCTCCGGGGCCCGGCCCGCCACGGCCGCGAGCGCCACATGATGGATCACGAACGCCGCCGCGATGCCCACCTGGGCGGCCAGCAACGGGAACGTCCACGCCTTCGAACGACCCAGCAGAGATACGGTGTTGGCGGCCAGGACGACCGCGACCGCTGTGGACAGCAGGCCGTGGAGCCACAGCGCGCGCCAGTAACCGCCGAAGGCGGCCAGCGTATTGGTGAAGCAGCGGCTGTCCCCGTCCACCCGCCACCGCTGGAGCGCGCGGCCCATCGCGGCGAGCGCCGGCAGCCAGGTCACCACGCCCAGCGCCAGCAGCGTGAACGCGGCCCCGGCGGCGGCCGGGTAGGCGACGAACTCCAGCCGGCGCAGCAGCGTCGGCCAGCCCGACGGGGTGGCTTCCGGAACGGGCGGCGACGCCACCGCCCCGGCGAGAGGGGTCCCCATGATCTACCCGACCTTTCCTGTGTAGGGATCCGTTACGTCGAGGAGTACCCGGCCCGCCAGCTCCAGCCGGGTCGCCGCCACGACATAGGGGGCTCCGGCGGCGGTGAGCAGGACGGCGGCGGCGTCCGCCGCAAGCCCTTCACCCCGGATGCGCCGGGCGACGGGGGAGAGGAACACGCTCTCCTCACCGTCCGCGAACCGCACACCGTGGCCCTCGGCCGGCTCCGCCCCGGTGACCGGGCACGCGGCGTCCGGTGTGATGGCGGTGAGGAACAGGCCCGCGCGGCAGGCCGGAGTGGTCACGTCCAGCGTGTGCAGGGTGCGGGTGAGGCGCAGTTCCGGAGTGCTGGACGTCGGATTGGCCGCCACCTCCAGGACCCCGGTGCGCACCGCCGCCTCGTCCGGGGCCAGCCGCCGCACCCGGGCGGTGGCCTCCCCGGACCTGATCAGCCGGGTGCCGTCGCTCTGTTCCTCCGTCGGCCGGTCGGTCCGGAGCAGGAACGTCCACTCCCGCGGCTCCTCCGCCTCCGCCAGGTCCAGGAGGACGAGGCGCCCCGCCGGGGTGAACACCAGGGTCCGGTCCAGCCGGCGGACGCCGAGGGCCGGGTCGTACATCGCGGCGATCTCCGCCGTGGCGTGCGCCCACCCCTCCTCGTCACCCACCAGTACGTCCCGCTGCCGGGCCTGGCGTTCGAAGGGAATCCCCTCGTAGACGTGGTAGCGGTCCTCGTCCGCGTACCCCTGCCCGTCGACCAGCAGCAGATTGTGGTGTTCCGCCCGCTTGCGGTTGCTGTAGCCGTCGTCCACGGCGAGGTGGGCGGCCCCCGACAGCAGGACGAAGGAGCCCGAGTCCGGGTGGTGGTGACCCTGGTTCAGCGTCTCGTGGCCCAGCTCCGCCCGGTGCTTCGCGCTCGTCTCCCAGGCCCGGTGGCCGCCGCCCGGACTCGCCTTGAACGACACCGCGGTGGCCTCCGCGTCCCAGCCGGTGCGGGCCGCGAGCAGCCCCAGGTCCGGGAAGAACGCGCGGGTCACGGTGGGCGGGGCCGCCACGACGGCCGGGTCGTACCAGAGGTATTCGAGGTACGCCTCCGGCAGGATGCCCGGCCGCACCCCGCTGTGCTCCGCCTCCGCCCACAGCAGCTCGCCCGAGGCCAGGTCGCCCAGCCACTGCGCCTCGGCGATGCCGTACTGCGCGGCCAGCCGGTAGTAGAGCCCGGCGCTGTGGCCGCTGCGCCGGTCGTGGCAGTCGCCGTGGTCGATCGTGAGCGCGAAGCCGGGCGCGCTCTGGTGCAGCCGGTAGCCGAAGGTGTTCGCCATGAAGCCTCCCCGGTCCCACCAGTCGACGCCCTCGGCCTCCGCCAGCAGATCCAGGTGGATCGCCAGGAACGGGACTCCGTAACGCCAGTAGACGACCCCCTCCGCGTGCGAACCGTCCTCGGGCAGCACCTCCAGCACCGTGGCGAGGTTCGACTTCGCCCGTTCGGTCCACTCCTCCTTGCCCAGCACGTAGCCGGCCGTCGCCAGACCCGCGTAACAGATCCAGTTGTGGTTCTGCCAGTACGAGGACGACCACCAGCGGCCCTCGCTCGCCACCGCGAAGTCGTACAGGCGACGCCCCTGGATCAGCAGTTTGTAGCGGAGCAGCGCGGCCACGTCGTCCGGCAGGTCGTTCCCGATCCAGCGCAGGGTGAGCGCCAGGTGGTGGAGCAGCCAGCCGGCGTCCAGGTCGTGGTCGGGCATATGGGCCCGGCCCCAGTGCGGCAGCCGTGACGCCGCCTCGATCCAGCGCACGCTCTCCGCGAGATCGGCCGGGTCGCCGCCGATCCGGTAGGCCAGGGCCGGGTTGGACGCGGCCGGGCCCAGCCAGGTGATGCTGGCCAGGGGGTGGGTGCGGGGCGGGGTCAGCCCGCGGTGCCGGGCCGCCTCCTCCCGCACCCGGGTCTCCTGGGCGGAGCGCGGACCGGGCGGCGGGGTGGCCGAGAGCAGCACGGCTCAGCCCCCCGTCCGGAAGCGGGCTGTCGAACCGTCCACCAGCTCCACGGTCAGCTCCGTACCGTCCAGCCGCACCTCGCTCACCGCGGGGCCCGCCGACGCCGCCTGGTAGACCGAGGCGAAGACGACGTGGGAGGCATCGACCGTGAAGTCGACCCGGGTACGGGTGCGCTGCGGGTCGTCCGCCGGACCGGGGCCCGGCAGCGTGAGGGGGCGCACCGGCACCCCGGCGCTCTGCGTGTGCCAGCCGTGCAGCGTCTCGTCCCCGTACCAGGTGGTGCGCACCGGGCCCGCCGCCTGCACCTGCACGTCCAGCGCGGTACCGGGCCGCAGCTGGGCGGTGACGCGGGGGTCCTCCCGGCCCGTGACCTCCACCGTCAGGAGGTCCACCAGATAGCACGGGCCGACGGCCACCCGGCGGACCGCCCGGACGCCCTCGTACGCCTCCGTCGCCTCGGCCGTCACCGAGACGGCGTCCGCCGCCGTCAGCGCGCCGGCGCACTCGGCCTGCTCGGCGCCGTCCACCCGGAACGCGGGGTGGGCCGCCGTCGAGGTGTACAGGTCGCGGAAGTCCGGGTGGGCGTACGGCACCTGGCCCGGGTCCGGCTGCCACGCGGTCGTGTCGCCGTACAGATACAGCGAGAGCTTGTCCCGGTGGCCGTGCGATCCGCCGTGCGGGCCGAAGTCCACCAGGGCGTGGACGCCCGCTGCCCGCAGCACCGCGTACCCGGTCGAGGGAAACACGGTGACCGGGGCGGAAGCGGCCCGCCGGGGGAGCGGCGGCCCGGTGAACCAGCCGTCCAGCTCACGGTCGAGAGCGTCGTCCGCGTCGCCCAGCTCGGCGCGGACCCGGTCCGCCACCGCCTCCAGCGCGTCGGAGGGCACCGACTGCTGCGCCAGCGCGATCAGTTCCAGCCACTCCAGACCGAGGGCGTCGCGCCGGTAGGGGCCGTCGTGCAGGGCCGGCAGCACCCCGCCCGGCGTCGCGACGGCGGCCAGCACGTCCGTCATCCCCGCCAGCACGCCCACCACGTCGGTCGGCAGCGCGGAGGGGTCGGTGGAGCGCAGCGCCAGCAGCGCCGCCCGCAGCACGAAGCCGTGGTAGTAGGTACTGCCCTCCCACTCCCAGCCGTCGTCCGCGACGGCCACGCGCAGATGCGCGTACAGCCCGTGCTCGCCCTCCAGCCAGCACCCGGCGCCCTCCCAGGCCGTGGACCGGACGGCCGCCGCCGCCCGGCTCGCCGCGACGCCGGCCGCGTTCAGCCACGCCGTGTAGTTGGACGCCAGGTGCCCCTGGGCGGTCAGCACGTCCCGGGCCTCCAGCGCCGCTTCCTCCAGCGCCTCCAGCAGCGGCAGCACCGCCGTCAGATCCCCGGCCTCCTTCTCCGCGAGCGTGATCACCGCGTGCCCGACGTTGACCGCCCAGATGGCGTCCGTCAGCGCCTGGTGGAAGAGCCGGCCGCGCAGCATCCAGCCCTGGGCCTCGCCGTGCCGGTCGGCGGCCAGCTCGGCGTACAGGCCCGCGTACTCGCCCAGCCGCTCCACCGCCTCCGCCCGCTCGCCCCGGTGTGCCAGCACCCGCAGACGACGGGCCCAGGCCTGGTGCGAGAGGACCAGCCACGCGCCGCGCACCGCTTCGCTGTCCACCCGGCAGCCGTGCGCACACCGCGCACCGCCCTCGGGGAACACCCCGGCCAGGAGATCGCCGTGCTCCAGCTCCACCCCGTGCGCCGGGCACACGTACGCGTGCCACCAGCCGCCGCGCTCCCGCGCGATCCGCCTCAACGCGGCCATACGCCACCGTCGATGTCCATCGTGGTCGCCGTCAGGAAGCCCGAAGCGGGCGAGGCCAGATGGACCACGGCGGACGCCACGTCCTCGGGGGTGCCCGCCCGGCCTACCGGGATGCCCGCCTGCATGGCCTCCTGCGCCGCGGGCGCGGTGAAGGTGTCGTGGAACGCGGTGCCCTTGATGAAGCCCGGCGCGACCGCGTTGACCGTGACGCCGGTCCCGGCCAGCTCCTTGGCCAGGCCCTTGGTGAAGCCGCGGATGCCGGCCTTCGCGGCGGCGTACGCCACCGAGCCGGGGCCGCCGCCGTTGTGCGCGGCGAGCGAGGACATGGTGATGACGCGTCCGGCCGGGGACCGCGTCAGATGCGGCAGCGCCGCCCGCACCGTGCGGAACGTCGAGGACAGGTTGGTGGAGATCACCCGGTCGAAGTGGTCGTCGCTCATCTCGGCGATGGTCGAGCGGCCGACGAGGTGACCGGCGTTGCAGACCAGGATGTCGAGTCCGCCGAGGAAGCCGGCCGCCTCCTCGACCAGCCGGTCCACGTCCGCGGTCACGGTCGCGTCGGCGGCGAACGCCTTGGAGCGCCTGCCCAGCGTCTCGATCGCCGAGACCGTGTCGGCCGCCCGGTCGGCGGAGGAGTGGTAGTGCACGGCGACGTCGGCGCCGGCCTCGGCCAGTGCGAGCGCGATGGCGCGGCCGATGCCGTGCCCCGCCCCCGTCACCAGCGCACGGGAGCCCTGAAGATCAGCAGACATGGGTGAAGCCCTTTCGGTTTCCGGCCGTTGGGGACCGGATGCGGTGCCCGGCCGGAGGGGGCCGGGGGCCGGTCACTTGAGACCGGCGGTGGCGAAGCCCTGCACGAAGTAGCGCTGGCCGATGAGGAAGAGCAGGACCATGGGAAGGGTGGCGAGCGTGGTGCCGGCCATCAGGAAGTGCCACTGGGTGCCGTTCTCCGTCTTGAAGACGGAGAGCCCGACCTGGATGACCCGCAGACTGTCCGTCCGGGTCACCAGCAGCGGCCACAGGAAGTTGTTCCAGGACGACTCGAAGGTCAGCAGCGCCACGGTGGTGAGGGCCGGCTTGACCTGCGGCGTCATGATCCGGGCGTAGATGCGGAACTCGCCGAGCCCGTCGAGGCGGGCCGCCTCCTCCAGCTCCACCGGCAGATCCAGGTAGAACTGGCGGAAGAGGAAGACCGCGAACGGCGTCACCGCTCCCGGGATGATCAGGGCCCACCAGGTGTCGAGCCAGCCGCTCCCGCCCTGACCGAGGATGTCGTTCCCGCCGGCCAGCGGCATGAAGCGGACGATCAGGAACTCCGGCAGCACCTTCGTGTACGTCGGGATCATCAGCGCCGCGATGAACAGGTAGAAGATCACCTCGCTGCCGCGGAACCTGATCCGCGCCAGCGCGTACCCGGCCATGGAGGCGACCAGGACGTTCAGCACGGTGTGGCTGAACGCGATGATGAAGCTGTTGCGGGCGTACGTGGCGAACGGGGCCGCCCGGAACGCGTCGACGTAGTTGCCGAACTGCCAGCTGCTGGGCAGGAGTCCGGCGTCCTGGGAGGCGATCTCCACCGGCGACTTGAGTGAGGTGATCACCATCCAGACGAACGGCACCACCATCAGCAGGGAGATCACCGACAGCGTGAGGTAGAGCGCGATCCGGCCCGGGGACACCGGTCGCCGGTCGCCGCGCCCTCGCGGCTTCGCGGTGCTCGGGACTACCGGCTTCCGCGTATCAACTGTGGCCACGGGTGCCTCCCATGATCCGCCGGTTGACCAGGGTGAAGCCCATCAGCAGCACGAACAGCACCAGGGACTGGGCGCAGGCGTATCCGACGCGGAACTCCCGGAAGGCGGACTTGTAGATCTCGTAGGTCATCATCGTCGTGCTGTTGGCGGGGCCGCCGTCGGTGAGGATGTAGATCTGGTCGAAGGACTGGAACGCGCTGATCATCGACGTGATGAGCACGAAGAACGTGGCGGGCTTCAGCAGCGGCAGCGTGATGGAGAAGAACTGCCGGACCTTGGAGGCGCCGTCCACCGACGCCGCCTCGTACAGCTCCCTGGGGAGCGACTGGAGCGCGGCGAGATAGATGAGCATCTTCATGCCGATGCCCTGCCAGATGCCGACCAGGATCACCGAGGGCATCGCCCATGTCGTCGAGGAGAGCCAGGCCGGGCCGTCGATGCCGATGAACGACAGCAGCGCGTTGAGCAGGCCGTTGCCCGGGTTGTAGATCCACAGCCAGACCAGGGCGATGGCGACCGTGGCCGTGACCTGCGGCAGGAAGACCGCGGTGCGGAAGATGCCACGTGCCTTGAGGCCGGTGTGCAGGGCCATGGCCAGCAGCAGGCCCAGCAGCATGCCGAACGGCACGGTGAAGAAGGTGTAGACGGCGGTGTTGACGATGGACTTGCGGAAGACCGCGTCGTCCAGCATGTCCCGGAAGTTGTCAAGGCCCACGAACTGCGGGGCGGTCAGTACGTCGTACTTCGTGAACGCCAGGGCCACCGCGGCCAGCACCGGCAGGCCGATCCACAGCGCGGCGTGCAGCAGCGCGGGCGCCACCATGAGCATGCCGGCCCGGCGCCGTCGGCGTCCGGGGCCCGTGGGGGTCCGGCGGGTGCGCCGGGTCGGCGCCGATTCAGGAGGTGCGGGCGGCCGCACGGGCCGCGCCTTCAATACGGATGTCGCTCCCACAGTGACGGGTCCTCACATCCGGCCGATGGCGGCCTCGGCGAGCCGGCCGAGCTCCGCGATGGCGTCCTTCGCCGACTGGCCGCCCACGATCGCGGGCTCCAGCGTCGGCTTGATCTTTTCGCGGATCTCCATCCAGGCGGCGGTGCCGCCCTCGGACGCCGCGTGCTGGAGGTTCTTCAGGGAGAGGTCGACGAACTGGTTCTCCTTGACGTAACCGGTGTCGTCGAGATCCCGCAGTCCGGGCACCGAACCGCGCTGCTGGGCCGCGCCGAGGATCGATTCGGGGGTGGCCAGCCACTCCACGAGCGCCCGGGCCGCGGCCGGTTGCCGGGAGCTCGCCGACTGGGTGACGAGCGTGCCGCCCTGGAGCATCGCGGGCCTGCGGTTGGCCAGGACGAACGAGCCGAGCTTGTCCTGCTCGATCAGCTCCGGGTTCTGTTCCTTGACCTGGACCCACAGTGCGCTGGTCGTCATCATCATCGAGGCCTGGCCGGTCTGCACGTTCGACGGCGCTCCGGCGGCGGTCTTGCGCGCGTAGTCCGCCGAGCCGTCGGCCACCAGGTCCTTGAAGAACTGGAGGGCCTCCACCCCGCGGGCGTCGGTGAACAGCGGCTTCCTGCCGTCCTCGCTGAACAACTGGCCGCCGTTGGCGAAGAGGAAGGTCTCCCAGCACTGGCGCAGATCGATGGAGAAGGGGTCGAACCCGACCCGGCCCTTCTCCGTCAGTTGCTTGGCCACGGCGCGCAGTTCGGACCAGTTGGCGGGTGTCTTGCGGATGCCGGCCTCGGCGAAGTGGTCCTTGCGGTAGACCACGATGCGGGTGTCGAGCACGACGGGCAGGGCGTACAGCTTGCCGTCGTGGCGCGACGGCTCCAGCACCCGCTTCTCGTAGTCGTGCGCCTCAGCCAGCTTCTCCGGCAGTTCCGCGATCGCCCCCTTGGCGGCGAACGGCGGGATCCAGCCGACCCCCATCATCAGCACGTCGGGCAGCAGGCCGCCCGCGAGTCCGGTGGTGATCTTCTCGTTGAGCTGGGCGTACGTGGTGTAGTCCACGTTCACCTTGACGTCCGGATACTTCTTCCGGAACCCGCCGAGGGTGTCGCCCTCCAGGAGCGTCTTGCCCTTCGCGCCCTCGTAGATCGGGGTGAGGAGGGTGATCTCGCCCTCGGCGGGACCGTCGGCGGAACCGGCCGCCGAGGTGCCGGTGCCGGTGCCGGTGCCGCAGCCCGTGAGCGCGGCGGCGGTGCCCGCGCCGATGGCGGTGAGCAGCGACCGTCTGTTGAGTTCCATGAGGCACCCCTTTTGAGGCGGAGTTTGTGGATCGATCCAGTGAGGGGGTCCCAGCTATGGCTGGGATGCGCTGGTAAATCGATGCACTGAGATTAGGAACGCCGCTGGAGTGGCGTCAACAGCTGATGCACAACAATTTTTCGAGCAAGTTAACGGGTGTATCGGTAGAGAGACTTCAGTAAATCGATACACTAGGGTCGTCAGGGAGTTTCCAACCGGAGGTGGCATGAGCGGGGTAACGATCCATCAGGTCGCGGCGGCTGCGGGTGTTTCCGCAAGCACGGTCTCCAACGTCCTCAACGGGCGCACCGACCGTATGCAGGCGGCCACCCTGGCCCGGGTCGAGCAGACCATCGAGCGCCTCAGCTACCGGCCCAACCGTGCGGCGCGCATGCTGCGCACGGGCCGGATCAAGGTGATCGGCCTGATCGTGCCCTCCGTGGCGAACCCGTTCTGGGGGGCGCTCGCGCGGGAGCTGGAGGCCATCGCGCTCGCCGAGGGGTACCACGTGCTGCTCTGCAACAGCGAGCGCGATCCCGCCCGTGAGCTCAAGTACGGTGAGGAGCTGTTGGCGGACGGGGTCAGCGGAGTGGTGCTCTGCTCCTCGCTGCCCTCGCTCGAACACGTCGAGCCGCTGCTCAGCCGGGGTCTGAAGATGGTCGCCTTCGACCGCACGGCCCAGGCGGGCGATCCGCCGTCACTGGCGAGCATCAGCGTGGACAACGCCATGGGGGCGGAGCTGGCCACCCGCCATCTCCTCGAACTGGGCCACCGAAGAATCGCCTTCGTCTCCGGTTCGGTCAACAGCGTCAACCGCCGCGAGCGGCTGCGGGGTTTCCGCGCCGCGCTGGAGGAGGCCGGGCTCGACCCTGCCGACGCCACGGTCTGGCCCGGGGCGGACACCACCGAGTTCGGCGACAAGGACGCGGCCGAACTGGGCCGTAACGCCGCCCGCGAGCTGCTCTCCGGGCCCCGCCCGCCCACCGCGTTCGTCGCCATCAACGACATGTGCGCGATCGGGATCTGCCGGGGCGCCAAGGACGCCGGACGCACCGCCGGGCGCGATGTGTCGGTGGTCGGCTTCGACGACATCCTGCTCGCCGATCTCTTCGAGCCGCCGCTCACCACCGTCCGCCAGCCGCTGCCGGAGATGGCGGCGGAGACCTTCCAGCAACTGCGCGCCCGGATCGAGTCGGCGCCCTCGGCCGGCCGCTCCCTGCTGATCCGGCCGCGGCTGGTGGTCCGGGAGTCGACCGCGCCGGTGCCCGCGTCCTCGCTCGCGCAGACGGGCGCGGTGACGGACGGGCAGACGCCCGCGCAGACGGACGCGGTGACGTGAGAGCGCGGCCGCCCCGGCGCTGCGAGGGGCGTCGGCCGACGACGCCCCTCCCCGTCCGGGCGCGGGCTCAGTCCGCCGAGGGCACCCAGCCGGTCGCCTCGATCCGGCCGGCGTCCCGGGGCCGTTCCGCGTCGAAGACCGTGCGGTGGCCGTCGCGGACCCGCAGCCCGTCCACGTACGCGCCGCGCCCGACGTACAGCCGGTCGGTGGCATAGCGCCAGCGCAGGCGTACGTCCCGGCCGCGCCAGGCCGTCAGGTCCGCCTCGAGACGGTGCCAGACGCGCCCCGACCAGCCGGTCACCGAGCCGGCCGGGTGCGGCTGCGGATCGGGGCGGTGGCCGGGGCCCGGCGCGAGGGTGGTGAACGGCACCGGCTCCCAGTCCCGCCCCGCCGACGCCTCCAGGAAGAGGCCGTCGGCGGCCCGTTCGGTGTCCCACCACAGCGCGCACTCCAGGCGGGCCCGTGCGGAGTCCAGACGCAGGGCGGGCAGGGTGAGGGTGGCCGTGGACGCGCTCGCCATCCCGGAGAACCACGCCGTACGCCCCGTACGCCCCCGTTCGGGCCGGACCGGAACGGCCCGCGCCAGCTGGTTGGCGGCCGCCACCCGGGGCGCACTGCCCGAGCGCCAACTCCGCACCGGGTGCACGGAGTTGCCCAGCACGATGAGGAAGGTGTCGGTCGACGGGTCGAGCACCAGGCTGGTCCCGGTGAATCCGGTGTGCCCCGCACTGCGCGGGGTCGCCATCGCGCCCATGTACCAGTGCTGGTAGAGCTCGAAGCCGAGGCCGTGCTCGTCGCCCGGGAACGCGGTGTTGAAGTCGGTGAACAGCAGGTCGACCGACTCCTCGGACAGGACGCGGGAGCGGCCGTACACCCCGCCGTTGAGGAGCGTCCGGGCGAGGATCGCGAGGTCCCAGGCGCAGGAGAACACCCCGGCGTGGCCCGCCACCCCGTCCAGGCTGTAGGCGTTCTCGTCGTGCACCTCGCCCCAGACCAGCCCGCGATCGAGACCGGACCAGGGCAGCCGGGCGTCCTCGGTCGCCGCGATCTTCGGCTTCCAGGAGGCGGGCGGGTTGTAGCGGGTGCGGTGCATCCCGAGCGGGGCGGTGATCTCGTCGCGGAGCAGGGCGTCCAGCGGGCGACCCGTGATCTTCTCCAGGATCAGCTGCAGCGAGATCAGGTTGAGGTCGGAGTAGAGATACGCGCTGCCCGGGGCGGCCGCCGGGACCTCCTCCCACAGCATCCGGAGCTTCCCCTCCCGGGTCGGCTCCTTGTACAGCGGGATCCAGGACCGGAACCCCGAGGTGTGGGTGAGCAGTTGGCGGACGGTGATGTCCTGTTTGCCACCGCCCGCGAACTCCGGGAGGTACGAGGCGACCGTCGCTTCCAGCTCCAGCCTCCCGCGCTCGATCTGCTGGACCGCCAGGAGCGAGGTGAACAGCTTGGAGATCGAGGCCAGGTCGAAGACGGTGTCCTCGGCCATCGCGATCTGCTGGTCCGCCGGGAACTCCACCCCGGTGTCGGTCTTCTCGTCGTACGCGGCATAGCGCACCGCCTTGCCGATCGGCCGGTGCAGCGCCACCGTTCCGCCCCGCCCGGCGAGCAGGACCGCGCCCGCGTACCAGGGGTGAGCCGGGGAGTCGGCGAGGTAGGCCTCGGCGTCCCGCACGAGCTGGTCCAGCGGCCCCTGGAGCAGCCCGGCGCGCGCGGCGCTCCCGCGCCGCAGCGTGGGCCGGTGTGCCCCTGACTCCATGCCCGCTCCCGTGTCCGCCGCTCCGTCCGCAGTCCCCGCACGCCGCCCGCCCCGGCCGGCCGCGCCCGCGAGCGGAATCGGCGCCAGCGCGAGGGCACCGCCCAGCGCCAGTATCCCGCCGCCCAGCCGCCGCCGGACGATGCCACGTCCGGCCGCGCGGGCGCCGGTGGCCTGGCCCCCGGCCGGGCGCGGGCCGGCCGTGGAGCCGCGGCCCCCGGCCGGCTCCGGGCCCCCTCGCGCGCCCCGCCCGTCCTCCGCCCGCCCGTTGGCCCGCATGTCCCCGGTCATCCGCAACTCCTTCCCGCGCCCGACGTCCGGTCACCGGGCCGTGCCCGCCGCGCCGGAGCCCACGCGAAAGTAACTTCCGAAATCTCGCCGAGCAGTGAAAGTTCCTGCCGCCGCAGAGATTACTGTCACCCCCGCGCTCCTGGGTGCCTCCCGGCCCGCAAAGAATCTGACGCAGCATCAGAAAAGCTCTTCCCTCGGCCGCTCGGCTGCGGGATCCTGCCGCCCATGGAGACGGAGCTGAGCAAGCAACTGGGAATCGAGCACGCCATTTTCGGCTTCACGCCGTTCCCCGAGGTCGCCGCGGCCATCACCAGAGCCGGCGGCTTCGGCGTGCTCGGAGCGGTGCGCTACACCGCGCCCGAGGACCTCGCGCGCGACCTGGACCGCCTGCACGACCTCGCCGACGGCAAGCCCTACGGCCTCGACGTCGTCATGCCGGCCAAGAAGGTCGAGGGCGTCACCGAGGCGGACGTCGAGGCGATGATCCCGGCCGAGCACCGCGGATTCGTGCGCGAACTCCTGGCCCGCCACGACGTGCCCGAACTGGCCGAGGGGGAGGCGTCCGGCTGGCGCATCACCGGCTGGATGGAGGAGGTCGCCCGGAACCAGCTCGACGTGGCCTTCGACTACCCGATCAAACTCCTCGCCAACGCCCTCGGCTCGCCGCCCGCCGACGTCATCGAACGGGCCCACGGCCACGGGGTCCTCGTCGCCGCCCTGGCCGGCAGCGCCCGGCACGCCCGGCGGCACGCGGAGGCGGGCATCGACGTCGTCGTCGCCCAGGGGTACGAGGCGGGCGGCCACACCGGCGAGATCGGCTCCATGGTGCTGGTCCCCGAAGTCGTCGAGGCCGTCGCCCCGCTGCCCGTCCTCGCCGCCGGAGGCATCGGCAGCGGCGAACAGGCCGCCGCCGGGATCGCCCTCGGCGCGCAGGGCGTCTGGCTCGGCTCCCTCTGGCTCACCACCGAGGAGGCCGACCTGCACTCCCCGGCCCTGACCGCCAAGCTCCTGGCCGCCGGCTCCGGCGACACCGTCCGCTCCCGCGCCCTCACGGGGAAACCCGCGCGCCAGCTCCGTACCGCGTGGACCGACGCCTGGGACGACGCGGCAGGACCCGGCACCCTGCCCATGCCGCTCCAGGGGCTGCTGGTCGCCGAGGCCGTCTCCCGGATCCAGAAGTACGAGGTCGGCGAGCTGCTCGGCACACCCGTCGGGCAGATCGTCGGCCGGATGACCAGCGAACGCAGTGTTCGGGCCGTCGTCGACGACCTGACCCGGGGCTTCGAACGGGCCGTCACCCGCATGAACCGCATCGCCGGAAGGAGTGCCACGTGAACCAGCCGCCCAACGGCTTCTGGGCCCAGGCCGCCGCCGACCCCGACCGCACCGTCCTGATCGCCCCCGACGGCGAGGAGTGGAGCGCGGGCCGGCTCCACGCCGACGCCAACCGCATGGTCCACGGACTGCGCGCGGCCGGACTGCGCGAGGGCGATGCCTTCGCCGTCGTGCTGCCCAACGGCGTCGAACTCCTCACCGCCCACCTCGCCGCCTCGCAGGCCGGCTTCTACCTCGTCCCGGTCAACCACCATCTCGTCGGCCCCGAGATCGCCTGGATCGTCGCCGACTCGGGGGCCCGGGTCCTGATCGCCCACGAACGCTTCGCGGCCACCGCGACGGCCGCCGCCGACGAGGCGGAACTGCCCGAGACCCACCGCTACGGCGTCGGAACGGTCCCCGGCTGCCGCCCCTACGCCGAACTCCTCGAAGGCCACCCGGCCACCCCGCCCGAGGACCGCACCCTCGGCTGGGTCATGAACTACACCTCGGGCACCACGGGCCGCCCGCGCGGCATCAGGCGCCCCCTGCCCGGAAAACGCCCCGAGGAGACCTATCTCGGCGGGTTCCTCGGCATCTTCGGCATCCGCCCGTTCGACGACAACGTCCACCTGGTCTGCTCACCGCTCTACCACACCGCCGTGCTCCAGTTCGCGGGCGCGGCACTCCACATCGGCCACCCGCTGGTCCTGATGGACGGCTGGTCACCCGAGGAGATGCTGCGCCTCGTCGACGCCCACCACTGCACGCACACCCATATGGTCCCCACCCAGTTCCACCGGCTGCTCGCGCTGCCCGACGAGGTGAAGGCCCGCTACGACGTCTCCTCCATGCGGCACGCCATCCACGGGGCTGCCCCCTGCCCCGACCACGTCAAACGCGCCATGATCGACTGGTGGGGGAGCTGCGTCGAGGAGTACTACGCGGCCAGCGAGGGCGGGGGAGCCTTCGCCACCGCCGAGGACTGGCTGAAGAAGCCGGGCACCGTCGGCCAGGCCTGGCCGATCAGCGAGCTGGCCGTCTTCGACGACGACGGCAACCGGCTCCCGGCGGGTGAACTGGGCACCGTGTACATGAAGATGAGCACCGGCGGCTTCAGCTACCACAAGGACGAGACCAAGACCCGCACGAACCGTATCGGCGACTTCTTCACCGTCGGCGACCTCGGCGTGCTCGACGCGGACGGCTACCTCTTCCTCCGCGACCGCAAGATCGACATGATCATCGCCGGCGGGGTCAACATCTACCCCGCCGAGATCGAGTCGGCCCTGCTCACCCACCCCGCCGTCGCGGACGCCGCCGCCTTCGGCATCCCGCACGCCGACCGGGGCGAGGAGGTCAAGGCCGTCGTCGAACCGGCCGAGGGCCACGAGCCGTCACCAGCGCTCGCCGCCGCGATCCTCGCCCACTGCGAGGAGCGGCTCGCCGGGTACAAACGGCCCCGGAGCCTCGACTTCATCGCCGCCATGCCGCGCGACCCCAACGGCAAGCTCTACAAACGGCGGCTGCGCGAACCGTACTGGCAGGGCTTCGAGCGCCCGCTGTAGCGGCAGGGGGGTTCCAGGAGGACAGGTCCATGCCGACGGAGAAGGCCAAGCCGCCGGAGGTGTGATCGGATCCTCCCCGTCCGACGGCGGCACGTCCATCGCGGGCACAGGTGAACCGCTGCCCCCACCTTGGCGGGGAAGGGCACAGGTTCGCACAGAACCGCCCATCAGTTGCGATGAACTGCCTTCGTGTCGGCGGCTTCGCGTCAGCGGCGATTGGTCAGGTACATGGTCAGCCCCTTGGGTGTCGGTGTGAGTTCCAGGCTCACGCCGATCTTGCGGCCGGGCCGCGCCGGGCGCAGCGTGCGCGAGCCGGCCAGGGTTGCCAGGGCGACGGGCAGCATGGCATCGGCCGCGGCCGCGCCGGGGCAGTACCGGGGACCCAGGCCGTAGGCGAGCAGCCCGGCGGGGGTCGGCGGCGGCTCGGCGTGGGGGAGCCAGCGCTGCGGGTCGAACACGTCCGGGTCGCGGTAGCGGTTCCTGTCGCGGCGCAGGGCCCCCAGAGGCAGGGTGACCACGGCTCCGGCCGGGATCCGTACACCGCCCTGGCAGGTCTGGTGGCGGGTGCGGCGGACCAGGAACGGGATGCCGTGGAGGCGGGTGACCTCTTGAACGAAGGCGGTCGCGAGCGGGAGCTGGTGTGCTTGGAGGCGGCTCGAATCGGGCGCGGCGTCTGCTTCGTCCCGGAGTGCCTGCTGGTAGTGCGGGTAGCGGCCCAGTTCGTAGCAGGCCCAGGCGAGGGTGGAGGCGCTGGTCTCCATACCGGCGATCAGCAGAGCGCGAATGTCGCGCTGCACCACGTGGGGGTCCTCGGGAGTGGCAGCTTCCAGCAAGGACACCAGGTCCTGCCCGTCGGGGTCGGGCCGGTGGCGGGCTCGCACCTGGCGGACGGCCTCGTCCAGTTCGGCGAGCGCGCGGCGGCAGGCGCGGCGCCGGGGCACGGGCACCCAGGGCCAGGGTGCGAGGGCGTAGCGCCAGAACATGCCGCCGGACAGGGTGGAGCGGGCGGTTGCGATCCTGGACAGGGTGTCGGGAGCGATCTCGCTGTTGAGGACGCAGCTGACGAGGAGGCCGCAGGCGAGCCGGCTCATCTCCACCCGCATGTCGAGCGGTCGGTCCGCGGGCAGGTCGGCGAGAAGCCGCCGGGTGCGGGCCTGGGCGTCGGGCCCGAGAGCGGTGAGCCGGGACGCGGCGAACGCGGGCCTCATCACGGCGCGCCGCTCCCGGTGGGCGGCGCCCTCAAGGCCGACCACCCCGTCCTCGGTGAAGTCGCGCAGGCTCGGGTCCGGGCCCCAGAACCGGAAGGTGTCCTCATCACTGCCGACCTTACGCAGCAGTGCCGGGTCGTTGACCTGGAAGGCGATCGCCGGGCCTGTCCTGGTGGCGACGACCGGGCCCGCCTGCTCGAGGCGGGCCGCGAGGTTGGCCGGGTCCAGCCAGAACCGCAGGGCGCGGGAGTGGGCGAGTACTCCCGCGCCGGGCGGCACGAACGGTTGTCCGGGGCAGGCTGTCCTGTCCACACTCATAGCTTCGCTGTCCTGTCCACGTTCGTCGGCCTCCGCGGCTCCGGCCGCCAGTACGTGTGGGCAACGAGGAACTGCGGGGGCGGTCACGGGTGGGCCGGCGACTGGTGCGAGCGGCGTCGACGTTCGGAACGCGAGCGTCGGCCGTCAGCTCGGAGGACGGACAGCGGGGCGGGGGCGGAGCCGTGGCGGGTGCGCCGCGGATGGGGTCGGTCGAGGTCGTGCGGTCCTTCGGTTTCGAGATGTGCGGCGCGCGACGGCGCCGGCCGACAGCCGTGGCAGCTTCTGTCGGCCGCCGCCCGGCTGTCCGGCGTACGCGTACGACGTCCCGGTCATTCGCCGAAGTGCCGACGTCACCGGCGTCCGCGCAGCCGGCCGAACAGGCTGCGAGCCTGGGCGCGCTTGCGCGGGTCGGCCGCGGCACGCCGGGCCGAAGCGACGGTTCGCCGCCCTTGGGGGCTGCGGGTGAACTGCGTGAGACGGGCGATCAGTCCGGCCATGATTCCTCCTTGGAACGGTATGCCATCCGCGTACCCCACTATGAAGCGAGAATGTCCAGGCGCCGCACGCAGCCCGCCGCCGCACGGAGCGGAAGCCGCTGTTCCCGGGCCGCGACTCGGGATCATGCCCAGGTGTGCGGGTAGCAGCGGGACGCCGAGAAGGGTGGCCCGGGCGCCCTGGGGCATCCCGCACGGGCGGAGAGCAGAAACCGCAACATCATCTGCGGCCCCGGCTCTGCCCGGAGCCCGCATCCGGCCGGCGCATCGGTCGGTTCGGGTGGAGTGCGACGAGTTCTTCTCTGAACTACCGACGGCAAGGAACGGAAGCAGTGGCTGCCGTAAGCCATTGGCGTTTCCGTGCGCGAACTCATAGCTTGTGCGTTCGTGACTGGTGATCCGAAGATGCGCCCACATCGAGAAGACCTCGGCCGAGTGTTCAACGAGGTGCCGGAGCTCTACGACCGGGTCCGGCCGGGATACCCCGACGAGCTGTTCGCAGACCTCCGCGCCATCACCGGCATGGACGAGGGGGCGTCGGTGCTGGAGGTGGGCTGCGGTACCGGTCAGGCGACGCGCTCGCTGGCAGCGCTCGGGTGTTCGGTGACCGCCGTCGAGCCAGGTGGAGACATGGCCGCATTCGCTCGCCGGCGTCTCGCCTCTTTCCGGAACGTCGAAGTCGAGACGTCGAGGTTCGAGGAGTGGGACGACCGCGGTCGACGCTTCGACGTCCTCGTGGCTGCGTCGTCGTGGCACTGGGTCGACCCGTCGATTGGCTGGCAGCGAGCGCACGATGTGCTCCATCCCGGAGGCTGGATGGCGCTGCTCGGGCACGTGGTTGTCCGTCGACCGGGAGAACCGGAGGTGTATGCCGAGACCGCCGATCTCCACGAGCGGTTCTCCCCGGGGAACCCGGATTGGGGTCATCCGCCACTCGAAGAAGACGTGCGCAGCGCTGACGAGGGGTGGGGCCTGGTCGACGATCCCGGAGGATTGTTCGGCCCAACGATGGTGCGCTGGTATCCAACCGTGCAGTGGTTCACCGGGGACGGCTTTGCCGATCACCTTCGCTCGTTGTCGCTGTACCGGAGACTTGATCGTGAGGTCCGGGAGCCTTTGCTCGACGCCGTCGCCGAGCGGATCCGCACGCGCATGGGCGACCGAGCATCACGCCGTTACCTGAGCCTCCTCCGTGTTGGACAGCGTGCCCGGTTCGGCTGGTACACCGACAGCGAGTTCGGCGCACCCCACCAGCCGGGCCAGTGACCTGAGTCAGAGATTCGGCGTTGGTCGGGCATGAGTCCTCCGGGTCCGAAGATTTCGCCGTCGCCGGTGACCGGTGACCGGTGCCCGGCGGACGGTGTTGGAGAGCGCCCCGGTGGGGTCACCGCACCGGCGTGGTCACCCCACCGGGGCGCAGCTGGTTTCGCAGCCGAGTGAAGCAGGACGGGCCGCCCGGGCCAGGTGCGGCCTCGGCGATGGTCCTTCGGCATGCTGCGGAGGAGAGGGCCGGATGCCTGGGATCAGCCCGCTGGGCCTCGGCGGTGGGGCAACAAACAACCCCTCCCGGATCTCAGGAAAGCCCTTCGCGACGAGCCTCTCGTTCATAGGATCGATCGCAGCTCCGGGATGCCCCGGGACGTCGGCAGAGGGAGGCGTTCGTGTCGGATATATCGAGACGCAAGTTGCTGGGGTACTCAGGGACGGCCGCAGCCGGAGCCGTGTTCGCGTCCACCTCGGCGGCCGACGCCGCGGAAGCGGACCCGGCCACAACACCGGTTCAGTTCATGGAGGGCACCGAGTTCCGGGCCGACGCGAGCATGGCCGAGAGCGATCTGATGATGGACGTCAGCTTCAAGCTCCGTGTCGACAAGCCGAACGGCTACCCCTCGGCGCAGGACATCACCCCCCTCGAGGTGGCCGAGGCGTTGTCAGCACTGGCTCAGTCGAAGGGCTGGCCGCCGCTCACCTTCTACGGCACACCGCCTCCCGTCGCGCTCAACTGACACCGAGGCGGCAGCGTCCGTGCTCCCCCTGACCGTCCATCGCCAAGGGCCAGGTCGATCCCGGAGGATCCACCGGCGGCGAGAAGGAAGCCGACACCGTGTCGGTTCAGGAGGTCCGTGCACTGCCCGTCCTGCGCCCTGACGTCCGGAATCGACCGGTGGAGCTGGGAGGACGACCCCTACGCGTGCGGGCACCTCGGCTTCACGTCGAGATGCCCGGCGCGCGGACGCGGGAACGGGTGGTCAGCGCCGAAGGCGGCCATGTCGGCCTCGATCCCTTCTCGATCGCGGTCACTGGAGCGGTTCGTCGCCGCCGAGGAGAGGGAGGAGTCCATGGCGGCGTCCGGGCCGAAGAATCTCCACCGCTCCCCGCGCACCGGGGGGAAGCCGTCCGACGGCGTGCACATCTGATCGGTGGCCTGCGCCCAGTCGGCGCCGAAGCCGAGCCGCGCGGAGTCCTTCGCCATGATGTGTGGAATGCCCTACTCCGTGTATCGGGGATGACGGGGGAGAGACCGCCCCCGGACGGGTGCCTCCGACTCAAGTGCCCCGGACGCGGCGGCCGGCGGCAGCGACGCCGAGACGGTGAACAGGGCGAGACCGGCGACCCGAGCAGTCTCAGACGGTTTCGGCACGTCAAGGTGTTTCCTCCCAGCGGTGCGGGTGGCACGTCCGGCCGGTCCGGAACGCCCGGACGGACCAGGCGCCACTGAGCCAGGGAGCCCGGGGGGCTGTCAGCCGTCTGGTCGGTATCCAGCCTCTTGACCCCTGGGGGCCGGGCCGCACAGGATCACGCCATGACAGGTGTACGCAGCAGCACAGTCGACGGCGTCCTCACCCGCAGCGCCGGGCGCACGCCCGGGCGGACCGCCGTGCGGTACGCCGGCCGGGCCTGGACCTACCGCTCCCTGGACGCCGCCGTCTCCACGGCCGCCGCCGTCCTCACCGAGGAGCACGGGCTCGCTCCCGGCGACCGGGTGGCCGCCTACGCGCACAACTCCGACGCCTATCTCATCGGCTTCCTCGCCTGCGCACGGGCCGGGTTCGTCCATGTGCCGGTCAACCAGAACCTCACCGGCGACGACCTGGCCTACCTCCTCGACCAGTCCGGCTCCTCCCTCGTCCTGACCGACCCGGACCTCGCCGGGCGGCTCCCCGCCGGGCGCCCGGTGCGCGCGCTGCGCGACGCCCCCGGCTCGCTGCTCGACGCCCTGGGGACGGAACGGGCGTTCACCCCGCGGCGCCCGCCCGCCTCCGAGGACCTGGTGCAGCTGCTGTACACCTCCGGGACCACCGCCCTGCCCAAGGGCGCGATGATGACGCACGGGGCCCTGGTCCACGAGTACGTCAGCGCGATCACCGCGCTCGGCCTCGCCGCGACCGACCGGCCCGTGCACTCCCTGCCGCTCTACCACTCGGCCCAGATGCACGTGTTCCTGCTGCCCTATCTGGCGGTCGGCGCGGAGAACACCATCCTGGATGCCCCGGACGCGGCGTCGATCTTCGACCTCGTCGAAGCGGGCCTGGTCGACAGCCTGTTCGCCCCACCCACGGTCTGGATCGGCCTCGCCAACCACCCGGAGTTCGCCACCCGCGACCTCGCCGGACTGCGCAAGGCGTTCTACGGGGCCTCGATCATGCCCGTGCCCGTCCTGGAACGACTGCGCAGACGCCTCCCGCACCTGGCGTTCTACAACTGTTTCGGCCAGAGCGAGATCGGCCCCCTGGCCACCGTGCTGGGCCCCGACGAGCATGAGGGCCGCATGGAGTCCTGCGGCCGTCCCGTCCTCTTCGTGGAGGCCCGGGTCGTCGACGAGAAGGGCGAGGACGCCCCCGACGGCACCGCCGGCGAGGTCGTCTACCGCTCGCCCCAACTGTGCTCCGGCTACTGGGACAAGCCCGAGGAGACGGCCGCCGCCTTCCGCGACGGCTGGTTCCACTCCGGCGACCTCGCGGTCCGCGACGCCGAGGGCTTCCTCACCGTCGTCGACCGGGTCAAGGACGTCATCAACTCCGGCGGCGTCCTCGTCGCCTCCCGTCAGGTCGAGGACGCCCTGTACACCCACCCCGCCGTCGCCGAGACCGCCGTCATCGGCCTTCCCGACGACCGTTGGATCGAGGCGGTCACCGCCGTCGTCGTCCTGCGCGGCGAGGCGGACGAGAGCGAGCTCATCGCCCACGCCCGCGAGAAGCTCCCCGCCTTCAAGGCGCCCAAGCGCGTCGTGTTCGCTCAGGCGCTCCCGCGCAACGCCAGCGGGAAGATCCTCAAGCGGCAACTGCGGGACGAGCTGACCTGAGAGCGACCGCTTCTGGGACCGGGCCTTCCGGTTCCCGAGGCCTTCGGGACTCGGACGCTTCCAGGGCGGACTGACTCGCGAAATGGCGATCTACCAGCGCGGAAACGTAGTCGAGAGGACGATCAACGCCTTGAGGAGCTTCCGGGCCGTGGCCACGAGGTCCGACCAGCGCTCCTACGTCATCCACGGAGCCGTCACGCTGGTCGCGATACGCCTTTGGATCCGCCCTCGAGCCACTACAGGCCGCTCCAGTGACGAGCGCCAACTCGACGTCACAGGTACTTGACCTCAACCAAGCCTGAGGTCAGACGATCTTCTGGAGTGGTCCGCAAGAAGCGGTGCTCGGGGAGGAAGGGCAGGCCAATGGAGACAGTGACCGAGTGGATCAGGAAGAACTCACACGTGCTGGTGAACAGGAAGCCTGATGAGCCACTGAACGATCTGCGGCCGCTCGCCCCGCTGGTGCGGGACGCCAAGATCGTGGCGCTTGGAGCAGCTGCCCGACAGACACGCGAATTGTCGGACGCGGCGCATCGCATCGTGCGGCTGCTGGTGGAAGAAGAGGGGTTCCGCTCCCTTGCCCTGGAGGGCGACGACCCTGGGCGCCTCGGCTTGGACGTCTACGTCGCCACCGGCGATGGAAACCCTCGTGCGTTGCTGGGCAAAGCACGGTCGTTCTGGCAGACCGCCGAGATCCTCGATCTCGTCCACTGGATGCGGTCCTACAACAAACGACACCCAGGCGACCCGGTACGTTTCGCGCAGTTCCCTGCTGAACCGGTGCGGCATACCACACAGCTCGAGGGTCTGGCCGAACTGGAACGCACGCTGGCCGACGGTGTGAGCTGGTGGCAGCAGCGCACCGGCGACAAGATCGTCTACTGGGGTGGAATGGCGCACACCGCCGTCGGCGCCCCTCGTACCGTCTCCCCCTCCGAGCCCCTGGAGTCGCACCAGAATATGGGCGGATACCTGCGTGAACGACTGGGACGGGACTACCGGTCCGTGGGCCTGACCATGGCGCGTGGTTCCATCGGCCAACCACTGGCCGCTCCACGCCCGGACTTCGTCGACAGCCTGCTGCATGCGGCCGCCGAGAACAGGGCGGGATACATCCTTAATCTGGGCACATCGAAACCCGAGCCTATCCGCCGCCTCCTGGACGCCCCGACGCGCACGCGGTTGATCGGCCCGTTCTACGACCCCCGGGATGATGCGGCCTACCACATGTCGGGCGGGTCACTCGCGAGCTGGTTCGACGTCGTTGTCCACACGCAAGAGGTGACACCGTCCCGGCCCCTGCCCTGACGAACTCCTGCGAGGCCTGCGTGTTCCCGTCCGGCAGCCGCTCGGCCACCGGCTGGGTCGGCTTACGCCGACCGTCCAGCAGGGCCCCGCAGACAACAGGCACCTCACCGCCGCTGATCCCGCCGCGGCAACGACCCGAACACATCACCCACGAACTCCGCCAACGCACCACGGAGCCGCTCGACATCCCTCAGCTTCACACCCCGAAGATGCCCATCAACGGGCGATGTCACTCAAGGTAATGGAGTACTACGGGTAACGAAGCACTACTGGTCCGTGCCGGACTCCCGAAGGTCCACGATCCGCCGGATCTTGCCCACCGAGCGTTCCAGCGACTCCGGATCCACGATCTCGACGCTCACCGACACCCCGATGCCGTCCTTCACGGCCGCCGCGATGGCTCGCGCCGCCTTCTCCCGCTCATCGGTCGTCGCGTCCGCCCGCGCCTCCGCGAACACCGTCAGCGCGTCGAGCCGCCCGTGCCGGGTCAGCCGCAGCTGGAAGTGCGGGGCGACGGCGGGCGTACGCAGCACGATCTCCTCGATCTGAGTGGGGAAGAGGTTCACCCCGCGCAGGATCACCATGTCGTCGCTGCGGCCGGTGACCTTCTCCATCCGGCGGAACGTCCGTGCCGTCCCCGGCAGCAGCCGCGTCAGGTCCCGGGTGCGGTAGCGGACCACCGGCATCGCCTCCTTGGTCAGTGAGGTGAAGACCAGCTCTCCCTCCTCGCCGTCCGGCAACAGCTCACCCGTGAACGGGTCCACGACCTCCGGATAGAAGTGGTCCTCCCAGATGTGCAGCCCGTCCTTCGTCTCCACGCACTCCTGCGCGACCCCCGGGCCCATCACCTCGGAGAGCCCGTATATGTCGACCGCGTCGATGGCGAACCGTTCCTCGATCTCCCGGCGCATCCCCTCGGTCCACGGCTCCGCGCCGAAGATCCCGACCTCCAGGGACGTCGAACGCGGATCGACACCCTGCCGCTCGAACTCGTCCAGCAGCGTCAGCATGTACGACGGCGTGATCATGATGATCTCGGGCCGGAAGTCCTGGATCAGCCGGACCTGGCGCGCGGTCATGCCCCCGGACGCCGGGATCACCGTGCAGCCGAGCCGCTCCGCCCCGTAGTGCGCCCCGAGCCCACCGGTGAACAGCCCGTATCCGTACGCCACATGAACCTTGTGGCCGGGCCGCCCGCCCGCCGCCCGGATCGAACGGGCCACCACGTCCGCCCAGGTGTCCAGGTCCCGTTCGGTGTACCCGACGACCGTCGGACGTCCGGTCGTGCCGCTGGAGGCGTGGATCCTGCGCACTTCGTGCTCCGGCACCGCGAACATCCCGAACGGGTAGTTGTCCCGTAGATCCGCCTTCACCGTGAACGGGAACCGGGCCAGATCGGCGAGCGTCCGGCAGTCGTCGGGCCGCAGCCCCGCCCTGTCGAAGGCGTTCCGGTAGAAGGGCACGTTGTCGTACGCGTGGCGCAGCGTGGAGCGGAGCCGCTCCAGTTGCAGGGCCTCCAGTTCGCCGCGGCCGAGCTGTTCCGCCGCGTCCAGCATGGCCGTCATCAGGGCTCTTCCCTCCGAAACAGGCGACCAACACGTCATAAACTGGCCGCAAGGGGGCGACCGATCATTCGGTCGATCTTCCTGGGAGCAGTAATGCAGGCGGCCGGGGCTGCTGGCAAGAGGTACGCGGGGTTCGCGGCGGATCAGCCCGCGGCGAAGTCCGGTGCGCCCGCTCACGGCTTCCTGTTTGGATGGGGAGCATGCCGATCTTCTCCGCGCACGACACGACCCCGCTCGCCTATCACCTGGTGGGGGAGGGGGAGCCGCTGATCTGCCTGCCCGGCGGGCCGATGCGGGCGAGCGCGTATCTCGGTGACCTCGGAGGGCTCGCCGCCCGGCGGCAGCTCGTATCACTGGACCTCCGCGGCACCGGCGACTCCGGTGTGCCCGAGGACCCCTCGACGTACCGCTGCGACCGCCTCGTGGACGACGTGGAGGCGCTGCGCGAACACCTGCGCCTCGACCGGATCGACGTACTGGCGCATTCCGCCGGGGCCGACCTGGCCCTGCTGTACGCGGCCCGCCACCCGGACCGGCTCCGCACCCTGACCCTCGTCACGCCCAGCACTCGGGCCGTGGGCATCAAGATCAGCGACCAGGACCTGCGCGAGGCCGCCGAGCTGCGCCGCGACGAGCCCTGGTACCCCGAGGCGAGGGCCGCCCAGGAGGCGCTGCTCGCCGGCGGACCGTTCGCCGAGCTGTGGCCCGCCGTCCGGCCCCTCACCTACGGCCGCTGGGACGCGACGGCCCGCGCCCACGCCGAAGCCTCCGCCGGGCAGACCAACGTCGAGGCTCGCGGCCACTACGGCGGAGAAGGGGTTCACGATCCCGCCGCCACCGCCGGGGCCCTGCGCGCCCTGACCGTGCCGGTCCTCGTCCTCGCCGGGGAGTACGACGGCCACCCGAGCCCGGACCGGGCCACGGAACTCGCCGCGCTCTTCCCGGGCGCCGAGTTCGTCGTCCAGCGGGGCGCCGGGCACTTCCCGTGGCTGGACGACCCGGGAGCCTTCGCCCGTACGGTGGAGGCCTTCCTCGACCCCGACATCCGTACGGTGCAGGCGGGCGGGGTCCGACTGGCGTACCGGGTGTGGGGCGAGGAGCCGTCCCCGCCCGTCGTCCTCCTGCACGGCCGGGCCGGCTCCAGCGGGACCTGGACCCGGATCGCGGAGGACCTGGCCGCCGACCACCGTGTGTACGCCCCCGATTTCCGGGGCCACGGGCTGAGCGACTGGCCCGGCCGCTACTCCTTCGAGATGTTCCGCGATGACCTGCACGCCTTCCTGGAGGCCCGCAACCTGGCCGGCGCGACCGTCGTCGGGCACTCCATGGGCGGGGTGGCCGCCTACCTCCTGGCCCAGCGGGAGCCGGGTCTGATCGGACGGCTGGTCATCGAGGACGCGCCGCCCCTCCACCCGCTCGACCCGCCCCGGCCACCCTCCGTCCGCCCGGAGGGCCCGCTCGACTTCGACTGGCCCGTCGTCCCCGACACCGACGTCCAGCTGAACGACCCCGACCCGGCCGTCCGGAGCCGGTTCCCGGAGATCACCGCGCCCACCCTCGTCATCGGTGGCGGCCCCACCAGCCACATCGACCAGGGACAGCTCGCGCAGCTGGTCCGGGCGATACCGGAGGCCGAGCTGGTCACCATCGACGCCGGGCACCTGATCCACACGGAACGGCCGGAGGAGTTCCTCGCGGCGATCCGGTCTTTCGGGCTCGTCCGACCCGGCGGGTCCGCGGCCAACTCCACCGGCGACGGAGGTCGTGGATGGGCTTCCGATGAATGATCCCGAGGAGCACGGAGGTACGGGAAGAGGCCGCGCTGAACGGCAGGGCAGGGGCGGCGCGCGCTGACCGAAGCGGAATTCCGGACCGATGGTCCACTCCAGGGCTGCTCCCCATGCCGCTGGTGCCGCTCCCGCTGGTACTCCGAGCCGGACGACTCACTCCGGGGTGTCGCCCGAGAGGGGAGGGCGACGCGGTCGGCGCACTCGCGGTTGGCCTTGCGCTGCGCCGGACGGCGCAGCGGGGCGCCCCAGCGCCTTGCGGCGCGCCCGCATCACGTCAGCGCTTCACGGCGCGACTGCATCGCGTTCCGGCGGCCCTGCGCGGCGGCTTCACCAAGTGGTCTGGCCGGCCGGGTTTCCGCTGGGGCTGTCGTGGAGGGAGAGCTGGACGCGGACGCGTTTGCCGACCGGCTCCCGGCGGATCTCGAAGCTCTGGCAGACCATGAGCACCAGCTCCAGCCCGTGCTGGCCCACTCGGGTCGGATCGGCGGGCGAAGCCGCGGGAAGTACGGAGCCGGAGTCCCACATGGTGATGCCCAGCATGCTGCCGTCGGTCTCGAGGTCCAGCAGGCACGGACCCGGCGCGTACTTGCACACGTTCGTGGCAAGCTCGCTCACCACCAGCTGCGCCACGTCCACCGCCCGCGCGGACACGGACTCCCCGTGCAGGGCCTGAGCCCGGGAGAGGAAGTCCCGCACGAAGCCACGGGCGCGAGCGACCTCGCCCGATGCCATCTCGTAAGCGGCGCTGCCTCGCATGGTGCTCGTGCCGGCCGCCTTCCGACGCTCCTGCTCGGTCCTGTCGTACATCATCAACTGTTCCATGAAGCCGGCCCCCGTCCACATCCACCCGCGTTGACCGCGAGTGGGACTTCTTCCGCCTACCCGCCGCCGCTCATTTCAGACACGACCCCAGCGCGAAAGTCCGGCGGAGCGGAGACGAGGCGGCGGCCCCAGCGGGACCGGCTGGACGAAAGGCTCGTTCCGCCGGGTCTGCCGCGGTGGTGCGGTGTGCGGCCTGATCGGACGCCACGGCTGCCACGGAGGCGATGACTTAATACAAGTCGAAAGGAAAGTCGCGTCAGGATTCTTGACCGCGACTGATGCGACGGGCAAGGTTCCGGGAGAGCGCTCTCCCGTCTCCGTTCGATCTCTAGGAGCCCCCGCATGCCCGTAGTTGGCATATCCCCAGCGGCCCCGGTGCCCTACGGCCCCGGCCGCCGTCGTGCCCCAAGACCGGTCTCCCGCGGCCTCGTCGCCGCGATGGTCACCGCCTTGGCCGCCACCCTCCTCGCCTTCGTTCCCGCCGCGAGGGCCGAGGCCGCCCCCGTCCTGCTGTCCCAGGGCAAGCCGGTCACCGCCTCCAGTGAGGAGAACTACGGCACCCCGGCCACTGCGGCCGTTGACGGGAACGCCACCACCCGTTGGTCCAGCGCCGCCTCCGACCCGCAGTGGATACGTGTCGACCTCGGCGCGACCACGAAGCTGAGCCAGGTCGTCCTGGACTGGGAGGCGGCCTACGGCAAGGGCTACCGCGTCGAGCTGTCGGCCAACGGCTCCGACTGGTCGACCGCCTACCAGACCGCTGACGGTGACGGTGGCACGGACACCCTGAACATCAGCGGTGAAGCCCGCTACGTACGGGTGTACGGCACCGCCCGCGGCACCGGATACGGCTTCTCGCTCTGGGAGTTCAAGGTCTACGGTGAGTCCGGCGGCACCGACGGCCCGCAGCTGCCCGGCGGCGGCGACCTCGGCCCGAACGTGCACGTCTTCGACCCCTCCACGCCCAACATCCAGGCCAAACTGGACCAGGTCTTCGACGAGCAGGAGGCGGCGCACTTCGGCAATGGCCGGCACCAGTTCCTCTTCAAGCCCGGCACCTACAACAACCTGAACGCCGAGATCGGCTTCTACACCTCGATCTCCGGCCTCGGCCTCAAGCCCGACGACACCACCATCAACGGTGACGTGACCGTCGACGCGGGCTGGTTCAACGGCAACGCGACGCAGAACTTCTGGCGCTCGGCCGAGAACCTGGCGGTGAACCCGGTCAGCGGCACCAACCGCTGGGCCGTCTCCCAGGCCGCCTCCTTCCGCCGCATGCACGTCAAGGGCGGGCTCAACCTGGCCCCGAACGGCTACGGCTGGGCAAGCGGCGGTTACATCGCCGACTCCAAGGTGGACGGCCAGGTCGGCAACTACTCGCAGCAGCAGTGGTACACCCGCGACAGCTCGATCGGCGGCTGGTCCAACTCCGTCTGGAACCAGACGTTCTCGGGCGTCGAAGGCGCACCCGCCAACGCGTTCCCCGAGCCCCGCTACACCACGCTGCAGACCACTCCGATCTCGCGTGAGAAGCCGTTCCTGTACCTGGACGGCAACACGTACAAGGTCTTCGTTCCCGAGAAGCGCACCAACGCCCGCGGCGTCTCCTGGAACGGCACCCCGCAGGGCACCTCGATCGGGCTGGACAAGTTCTACGTCGTCAAGGAGGGCGCGACCGCGGCCACCATCAACCAGGCGCTGTCCCAGGGCCTCAACCTCCTCTTCACCCCCGGCATCTACCACGTCGACCAGCCCATCAACGTCAACCGCGCGAACACGGTCGTCCTCGGCCTCGGTCTCGCGACGATCATCCCCGACGGCGGCGTCACCGCGATGAAGGTCGCCGACGTCGACGGAGTCAAGCTCGCCGGCTTCCTGATCGACGCCGGTACGGTCAACTCCCCGACCCTGCTCGAGGTCGGCGCGCAGAACTCCTCCGCGGACCACGCCGCCAACCCCACCTCCGTCCAGGACGTCTACGTCCGCATCGGCGGCGCGGGCGCCGGCAAGGCCACCACCTCCATCGCCGTCCACAGCGACGACGTGATCATCGACCACACCTGGGTGTGGCGCGCCGACCACGGCGAGGGCGTCGGCTGGGAGACCAACCGCGCCGACTACGGGGTCCGGGTGTACGGCGACGACGTGCTGGCCACCGGCCTGTTCGTCGAACACTTCAACAAGTACGACGTCGAGTGGTACGGCGAGCGCGGCCGGACGATCTTCTACCAGAACGAGAAGGCGTACGACGCACCCAACCAGGCAGCCATCCAGAACGGCGACACGAAGGGCTACGCCGCCTACCGCGTCGACGACTCCGTCGACGTCCACGAGGGCTGGGGGATGGGCAGCTACTGCAACTACAACGTCGATTCGACCATCCGCCAGGACCACGGCTTCAAGGCCCCGGTGAAGCCGGGCGTGAAGTTCCACAGCCTGTTGGTGGTGTCGCTCGGCGGAATGGGCCACTACAACCACGTCATCAACAACACCGGAGCCTCCACGGTCCCGGCCGGCACCACGACCGTGCCGTCCACCCTGGTCTCCTTCCCCTGATCCGTCCCCCGCGGTGAAACCACCCGCGGTGGACGCCCCCGGGCCGATCCTGACCGTCGGCCCGGGGGACCCCCGCGGTGAGGGCTCACCCGCCGACCCTCTCTCCCACGGACGGCCGCCGTCCTCCCCGACGGCGGCCGCCCGTGTTCCCCCCATCCTCCTCAGGAGCCGCCATGCTGTCCCTGCGCAGACCCGCTCTCACCCTGACCCTCGGCGCGCTGTTCGCCTCCTCCCTCACGCTCATCGCCGCGCCGACCGAGGCGCGCGCCGC
This sequence comes from Streptomyces sp. CA-278952, assembly GCF_028747205.1. Classification (NCBI taxonomy): domain Bacteria; kingdom Bacillati; phylum Actinomycetota; class Actinomycetes; order Kitasatosporales; family Streptomycetaceae; genus Streptomyces; species Streptomyces sp. CA-278952. Next base: position 7,966,079 of record NZ_CP112880.1, read on the forward strand.
CGATCCCCTGATCTCCCAGGGCAAGACCGCCACCGCCTCCTCGCACGAGGGCGCCGGCCTCTCCGCCGCACAGGCCGTCGACGGCGACCTCACCGGCACCCGCTGGTCCAGCCAGTGGTCCGACCCCCAGTGGATCCAGATCGACCTCGGCAAGAAGTCCGACCTGAGCCGGGCCGTACTGACCTGGGAGGGCGCCTACGGCAAGGCCTACGAGATCCAGGCCAGCGACAACGGCACCGACTGGACCACCCTGAAGAAGGTCACCGACGGCGACGGCGGCACCGACGACCTGGCCCTCGCCGGCTCCGGCCGCTACGTCCGGATGCTCGGCACCGCGCGCCCCGGTGGATACGGCTACTCCCTCTGGGAGTTCCAGGTCTACGGCTCCCAGGGCACCACCGACCCCCCGCCCGGCGGGGCCGTCAAGGTCACCGGCTCCCAGGGCGCGTGGCAGCTCACCGTCGGCGGACAGCCGTACACCGTCAAGGGCCTCACCTGGGGCCCGTCCATGGCGGACGCTCCGAAGTACATGCCCGACCTGAAGTCGATGGGCGTCAACACCGTCCGCACCTGGGGCACGGACGCCGGCACCAAGCCGCTCCTCGACGCGGCCGCCGCGAACGGCCTGCGGGTCATGAACGGCTTCTGGCTCCAGCCCGGCGGCGGTCCCGGCAGCGGCGGCTGCGCCAACTACGTCACCGACACCGCGTACAAGTCGACCATGCTCACCGAGATCGCCAAGTGGGTCGAGACCTACAAGAACCACCCCGCGACCCTCATGTGGAACGTCGGCAACGAGTCCGTCCTCGGCCTCCAGAACTGCTACAGCGGCGCAGAGTTGGAAGCCCAGCGCAACGCCTACACGACGTTCGTCAACGACGTGGCCAAGAAGATCCACTCCATCGACGCCGACCACCCGGTGACCTCCACCGACGCGTGGACCGGCGCCTGGCCGTACTACAAGCGCAACGCTCCCGACCTCGACCTGTACTCGATGAACGCCTACGGCGACACGTGCGGGGTCCAGCAGGACTGGGAGGAGGGGGGCTACACCAAGCCCTACATCATCACCGAGAGCGGCCCCGCGGGTGAGTGGGAGGTGCCCGACGACGCCAACGGTGTTCCCGACGAGCCGACCGACGTGCAGAAGCGCGACGGCTACACCAAGTCCTGGGACTGCATCACCGGCCACCGGGGCGTGGCCCTGGGCGCGACCCTCTTCCACTACGGACTGGAGCACGACTTCGGCGGGGTGTGGTTCAACCTGATCCCCGACGGTCTCAAGCGGCTGTCGTACTACTCGGTGAAGAAGGCGTACACGGGCTCCAACGCCGGTGACAACCTGCCGCCGGTCATCACCGACATGACGGTGACGCCGGCCGGGTCCGCCCCGGCGGGCAAGGAGTTCACCGTCCGCGCGGACATCCGCGACCCCGAGGGCGACCAGCTCACCAACAAGATCTTCCTCAGCGGCAACTATGCCAACGGCGACAAGCGGCTCGTACCGGCGCAATTCAGGTCCACGGGCGCCGGCACCTTCGCGGTCACCGCTCCCGAGAAGCTCGGCGTGTGGAAGGTCTACATCCAGTCCGAGGACGGGAAGGGCAACGCGGGCATCGAGACCAAGTCGGTCAAGGTCGTCGCGCCGCCGATGACCGGCACCAATGTCGCTCTCGGCAAGCCCACCACGGCGTCCAGCTCGCAGGCCTCGTACGGTGACTGCCCCTGCCCGCCGGAGCGCGCCACGGACGGGAGGGCCGACACCCGGTGGGCCAGCGACTGGAGCGACCCGCAGTGGATAGCGGTCGACCTCGGTGCGCGGACGCCGGTCCGCAACCTGCAACTGGTGTGGGACCCGGCCTACGCCAAGTCCTACGAGGTCCAGGTCTCGGACGACGGCAACGCCTGGCGCACGGTCCACACCACGACGTCCGGCAACGGTGACGTCGACACCATCGCCCTGACCGAAACGGCCCGCCACGTGCGGATCCAGCTCACCGCCCGCGGCACGGGCTGGGGCTACTCACTGCACGAGTTCGGCGTCTACAGCTGATCGGGGCCGTCCAGGGGGCCGTTCCGGCGTGGAGCGGCCCCCCTTCCACGCACCGCACAGGACGAGCACGCAGGCCTCACGCGGCTTCTCGGCGCCGCGTCCTCGGCGACGGCAGGTTTCAGCAGGGCGTCGGCGGTCAGGCGGGAGGTGCGGGGCCGGGTGTCGGGGACAGCAGACAGCACGGCAAGGTGCTCGCGATCGCCCGCGGAAGGCCGAGGCGGGGGCAACGAAGCCTGCCGTCCCCCGGCCAGGCCTTACCGCCACTCAGGTGGGCGCGGCCGAGCATGCCGGGTGGGGGAGGGCACTGCGGGATACGGTCGCCTGGCACCCGGCCCGCCCGGCGTTGCGATGTGAAGGACGTCGGCTTCGCTCGCCCCGCGAGGGTTCGTACCCGTCCGATCGAGAGGAATGCCGTGCCCACTGACTTCGACGTCGTGATCGTGGGCGCGGGTGCGGCCGGGATGAGCCTGGCGTACCACCTCTGCGCACCGGACAGCGACGTACCTTTGTCGGTCGCGCTCGTAGACGCCCCGCCGGGGCCGTTGAGAGCGCCCCCGCGGACCTGGTGCTTCTGGGAGCCGCCGGGCGGGCCCTACGATCCCGTCCTGGCCGCCTCCTGGCCCCGGCTGCGGGTCCGAGCGGCCGACGGGGCCTCCACCGTGGCCCAGCTCCCGCGGCTGCGCTACAAGATGCTGCGCTCGGACGCCTTCGAGGCACTGGTCGAGCAACGGTTCTCCCGTGCACCGGACCTGTGCCGGATGGAGGCGACGGCGAGTGCCGTACGCGACGACCCGTCCGGCGTCGGCGGCGAGGTCCTGACCCGAACGGCGTGCGGTGAACGGATCCTTGTCCGCGGCCGTCTCGTCTTCGACTCCCGGCCGTCCCACCGCCTGCCCCCCGCCCGCACGACGCTGCTTCAGCATTTCACCGGCTGGTTCGTCCGCACCGAGCGTCCCGTGTTCGATCCCGGGACCGCGGACCTGATGGACTTCCGTACGCCGCAGCCCGCTCGCGGGCTCTCGTTCGGTTACGTCCTGCCACTGGACCCGCACACCGCGCTGGTCGAGTACACCGAGTTCTCACCTGCCCCGCTGGACACCGACGGCTACCGGCGAGCCCTGCGCCACTACACCCACGACGTGTTGCGGCTCGGGCCGCTCCAGGTGACGGCGCAGGAGCACGGTGTCATCCCCATGACGGACGGCCGCTTCCCGCACAAGGCGGGGCGTTCGGTGTATCGCATCGGCACCGCCGGAGGCGCGACCCGCCCGTCTACCGGCTACACCTTCGCGGCCGTGCAGCGACAGAGCCGGGCCGTCGCCGACCAGTTGCGCTCCGGACGCCCCCTGCGTGTGCCCGCCCCGTACGGGCGTCGGGCGCGGCTGATGGACGCCGTGCTGCTGCGGGCCCTGGACAGCGGCAGGGTGGACGGCGCGGACTTCTTCCACCGCCTCTTCCGCCACATTCCCGGCGAGCGGCTGCTGAGCTTCATGGACGGCCGTTCGCAACTGCACGAGGACCTGCTCATCGGCCTGCGGACACCGATGGTCCCCATGCTGCGGACCGTCTTCGAACTTCCCTTCAGAACCCGGCGTGCACGCCCGGCGGCTCCGTTTCCCCCGCACCGACCGCCCCCGAAGGGAGCACCCCATGACCCTGTTGCGCGGTGACGCGCTGTCCGAGGCCTTCGACCACGGCTCCACCGCCTACGACCGCCTCGTCTCGGCCAGCCCCGGCTACCACGCGCACCTGCGCCGCTCCGCACGCCGACTGGGCCTGCCGGAGGAGGGACGCGGACTGCGCGTGCTCGACCTGGGGTGCGGAACGGGCGCGTCCACGGCCGCGCTTCTCGCTGCCGCCCCGCGCGCCCGGATCACCGGAGTCGACGCGTCCGCGGGCATGCTGGACCGCGCGACGGCCAAGAGCTGGCCGCAGGGCGTCGACTTCGCGCACCTCCCGGTCGAGGAACTGGCCGGACGGCTGGAAGCCGGTTCCTTCGACGCGGTGTTCGCCGGCTACCTCTTCCGCAACCTCACCGACCCCGACGAGGCCCTCGACATGGTGCGCGGTCTGCTCGTACCGGGCGGCCGCCTCGCCGTCCACGAGTACACGCTCGGCGGATCCCCCGTCCACCGTGCGGTGTGGAGCGCGGTCTGCTCGCTGATCATCCAGCCCGCCGGCCGGCTCGCCGGGGACGCCGGCCTCTACCGACACCTCCGGGACAGTGTCACCCGGTTCGACACGGCTCCCGCGTTCGCCCAGCGGTTGCGCCGGGCCGGCTTCGCCGACGTACGCGTCCTCCCGCTGCCCGGCTGGCAGACCGGCATCACCCACACCTTCGTCGGTCGAACCGCAGCCGTCCCGGGGGTACGGGCGTGATGTTCGCGCGGGACAGCGGCAGGGGACACCGGCACGGCAGGGACCGGCAGGCGGCAGTCGTGCCGGCACCGGCCGGCCGCGCCCGATTCACCGGGGACGCGCCCGCGGTGGCGGTCGTCGGCGGCGGCATCGCGGGGATCGCGGCGGCCACCCTTCTCGCGGAACGCGGCGTACGCGTCACCCTCTACGAGCGCGAACCAGGCCTGGGCGGGAGGCTGTCGGGGTGGCCCACCGAGCTCACCGACGGCACCACGGTGACGATGAGCCGCGGGTTCCACGCGTTCTTCCGGCAGTACTACAACCTGCGCGGACTTCTGCGTCGGGTCGACCCGGACCTCGGTTCCCTGACCCGGCTGCCCGACTACCCGCTGTGGCACGGCTCCGGCCTGCGGGACAGCTTCGCCCGGGTGCCGCGCACGCCTCCGCTCAGCGCCATGGGGTTCGTCGCCCTCAGCCCCACCTTCGGTCTGCGGGACCTGGTCCGGATCAACCCGAGGGCGGCTGTCGGGCTGCTGGACGTGCGGGTGCCCGAGGTCTACGAACGGCTCGACGGGATCAGCGCCACCGACTTCCTCGACCGCATCCGCTTCCCGGAAGCCGCCCACCACCTGGCGTTCGAGGTCTTCTCCCGCAGCTTCTTCGCCGACCCGCGTGAACTGTCGGCGGCCGAACTGGCTCTGATGTTCCACATCTACTTCCTCGGCTCCAGCGAGGGCCTGCTCTTCGACGTGCCCGGCGAACCTTTCCCCGCAGCCCTGTGGGAACCGCTGCACCGCTACCTGGAGATCCACGGCGTCGACGTACGGACCCGGACACCGCTCCGGCAGGTCCGCCCCCTGCCCGGCGGCGGGCTGGACCTCACCACGGACGACCGCACCACCCGGTACGACGCCCTCGTCCTCGCCCTGGACAGCGGCGCCCTGCGCCGCCTCGTCGCCGCGTCCCCCGAGTTGGGCGACACCGACTGGCGCGCACGGATCGCACGGTTGCGCACCGCCCCGCCGTTCCTGGTCTCACGGCTCTGGCTCGACCGGCCCGTGGCGCACGACCGGCCCGGGTTCCTGGGGACCAGCGGCTACGGACCGCTGGACAACGTGAGCGTCCTCGACCGCTGGGAGGGCGAGGCCGCCCGCTGGGCCCGGCGCACGAGAGGCTCGGTCGTCGAGCTGCACGCGTACGCCGTCGCACCGGACGCCGACCGTTCCGCCGTACAGGACGAGACGCTGAGACAACTGCACCGCGTCTACCCGGAGACCCGGAGCGCCCGCCTCCTGGACGCCCGCCACGAATGGCGGGCGGACTGCCCGATGTTCCCCGTGGGCGGCTACCGGGACCGGCCCGGCGTGCGCAGCCCCGACCCCGCAGTCACCGTGGCCGGGGACATGGTCCGCACCGAGCTGCCCGTGGCCCTGATGGAACGCGCGGCCACCAGCGGATTCCTCGCCGCGAACGCCCTGCTGGAACGCTGGGGCGTACGGGGGCAGACGCTCTGGACCGTCCCGCGCGCGGGACGGTCGGCCGTTCTGCGCCGGCTCGCCGCGCTGGCCGACTGACGGAGGCTGACCGAGGGCCGCGCGGAGCTTCATGAAAGGGGCCGCTCGTCAGCCCGGGAACGTCCCACTGTCGCGGAGTTCCCAGCGCCTCTCCGCGTACGCCAGGTCGTCCCGCCACAACCGGCCGGCCGAGGCACGCATCAGGGGGCGCAGCAGAGGGGCGGCCGCCCGGGCCACGGCGAAGCCACGACGGTCCGACGCCGCGACCAGTGCCTCCGTCACGGCGGTCCGGGGCTTGCCCCGCTCGTCCGGAGCGAGGGGTGTGGCGTGGGTCTCCACGACGGACCCCGCGCCCTCGCCCTCGACGATGTGCATGACGACCGTACGGGGCTCGGGCGCCGTGAACCGGGCCCGGACCGGCACCACCAGTCGCCCGGCCACCTTGAAGGACACGTCGACGGTGAACCCGTCGTCGTCCGCCGGGCTGTCGGCGGGCGTTCCCGTCACCGTCAGGTCCACGAAGGAGTACGGGTGGAACCACGCGCCGTGCCAGGGATCGAGACGGTTGGCCACGACGTCTTCCGGCTCGCAGCGCCCCACGCCGGAGTAGACCGCCGCCACGGCGTCCCGCGCCCTCGGCCGGCCGGGTAGGTACGGACGTTCCGAAGGGGGCTCACCCCCCATGTGGTCGAGCCGCACCCAGAGAAGGACGCCGTCGTCGAAGGCGGGATAGGGCTCCCATCCGGCGAACGGCCGGCCGTCCAACGCTAGTCCGTGCCAGTGGCAGACCAGCGTGCCGCAGCGGACGGGGCTGTCGCGCAGCGGTGCCCCCAGATGCGGGCACGCACCCGGACCGGTACGCAGCTTTCCCGCGCCGTCGCGCCACGCCACCACTTCGGTGGAGCCGACCGTGACCCCGAGGGCCTTCCCGGGAGGAAGGGCGCGCGAGGCTCCGATGACGTACCAGTTGCCGGAAGGCCTGCTCCGCGCACGCTTCAGGGCCTCCGTGATGAGCCAGGGTTTCGCGTCGCGCCACGTGGGTGCCTGACGCTCCCACGGGACGGGCGCGCGCCGCACCCGCAAGGGAAGACGGCCGGAGCGTGGGCGTCGTGCCGCCGGCCTCATACGGCCTCCCTCCGCACTGGGGCCGGTCCGCCGGCCGTCCGCGGCCGGGACAGCTCGGCGGACCGGGACGCATCGACCGCGTCCGCTCGGCGCCGGCACACCGTGCGCACCGCGACCGCCCGCACCAGACCGTCCAGCGCCACGGCGGCCCGTCGTCGGCGCGGGACGACCGCCCGGCGGTGCAGGACCGCGTACCCGTCCGCCTCGATCGCGTCGAGGATGCCGCTGTACAGCACGAACGCCGTACGGATGCAGGGCCGCGACACCGGGGCGAGCATCGCGATGCCGGGCAGGGCAGCCCGGTAGACGGCTCGGTTGTGGGCTGCGGCGGCCCGCAGGACATCGGTGATCCGGCTGTCCGGCATCCCCGTGCTCCGGCTCCACTCGAAGCGGTCCCGGTCCGCCCCGTGCGCGGCCAGCAGCTCGGTCGGCAGATAGAGCCGTCCCCGGTCCAGGTCCTCACCCACGTCCCGCAGGAAGTTGGTCAGCTGGAAGGCGACACCGAGCGCGGCCGCGTGCGGTGCCGCTTCCTCGCGCGCCACCACCGTCCCGAGCACCGGAAGCATCTGGAGGCCGATCACCGCGGCCGAGCCGTGCATGTACCGGCCGAGTTCCTCGTACGAGGCGTAGCCGCCGACCGTCAGGTCGCTGCGCATGGAGGACAGGAAGTCGGTGAAGTGCCGATGGTCGATGGTGTACCTGGCCGCCGTGTCGGCCAGGGCACGGATCACCGGCTCGGCGGCCCGCGCCCCCCGCAACCCTGCCTCCAGCTGGGCTTCCAGGCCGAGCAGGGCGCGGGCGCGCTCCCCCGGCGTGGCCGGGGTGTCGAGATCATCGACGATGTCGTCGGCCCAGCGGGCGAAGCCGTACAGGGCGTGGACGGCCGGCCGCCGGTCGACGGGGAGGAGCCGCGTCGCGAGGAAGTAGGTCTTGCCGTGACGTGCGTTGAGACCCCGGCAGCGGGTGTAAGCGGCCCGGAGCGCGGGATCGTGGATGCCCGCTGCATCGAGTTCGTGGACGGTCATGCGCTGGAACCTCCCGGGGCGGAGCGCGGGGCTCGGGCGATACGAGGGCCGGTGATCCTCTCCGCCGCCAGCTTCCCGGAGATCAGGACGGTCGGCACGCCGACACCGGGTGTGGTGCCGCAACCGGCGAGGACGGCGTTGACCGTGCCCCGCACCAGGTTGCGCGGCCGGAAGGGTCCGGTCTGGGGGAAGGTGTGGGCCACGGAGAAGGGGGTGCCCGCCGCATGCCCCTGTGCGGTCCAGTCGACCGGCGTGACCAGCCCCTCCTCCTCGATCGCCGCGCCGAGACCGGGCATCTCGCGGCGCTCCAGCTCGGCCAGCAGCTCGTCCCGGTAGCGGGGTCCCAGCTCCCGCCATTCCCGTACGCCGGGCCCGACCTCGGTGTTCGGGCAGGGAGCCAGCACATAGTGGAGGTGCTTGCCCGGCGGTGCGAGAGAGGGGTCGGTCGCGGTGGGCCGGGTGATGAGGAGCGAGGGGTCCGACATCAGCCGGCCGGTGCGGGTGAGTTCGTGGAAGGTGTTCTTCCAGGCCGCGCCGAAGGAGATGGTGTGGTGCGCCAGGTCCGGCCAGGTGCGATCCGTGCCCGCGTGCAGGATCACCGCGGACGGCGAGTGCCGCAGAGGCAGGGGGCGGTGCGGGGTGCGGCCGAGCAGTCGGTAGCTGACGGGCAGATCGGGGGTCAGGACGACCGCGTCGCACGGAATGTGCTCCTGGTCGGTGACGACAGCGGTGACCCGGTCACCCGAACGCTCCAGCCGGGTCACCCTCTGCCCGTAGCGGAGCACGGCTCCCGCGTCGGAGGCCGCGTCCGCCATCGCCCGGGGAAGAGCGTGCATGCCGCCCCGGGGGAAGTACACACCGGCCACCGTGTCCATGTAGGCGATCACCGCGTACGCGGCCAGCGCCCGTGCCGGGGGCACGCCCGCGTACAGCGCCTGGAAGGAGAAGACCCTGCGCAGCCGCTCGTCCGAGACGAAGTGTCCGATCCGCGCGTCGAGCCGGCCGAAACCGCCGAGCGCCGCGAGGCGGGCCAGGTCGGGGTGGGCGAGCTGGAGCGGTGAGTCGAAGTTGGTGTCGATGAAACGGCGCATCTGCACCCGGTAGAGGCGCTCCAGCCAGATCCGCAGCCGCCGGTAGCCGACCGCCTGCCGGGCCCCCGCGAACTCCTCGACTGCGGCCTCCATCGCGGCACCGTCGGTGTGCACGTCGAGCTGGGACCCGTCGGCGAACCGCGCCCGGTAGGCGGGGGCGAGCCTGATCAGTTCCAGCCGGTCGGCCATCCGCTCCCCGACCGCGGCGAAGGCATCCTCCACCAGATCCGGCATCGTCAGTACCGTCGGCCCGGTGTCGATACGGAAGCCGCCCGACTCCAGGAGCCCGGCCCGGCCCCCGGGCACGTCCTCCCGCTCGACGACCGTCACGCGGCGGCCCGCGCCCAGCAGGTGCAGCGCGGCGGCCAGTCCTGCCAGACCGGCACCGACCACCACCACATGGTCGACGGGCCCCTTGACCGTGATCACCCCGCATTACCTCCTTCGGTCGTCATCAGGACCGGTGAGGCCCCTGCCACCCCGGTGCCGCCACCGTGCGTCTCACCGGCGGTGGTGGGGGAGTGGGCGGTCCGCTCCCCGGAGACCGTGCGCAGCAGACCGAGCAACTGGCGGCCGCCGTGCGCGTCCACGTCGACGGCCTGTCCCAGACGACGTACGGCGTGGTCGCGGAGGTGCTCCGCCTTCCGCTCCACATGGGCGCGCGCCCCCGTCACCTCGAGCACGCCGCGTACGTCCGCGAGATCCTCCTCGGTGAGGTCGGCGTTGCCGGTGGCGCGGCCGAGTACCGCCAGTGCTTGTTCGTCGCCCGACGCTTCGGCCGAGTTCCGGGCGACAGCCAGCAAATAGGTCGACTTGCCCTCGCGGATGTCGTCGCCGGACGGCTTCCCGGTCAGCGCCGGGTCGCCGAAGACCCCGAGCAGATCGTCCCGCAGCTGAAAGGCGATACCGGCACACCGGCCGGCGGAGCGCAGAGCGTCGGTGGTCCGGTCATCGGCGCCCGCCAGGGCGGCGCCGATCGCCAGAGGCCGCTCGACGGAGTACGAGGCACTCTTGAGGCAGGCGGTCCGCAAGGCTTGCGCCACGGACGACCCACCGCTGAGCTGGCCACGCAGATCCAGATACTGCCCGGCGACCATCTCGGTCCGCATGGCCCGCCACAGGGCGCCGATCCGACGACGCTGAGCGGCGGACAGCACGGTCTCCGCCACCGTGTCGTCGGCCCAGACCAGTGCGAGGTCCCCCGCCAGCACGGCGGCCGAGGCGCCGAAGTCGGAACCCCGCTCGGAATCCGGCGAGAGACCCGCACGTTCTGCCAGACCGATGTGCATGGCAGGCTTCCCCCGGCGAAGCCGCGAGCGGTCCATCACATCGTCATGGATGAGCGCGCAGCTCTGGATCAGCTCCAGCGCCACCCCGAGCCGCAGCGCGGCCGCGGTCTCCGCCGCACCACAGGAACGCATCCCCCACCACAGGAGGCGGGGCCGCATCCGCTTGCCGCCCTCCAGCGTGAAGTCGGCGACCCGCCGTGCCAACTCCTCGCAGAACGAGGCGTCGCTCCGCACCGCCTCGTCGATCCGGTCCGCCAGCACGGCCCGTGCGGTGCGCAGGACCGAACCGACCACGTCCGAGTCCACGACCCGGGCGTCCTCGGACGACGGGGTGTGCTGGCGGCCTCCGCGCACGTCGTGGGCCGGGCGCGGAGAATCACTGAACGAGTGCTTCGTAGGCTGGCGGCGGCCCATCTCACGCCTTTCCGAGATCAGTGGTGATGACGAACGACTCGACACTCCGCCCGGGCGCGTACCCCGATCGCATGCCTTCGTGCACTGCCGATCGAAAATTCGCGTCGTGGCGCGAAGGCAGGCACTGATGCAGAGACGATCACGTCGGTCGTGCACTCCCGGTGGAGAAACACCCCGGAACCGCCATGACGACGGCCACCACGCCCGTATGGCCCACGTGAACGGGCGCACACCGGCCCGTCCCGGCAAAAGTACTTCTCTCGGCTCGTGGTGCGACCTCGGCGCTCGACGAGGTGGGCGAGCGTCCTGTGGGCCCGGGAGGAGAACGCCCACGACGGGGGATGCACGGCGGGGGGCCGAACGAGTTCTCCTTGCCGGGACGCCCGCGTGCCGCATATGCCAACGGTTGTCTCATCGGCCAGGTTGGTCGCACTGCACCTACCGATGACATGAAGGAGAGTGCCATGATGCGTCGTATCGCGATCACGCTGGCGGCTGTCGCCGCGGCCGGGCTCGTCGCCGCGGGACCGGCTTCCGCGCAGGCAACGAACGGCTGGGACGGCCCGGCCGGCGGCGGTCACGCGGAGGTCGAGGGTGGCTGGGCCAGCGGCGAGTACCGCAACCTCGGCGGCCCGTACGGGATCACCTACATCAAGGGCGAGAAGGCCTACTTCGACGCGGAGCGCGGCTACTTCGTCCGCTGACCCGGCAGCCGGGCGCACCCGGCTGCGGCAGTTCCGGAACGGGTGAGGGCCCGCCCCACCACCCGCACTGTCGTTGAGGATCGACGACGCGGTGGTGGCGGTCAGCGCCGGCCGCTCCGCGGTGCGTCCCTCGGCTCCGAGGGACGCACGGGCGGGCCCTCAGCCCCGGTCGGCCCCCGCCGCCACCGCTTTCGCCCAGCGGTAGTCCGCCTTGCCGCTGGGTGAGCGCTGGATCCGGTCGGCGAGCACCAGCGCGCGGGGGACCTTGTAGCCGGCGAGCCGGGTCCGGCAGTGCGCCTGTATCTCGTCCAGAGTCAACGTCTGTGCTTCGGAGCGCAGTTGGACCACGGCGGCGACCCGGTTGCCCCAGCGCTCGTCGGGTACGCCCGCGACGAGCGCGTCGTACACGTCCGGATGGGACTTGAGGGCCTGCTCGACCTCCTCCGGATACACCTTCTCGCCCCCGGTGTTGATGCACTGGGAGCCCCGGCCGAGCACGGTGACGATGCCGTCCGCGTCCACGGTCGCCATGTCGCCCAGCAGCACCCACCGCTCCTCGCCCCTGCGGAAGAAGGTGTCGGCGGTCTTGGCCGGGTCGTTGTAGTAGCCGAGCGGGACGTGCCCGCGCTGGGCGATGCGGCCCGGCTCGCCCGGGACCACCGGCTCGTACGTCACCGGATCCACCACGGCCGTACGGGCGTTGACCTGCACCCGGAAGCCCTTCTCCGGTCCCGAGTCGGCGGTGGCCGTGCCGTTGAAACCGGACTCCGAGGAACCGAAGTTGTTCAGCAGCATCACCGTCGGCACGAGCGCCTGGAACTCCGCCCGCACCGAGTCCGACATGATCGCCCCGGAACTCGAGACGGAGAACAGCGACGAGCAGTCCGTCCCGCGCGACTGCCCCTTCAGGCAGTCGATCAGCGGGCGCAGCATCGCGTCGCCGACCAGCGAGACACTGGTGACCTTCTCCTTCTCGATCGTCCGCAGCACCTCGGCGGGAACGAACTTACGGTGCACGACGACGCGTTGGCCGAAGTTGAAGCCGATGAACGCGGTCAGCGTGGAGGTCCCGTGCATCAGTGGCGGGGTGGGGAAGAAGGTGATCCCGTCCCCGCCCGCGGCGACCCGCTCCGCCAGCTCCTGCGGGCTCTTCACCGGGTCGCCGGTCGGGGCGCCGCCGCCCAGGCCCGAGAAGAACAGATCCTCCTGACGCCACATCACACCCTTCGGCATCCCGGTCGTGCCACCCGTGTAGATGATGAACTGGTCGTCGCCCGAGCGGGGTGCGAAGCCGCGCCCGGCCTCGCCCGACGCCTCCGCCTCGGTGAACGGCATGACCCGCACGGTCGGGGGAGCGACGGGGGCGGGCCCCACCCGGAGGAGGTGGCGCAGGCCCGGGGCCTGCGGAGCGGCCGCCGCGACCCGCTCGTCGAACTCGCCGTCGAAGACCAGCGCCGCCAGGTCGGCGTCCCGGTAGAGGTAGACCAACTCCTTCTCCACATAGCGGTAGTTGACGTTCACCGGGACGATCTGCGCCTTGAGGGCTCCCAGCACGGTCTGGAGGTATTCGACCCCGTTGTAGAGGTGCAGCCCCAGGTGCTCGCCCGGCCGGATTCCCGTGTCGATCAGATGATGGGCGATCCGGTTGGCGGCGGCGTCCAGCTCCGCGTACGTGAGCCGCCGCTCCGCGCCCGTGCCGGGATGGTCGACGTACAGGAGCGCCTCGCGGCCGGGCACCGCGTCGACGACCGATTCGAACAGGTCGGCAAGGTTGTACTCCACCGTTCCTCCTGACCCCGGGTGACTGGCGACTCGGCCGTCATTAGAGCGCCGGGCGGCACAACTGGGAAGGGGTGGCGCCGAAACAATCTGACGAGCTGTCAGAAATCTATTGAACTGCGTCCCCTCCTCCTGCAACCTGTTCCAGGTCTGGAGAACAGGAGTCGGTCATGGGCGGTACGGAACACCTCACCGTGCGGCGCGAAGGCGCCACGCTGGTGCTCACCTTGAACAGACCACAGGCCAGGAACGCACTCTCGTTGCCGATGCTCGTCGGCCTGTACGACGGCTGGCTCGCGGCCGACGCGGACGACACGGTCCGCTCCGTCGTCCTGACCGGAGCGGGCGGCGCGTTCTGCGCCGGCATGGACCTCAAGGCCCTGGCGGGCGGCGGAATGGAGGGGCAGGAGTACCGGGAGCGGATGACGGCCGACCCGGACCTCCACTGGAAGGCGATGCTGCGCCACCACCGCCCGCGCAAACCGGTGATCGCCGCTGTGGAGGGCCCCTGCGTCGCGGGCGGCACCGAGATCCTCCAGGGCACCGACATCCGCGTGGCCGGAGCGGGAGCCACCTTCGGGCTCTTCGAGGTCCGCCGGGGCCTCTTCCCGATCGGCGGCTCCACGGTCCGGCTGCCCCGTCAGATCCCCCGCACCCACGCCCTCGAAATGCTCCTCACCGGCCGCGCCTACACCGCAGACGAGGCCGCCGCCATCGGGCTCATCGGCAGGGTCGTGCCCGACGGAACGGCGCTGGAGGAGGCCCTCGCCGTCGCCGAACGGGTCAACGCCTGCGGGCCGCTCGCCGTCGAGGCCGTCAAGGCGTCGGTCTACGAGGGCGCCGAGCTGGCCGAGGCGGAGGCGCTGGCCGCCGAACTCAAGCGCGGCTGGCCCGTGTTCGCCACCGAAGACGCCAAGGAAGGCGCGCGCGCATTCGCCGAGAAGCGGCCGCCCGTCTACCGGCGCGCCTGAGCGCTGAGCGCGCGGCTCCTCAAGCCCTCAGCCCTCTCAGCAAGGAGGCAGCAGCCATGTCCGACATCCTCAGCGCCCCGCTGGTGGTCGAATTCCCCTTCACCCGATCGCTCGGGCCCGTCCAGAGCGCCTTCCTCACCGGACTGCGCGAACGCACCGTCCTCGGCGTCCGCACGGAGGGCGGCACGGTGCTCGTGCCGCCCGTGGAGTACGACCCCGTCACCGCGAACGAGATCAGCGACCTCGTCGAGGTCGCCCCCACCGGCACCGTCACCACCTGGGCCTGGAACCCGGACCCACGCCGCGACCAGCCGCTCGGCACGCCCTTCGCCTGGGTGCTCGTCCGCCTCGACGGGGCCGGCACCGCGCTCCTGCACGCACTCGACGCGCCGGGCCCGGACACCGTGCGCACCGGGATGCGCGTCCGCATCCGCTGGGCCGCGACGCGCACCGGAGCCATCACCGACATCGCCTGCTTCGAACCGTGCGACGGTGAGCCCGTCAGCACCGAACCCGCTCCACACACAGGGGAGTTCGCCGACCCCGTCACCGGCATTGTCGCCCCGGCCCGCCTCGACTACGTCCATACCCCGGGCCGCGCGCAGAGCGCCTACCTCACCGCCCTCGAAGGCCACCGCACTGTCGGGGAGCGCTGCCCCGCCTGCCGCAAGGTCTACGTCCCGCCGCGCGGAGTCTGCCCCACCTGTGGGGTCGCCACCGCCGAACAGGTCGAGGTCGGCCCGCGCGGCACGGTCACCACCTTCTGCATCGTCAACATCAAAGCGAAGAATCTCGACATCAAGGTCCCGTACGTCTACGCCCACATCGCCCTCGACGGCGCGGACCTCGCGCTGCACGGACGCATCGCCGGAATCCCGTACGACCAGGTGCGCATGGGCCTGCGCGTCGAGCCCGTCTGGACCGAGGACGCCCGTCACCCCGACCACTACCGGCCCACCGGGGAGCCCGACGCCGACTACGACACGTACAAGGAGCTGGTGTAGATGCGGGACGTGGCCATCGTCGCCTTCGCCCAGACCGCACACCGGCGGCGCACCGACGAACTCTCCGAGGTCGAGCTGCTGATGCCCGTCCTCCACGAGGTGCTCGGCGCGACCGGCCTCAGGGCGAACGAGATCGGGTTCACCTGCTCCGGCTCCGCCGACTACTTCGCCGGGCGGGCCTTCTCCTTCACCATGGCGCTCGACGGAGTCGGCGCGCATCCGCCCATCTCCGAGTCCCACGTCGAGATGGACGGGGCCTGGGCGCTGTACGAGGCCTGGGTGAAGATCCAGACCGGCGAGGCGGACACCGCGCTCGTCTACTCCTACGGCAAGTCCTCGCCCGGCCGGGTCCGCGACGTCCTCACCCGCCAGCTCGACCCCTACTACCTCGCCCCGCTCTGGCCCGACTCCGTCGCGCTCGCCGCCCTCCAGGCGCAGGCCCTCATCGACGCGGGCGCCACCGACGAACCCGCCCTCGCCGAGGTCGCCGCCCGCAACCGCACCGCCGCCGTCGGCAACCCGCACGCCCAGCTCACCGGCGACGTTCCCGCGGGCGACTACCTCGTGCGGCCGCTGCGCACCGGCGACTGCCCGCCCATCGGTGACGGGGCCGCCGCCGTGGTCCTCGCCGCCGGGGACACCGCCCGCGCCCTGTGCGCGCGGCCCGCCTGGATCCGGGGCATCGACCACCGCATCGAGGCGCACGGCCTCGGCGTCCGCGACCTGACCGACAGCCCCTCCGCACGGCTCGCCGCCCAGCGCGCCGGAGCCTTCGAACGCCCCGTGGACACAGCCGAGTTGCACGCCCCGTTCACCTCGCAGGAGGTCGTCCTGCGCAAGGCCCTCGGGCTCGGCGACGACGTCCGCGTCAATCCCTCGGGCGGCGCGCTCGCCGCCAACCCCGTGATGGCCGCCGGGCTGATCCGGCTCGGCGAGGCCGCCGCCCGTATCCACCGGGGCGAGTCCGACCGGGCGCTCGCGCACGCCACCTCCGGCCCCTGCCTGCAACAGAACCTGGTCGCCGTCCTGGAAGGGGAGAGCACTCATGCCTAAGGAGCCCGTCGCCGTCGTCGGCATCGGCCAGACCAAACACGTCGCCGCCCGGAACGACGTGTCCATCGCCGGACTGGTCCGCGAGGCCGCCCTCCGGGCGCTGGAGGACGCCGGGCTGACCTGGAGCGACATCGACGCCGTCGTGATCGGCAAGGCCCCCGACTTCTTCGAGGGCGTCATGATGCCGGAGCTCTACCTCGCCGACGCCCTGGGCGCCGTCGGCAAGCCCATGCTCCGCGTCCACACGGCGGGCTCGGTCGGCGGCTCCACCGCCCTGGTCGCCGCGGGCCTCGTCGCCGCCCGCGTGCACCGCACCGTCCTGACCCTCGCCTTCGAGAAGCAGTCCGAGTCCAACGCCATGTGGGGCCTCTCCCTGCCCGTCCCCTTCCAACAGCCGCTGCTGGCCGGCGCGGGCGGCTTCTTCGCCCCGCACGTACGGGCCTACATGCGGCGTACCGGAGCACCCGACGAGGTCGGATCGCTCGTCGCGTACAAGGACCGGCGCAACGCGCTGAAGAACCCCTACGCGCACCTCCACGACCACGGCATCACCCTGGAGAAGGTCCGGGCCGCCCCCATGCTCTGGGATCCGATCCGCTACTCCGAGACCTGCCCCTCCTCCGACGGGGCCTGCGCCATGGTCCTCACCGACCGCGACGGCGCGGCCCGCTCGCCCCACCCGCCCGCGTGGGTGCACGGCGGGGCGATGCGCAGCGAACCGACCCTGTTCGCAGGCAAGGACTTCGTCTCCCCGCAGGCCGGCAAGGACTGTGCCGCAGACGTCTACCGGCAGGCCCGGATCACCGACCCGCGCCGGGAGATCGACGCCGTCGAGATGTACGTGCCGTTCTCCTGGTACGAGCCGATGTGGCTGGAGAACCTCGGCTTCGCCGAGGAGGGCGAGGGCTGGAAGCTCACCGAGGCGGGCGTCACCGAACTCGACGGCGACCTCCCGGTCAACCCTTCGGGCGGTGTGCTGTCCACCAATCCCATCGGCGCGTCCGGCATGATCCGCTTCGCCGAGGCGGCTCTCCAGGTGCGGGGGAGGGCCGGGGAGCACCAGATCGACGGGGCCACCAGGGCGCTCGGCCACGCCTACGGCGGAGGGGCGCAGTTCTTCGCCATGTGGCTGGTGGGAGCGGAGCCCCCGCCCGGCTGAGGGGGAGCGGTGGGCCCGGTCCCGCGCGGCCCGGGCCCGGCTCCGCAACGTGAGCCGGGACACGTAACATGGCAGCATGTCCTTCCTCCGCCGCCGTAGCGCCGCAACACCCGCGGGCCCGGACTTCGACGTCCTGGCCATGGACCCCGGGGACTGGCCCGGCAACCTCGGCGCCGGTCTGCTCCCCGCCCCCGACGGTAGCTGTCAGGGTGTCTTCCTCCGTTACGACCTGTACGGCGGCCGGGGCCCGGCGATGATCATCGGCAATCTTCCGGAAGGCTCGCCCGCCCGCGAGACCGAGGAGGGCCAGGTCCCCTTCGAGGTGGCCCAACTGCTCCTCGCCCTGGAGAACGACGAGCCGATCGAGGTCGTCAGCTCCGAGGACGTTCCCGTCATGCAGGGCGACAACCTGCTGATCGTCCGCCGCGTCAAGCTCTCCGAGAGCCGTATCGCCTGCGTCCAGTTCGACCGCAGCGACGGTGTCCTCGTAACCATCGCCAGCTGGGACCGGCCGATCACCGACGATCTGTACACCCTGCTCAAGCCCCTGCCCGCAGAGCTGTTCCAGCAGGGCTGAAACGTCCCTGCGCAAGGCCGCCCGGATGCGTCCGGGCGGCCTTTTCCGTTGTCCGGGCGGGTATCCGGCCATTCCGCGTGCCCGGGTGGGCGGCGGCCCGAGAGGAGGACTAGGGTAGAAAACGAAACGACTGTTCAAGTTGTAGCGATCGTTCAAGTTGATGGATCGTTCGCCGCGGAGGGTCGCCCCTACGCCTGCCCACGGAGGTCCGCGCATGGCCAACCCCTACGGCGTCCTGTTCCGGACGCCCGGATCGAGGACCTTCTCCGCCGCCGGGTTCGTCGCCCGCATGCCCCTGTCCATGGCGGGCATCGGCATCATCGCGATGGTGTCGCAGATGCGCGGTGACTACGGCCTCGCCGGAGCCGTCTCCGCCACCTTCACCCTGTCCATGGCCCTGTGCGGTCCGCGGATCTCCCGGGCGGTCGACCGCCGGGGCCAGAGCCGGGTGCTGCCGCCGGTCGCCGGACTGAGCGTGATCGCGCTCGGCGCGCTGCTGCTCTGCGTCCGGTACGACGCCCCCGTCTGGACCCTGTTCGGCTGCGCGGCGGTGGCCGGAGCGATGCCCAACATGGCGGCGATGGTGCGTGCCCGCTGGACCCACGCCCTCAAGGGCTCCGACCGGCTGCACACCGCCTACTCGCTCGAATCGGTCGTCGACGAACTCACCTTCGTCGTGGGCCCCGCACTCTCGGTGGCCCTGTGCACCGCGCTGTTCCCCGAGGCCGGGCCGCTGGTCGCCGGGGTGCTGCTGATACTCGGCGTCCTCATGTTCGTCCCGCAGAAGCGCACCGAGCCCCCGGTGGCCCGGCCGGCCGAGGGCCACCCGCGAAGCGGCTCGGCGATCCGCGGCGGAGCGCTCCGCCTGCTGGCCCTCACGCTCGCGGCCGGCGGCGCCATCGTCGGCACCGTCGACGTCGTGAGCGTCTCGTTCGCCGAACAGCAGGGCTCACCCGCCGGCGCGGGAATCGTCCTCTCGGTCTACGCGGCCGGATCCGCCGTCGCCGGGCTGGTCTTCGGGACGCTCAAGCTCACGACGCCGCTGCCACGGCTGCTCGTCATCGGCACCGCCGGGACGGCGCTCACGACCCTTCCCCTGCTGCTCGTCGGGGACATCGTCTCGCTGTCCGCCGCCGTCTTCCTCGCGGGCCTCTTCTTCGCGCCTACCATGATCGTGGTGATGGGGCTGGTGGAGAGGGCGGTGCCGCCCGCCGCACTCACCGAGGGCATGACCTGGGCCATCACCGGGCTCAGTGTGGGCGTCGCGTCCGGCGCCGCGGTGTCGGGAGCGATCGTCGACCGCTTCGGTCCCGGCGGCGGCTTCGGCGTCGCCGTCGCCGCGGGCGCGGCCGCCCTGCTGACGGCGTTGTGCGCCCGGCGTCCGCTGGAGCGGAGCCTTCAGGAGCGTCACGACCGCGACGCAGGGGAGCCGGCCGAAGCTCCCGGCGGGCCCGCGCACTGACGGGCCCGTGCCGCAGCACACCCGCCGTCCCATCCACCACGACGCCCGGAGGCACCGTGCACGCACCGCAGACCGACGGACGCCTGCTCAAAGGCGAGCGACGGAAGGAGGAGCTGATCGAGGCCACGCTCCAGGTGGTCGCCCGGGAAGGAGTCGCGGGCGTCAGCCACCGGGCGGTCGCGCGCGAGGCGGGCCTGCCCGCCACCGCCGCGGCCTACCACTTCACGAGCATCGACGACCTGCTCACCGGCGCGCTCACCCGCTGCATGGACCAGGACGCGGACCGCATGCTCCGGCTGGCCGAGGAGACCGACGGCGGCCCCGAGGGCATCACCGCGCTCGCGGAGCTGCTGGCGAAGGTCGTCAACGGCCCCGGACGGCTGCTCGCGGAGTACGAGCTGTACCTGCTCGCGGCCCGCCGCCCGGAGCTCCGCGGCTCCACCCGGCACTGGCTGGAGGCCATCGCCGCGTACGGCCGCCGCTACACCGACGACCCGGTCCGGGTACGGGCGCTCAAGGGCGTCATCGACGGCCTGCTGCTCCAGGGGCTGTTGACCGACACCCCGCCGACGGCGGCGGAGTTCGAGGCGGTGCTCCGGCACGTCCTGCTCTGAGCCCCCGCCCCGTCCGCAACCGGCCGCGGCCCGCCGTCCGTTCCTCCGTACGACGGGCCGCGTCCCGGAGAACTACGCCGGGCTGCCCGCGAGTTGGGCCATCATCCGGGTCACCTGCGCTGCCGAGGTGCCCAGACCCGTGGGGCCGCTCAGATGCCAGGGGGTGTCGTTGCCCTGCCGCAGGTCCTCCTCACGGTAGCGGCGGCAGTCCCGGTGCCAGATCAGGATCCCCGCGATCCAGTGCTTGAGCTCCTGCACATAGCCCGCCAGGACCTCCCGGGCCTCGGCGTCGAGGCCGAAGTCGTCGTACAGCACCGGCAGTTCGACCTCGGCGACATGCAGGAACTGCCGCAGCCGCGAGTTCATCAGGTCGTGCACGATCGCCACGCCCGTCGGATAGTCCACGCCGAAGAAGTTCTGCACGACCAGGACGCCGTTGTGCACCTCGCCCTCGTACTCGATCTCCTTCTGGTAGGAGAACAGGTCGTTGAGCAGGCACGCGTAGTCCGCCGCCGCGTTCTCCAGGGATCGCATCGGACCGCTGCGATAGACCTCTTCCGGGACCTTCCTGCCGTGCCCGAGCCGGCACAGGCTCATCGTCAGGTCCGAGCCGAACGTCGCCCGCCGCATCTCGATGTAGTCCACCGGATCGGGGATACGGTTCTGCGCCTGATTCGCCAGCTCCCACAGCCAGCTCTCGGTCATCGACTCGATCGCCGTCCGGAAGGTGCGCCGCCCGCTCAGGTCCATCGGGGCGGCCGTCCTGCGCCACAGGTCGCCCAGACTCCGCTCCAGGGCGTTCACCGGCTCCGGCGTCCCCCCGCCGTCCAGCGGCATGAACAGCGACAGCCGCTCGTTGGCCAGCCGCGCCCCCGCCAGGTCCCGGGCCCGCCCGTGCACGACCGGGAACCAGTCGTCGCCGTACGTACCCCAGGCCAGCCACCCCGAGGACAGGTCCAGTTCGTCCGGGGTCGCGTCCGGATCCAGCCCCGCCGCGCACAGCGGCAGGTCGATCGCGACGAGCCGCCGCTCGTCCCAGATGTGCGAACCCGGCACGCCCGGCTGGGCCTCCAGGATGCCCATCCGCCGCGCCCAGTCGACGATCCGGACCCGGGCCCCCTCCAGATGCGGGCTCAGCGTCGTCCCGAACGGCAGGTCGAAGTCCGGCAGCAGGGAGGGCCCCACGTGCTGGTACGGAACATGGCTCTGGCTGCGGACCCGCGCGGTCTCCGAGCGGAGCGTGAACCTGATGGAGGCGGCGGACATGCCGAAGCCGGCCACGGCCTCGCCCGCGCCGCCGCCGTTCATGTAGCGGCTGGAGCGCATGTGCCACTCGTGGCCGCCGGACTGCCAGTCCTGGAGGCCCTTGACGTACGCCAGCACGGCCGCGGTCTGCGCCGGGTCCAGGCCCTTCTGGGCGCAGAGCGGGCCGAGTTCGGTCAGTGCGGTGTTCTCGAACTGCTGGAGCCGTGAGGTCAGCAGGTCGTTGACCGCCTCGGCGGCCTCCTGCGTGGAGCAGCCGAGGAACGTCTCCAGCACCAGCACGCCGTTGCTGTTCTCGCCCTCGTCCTCCACCTCGCGCTGATAGGAGAAGAGGTCGTTGCGCAGGTGCACCCCGTCGGAGAACGCGTCCCGCAGCACCCGCAGCGGGCGGGCGTCGGCGACCGAAGCGGGCACCTCGGCGTTGGCCGCGTACTCCACCAGACCCGCCGACCAGGGGGCGCCGCCCACTTTGCGGCGCATCTCGATGTACTCGACGGGGTTCGCGATGCGGCCCTCGTGGATGTTGGCGAGCTCCCACAGGGACTCGTTGAGGAGGTTCTCCGTCGCTTCCGCGAACCGGGCCCGCCAGGCGTCCGACATCGAGGGGACCGTACGCGCCCACAGATCCGCCAGCCCCGCCTCGACGGGATTCTCCGGTTCCGGCGTCGGGGCGCCGCGATCCATCGGCATAAAGGCGGGCAGGCGGTCCAGATACCGCTTGCCGCCCTCCCGGTCGGGCGTGCGCTTGAACAGTTCCAGGAAGTGGTCGTCGAAGAAGAAGACCCACACGTACCAGTCGGTGACCAGGGAGAGCGCCTCGGCCGAGCAGTCGGGGTGGGTGTAGGCGCACAGGAGGGCGTAGTCGTGCGCCTCCAGGTCCTTCTCCTCCCAGATGCCGGATCCCTCCAGCATCCCCATGGAGCGGGCCCACGCCCGGGTGTGCGTGCGTGCAGCCTCCACGTGAGGGTTGAGCCGCGCCGGGTACGGAACATAGAAGTCCGGCAGTGAGAAGGGCTGTGCCATGTGCGTCAGGCCTTTCCAGAAGCCTCCACGCGGGTAAACGCGCGGACCGGTGGTGTCCGCGCAGCACTACCCTTCGGCCATACGGAGCACGCACGACGGCGAATAGTCACATAATCGCGGCGCTGGTGCGTGCTCGGAAGGCGGTCGTTCGCCGGTCGGTCGTTCGGGAGTCTGCCGCTCAGTAGGCGGAGTCGACGTTGTCGATCGAGCCGTACCGGTCCGCGGCGTAGTTGGCGGCGGCGGTGATGTTGGCGACCGGGTCGGTGAGCTTCTTCGGGGTGCCGTTGACGTGGTAGGCGTCGAAGGTGGGCTGGATCACCTGGAGGAGACCCTTGGAGGGAATGCCGTTCCGCGCGTTGATGTCCCAGTCGTTGACGGCGTTCGGGTTGCCGCTGGACTCGCGCATGATGTTGCGGTGCAGCCCCTCGTAGGAGCCGGGGATGTTCTTCTTCTTCATGATGTCGAGCGACTCGCGGATCCAGCCGTCGAGGTTGTTCGCGAACTTCTTGGGCGCGGGGGCCACGCGCTCGGTGGAGCGGTTGGCGGCCTGCTTCTCGGAGCGCGCCTCCGCGGCGTCCTTCTCCGCGGTCGCCTTGCGGGCGGCCGCTGCCTTCTTCGCGGCGGCTTCCTTGGCGGCGGTCTCCTGAGCGGCCTTCTTGGCCGCCGCGTCCTTCGCCGTGGGGATACCTGCGGCGGCGACCGGCTCCACGGAGACGGAGGACCGGGCCGCCGTGGTCTGCGCTTCGCTCGGGCCGCCGGTGGCGGCTATGGCGCTGACGGAACCGGCCGCGACGAGCACGGCGGTGGCGATCTTGTGCGAGCGGGTGATGCGCAGGGTGGAGATGCGGGGCATGCGTGAGCTCTTCCTATGGGGGACGGGCTTCGCGGCCTTCGCGCGCCGCGTCGGCAGGAACCGGGAGGTCCGGACCGCGTTCGCCGGTGGGCGATCGACGGCGGCTCGTACTCGGTGCTTGCCGGAATCCATGGTTAGCGGTCACCGACATAGGAAGCAATGACCGCCTTTACTACTCTTCATCGTGAGATGCCAATTTATGAGCCATATGGGCGGTTCGTTACGCCGGACGGGAGGGCTCGCGCCTACTACTGGAGGTCGTAGGTGACGTGGGTCTCGTGGCGGGCCTCACCTGCGGGGGACCTCCGGGTGGCACTGGGTCAACGCCCGGTCACGGGGAGAAGCGGCCCGGAAGGGCTCTCGTCGCCGTCGTACCGAGCCTCGGGCGGCTGCGGCCCTGGAGCGTCGGCGTCAGCCGGGCCGGGCGAGCGTCGGCGTCAGCTGGGCCGGGCGACGGCGGAAAAGCCCCCGGACGCACGACAGCGCGCTGCGGGACCGGTGTGTCGGCACCGGTCCCGCAGCGCGCTTCTTCTTCACAGTGGTCTGGTCACCGTGGTTCTCGGCGAGGCGGGCCGTATCCCCGCTTCGCCGTCCGGCCTCAGCGGGTGCCGACCGCGGCCCGCACCGCCCGCCGCGCCATGGCGCAGTCGTCGTGCAGCCTGCGCAGCAGCAGCCGCTGCTCCTCGCCCGAGGAGAGCGCGCCGGGCCGGTCGGCCCCCGCCCCCGCCGCGGGCGCCTCGCGCATCGTGCGCTGGACCGCCGTCTCGTAATTGCGGATCTCGCGGGTCAGCACCAGCATCAGGTTCACCAGGAACGCGTCCCGCGCGGCCGGCCCCCTGGCCTGGGCCAGCTGGCTGATCTGGCGTCGCGCCACCGGGGCGTCGCCCAGCACCGCCCACAGCGTCGCCAGGTCATACCCCGGGAGATACCAGCCGGCGTGCTCCCAGTCGACGAGCACCGGCCCGGTCGGCGACAGCAGGATGTTGGAGAGCAGGGCGTCCCCGTGGCAGAACTGCCCCATGCCCTGCTTGCCGCCCGCGTGGGCCAGACCGTGCAGCAGCTTCTGCAGGTCGCCCAGGTCACGGTCGGTGAAGAGACCGAGCTCGTGGTAGCGCGCGATCCGCGACGCGTAGTCGAGCGGCGCCTCGAACAGTCCGGGCGGCGGCCGCCAGGCGTTCACCCGGGCGATCGCCCCTAGCGCGGCCCGGATGTCGGCCCTCGGCGGCGCCTCCGCCGGGTGCCGGGTGAGGGCGGCGACCCGGCCGGGCATCCGCTCGATCACCAGCGTGCAGTTCTCCGGATCCGCCGCGATCAGCCGGGGCACCCGAACCGGGGGGCGGTGCCGGACGAACGCGCGGTATGCCGCTATTTCGTGCCGGAACCGCTCGGTCCACGCCGGCGAGTGGTCCAGTAAACACTTCGCGACGGCGGTGGCCCGCCCGGTCGTCCCGACGATCAGGACCGAACGGCCGCTGCGGCGCAGCACGTGGACCGGGTTGAACTCGGGGCAGATGCGCTGCACGGAGGCGATGGCCATCCTTACCTGCGCGCCCTGGGGCCCGGACAGGTCGATCCTTCCGCTGAGCGGTCCGGCGCCCGGCCCCGCGGCCCGTCGGGCCCGGCCCGGACCCTGCACCGGTGCGCCGGCGTGAGGAGCGAGATAGGGCCCGCCACCCGCGCCCATCGGGCGGAGCGGACGGGGCGGGGCGGACACGGAGGACGATGCTGTGTACATGGGCGAGACAGATCCCTTCGTGCGCCGACAAGGTACGTGCGCCAACCCGGCCGACGGCCGTTCGGCACCCTGGGGAGTACCTAGGGCTGCCGGGCGGGGTGGCGCTTTCCTACCTGACACCGGAGCGCGGGTGGCAGACCATCTGGCGGACCCTGGCGAACCCTGGCGAATAGTCACAGCGCATCTGACAGGGGGTTAGTGTCAAGTCAGCCGAGAACCTGGGGGCTTGAAGTGACCGGAGAACCCAACACCCGCCTTTCTGACCTGTTCGGCCTGGCCGGCTGGTCCAAGGGCGAACTCGCGAGAATGGTGAACCGGCAGGCGGCGGCCATGGGCCACCCGCAGCTGGCCACCGACACCTCGCGGGTCAGGCGCTGGATCGACATGGGGGAGTCCCCCCGTGATCCCGTGCCCGAAGTGCTGGCGGCTCTGTTCACCGAGCGGCTCGGCCGTGTCGTGACCATCGAGGACCTCGGGTTCGGCCGACGCGGGCGTGTGGGGAAGCGGCGTGACTCCGGGACGGAACACCATCCCGATCAATTGCCGTGGGCGCCCGAACGGACGGCAGCGGTCCTCACCGAATTCACGGGAATGGACCTCATGCTCAACCGACGTGGCTTGGTGGTGGGTGCGGGTGCGGGTGCCGCGCTCACCGCCGGCTCAACCATCGCCGGCCCCATGCGTGACTGGCTGAACAGCGCCCCCGCTTCGGCGGCCGACGCTCCACGCGCCAACGATCCCCTGCACGCCGATCCCGCCGGTTTCGACCGGTACGAGGCCGCCCCGGTCGGCTCCGAGGAGATCGAGGCCCTGGAACACTCGGTCGAGGTATTCCGCGCCTGGGACGCGTCCCGGGGCGGCGGACTCCAACGCAAGGCGGTCGTGGGCCAGCTCAACGAGGTGGGCGGCATGCTCGCCTACCGCCACCCCGACCATCTCCAGCGCCGCCTGTGGGGCGTCGCCGCCAACCTCGCCGTCCTGGCGGGCTGGATGTCCCACGACGTCGGCCTCGAACCCACCGCCCAGAAGTACTTCGTCATCGCCGCCCACGCGGCCCGCGAGGGCGGCGACCGGCCGCGCGCCGGAGAGGCACTCTCCCGGGCGGCACGCCAGATGGTGCACCTGGGCCGCCCCGACGACGCACTCGACCTGATGAAGCTCGCCAAGTCCGGCTCCGGCGACGAGACCCTGCCCCGCACGCAGGCGATGCTGCGCACCATCGAGGCCTGGGCACAGGCGTCGATGGGGCGCGGGCAGGCCATGCGGCGCACCCTCGGCGAGGCCGAGGAGCTCTTCACCTCGGACAAGAGCGATGTGCCACCGCCCAGTTGGATGCAGATGTTCGACGAGGCCGATATGCACGGGATGCAGGCACTGGCCTTCCGCACCCTGGCCGAGCACGACCGGGGGGCCGCGGCCATCGCCCAGCGCCACGCCAAGCAGGCGCTGGAGCTACGGGACAAGGATCGCCGGCGGTCGAAGATCTTCGACTACATCTCGCTGGCCTCGGCCTGCTTCATCGCCAACGATCCCGAACAGGCCGACCGGTACGCCCGGCTCGCGCTGGTGTCGATGGGGGAGACCTCCTCGCACCGCACCTGGGACCGGCTCCGCGAAATGTACCGGCTCACCGGTCAGTTCGCCGGATACGCGGGAATCCAGGATCTGCGCGAGGAGATCGAGCTGTCGATGCCGCCGAGCCAGAAGAAGGCCAAGGGCACGCGGATCTGACCCGGCGGCGCCACTTCCCGCTCACGCACGCCCTGACACGTCCGCGCTTCCTCACGCCCCGATGCGGGCGACCAGCACGCACGCGTCGTCCAGGCGCTCGGTCCCACCGAACTCCTCGACGACGCTCCGTACGCACTCCTGTGCCGTACGGGCGTCCGCGAACCGGGGGGCGAGGGCGAGCAACGCCTCCGGGCCCGCACCCCGGTCGCCGCGTCGCGTCAGGCCGTCGGTGTGCAGTACGAGCACGTCACCGGGGTACAGCCGCACCTCGTCCTGCTCGAAGACGATGTTGGACGCGGCGCCGAGCAGCATGCCGTCCGGCGGGGGCAGGAGCCGTCCCGAGCCGTGGCGGAAGAGCAGCGGTGCGGGATGTCCGGCCTGTGCCCAGGACAGAACGGAGGAGTCGGGGTCGAACCGGCAGCACAGGGCGCTGCCCAGCGCGGGCTGCACCGACGTTTCGAGCACCTGGTTGAGGTGCCCCATCAGCGCGCCCGGCTCGATGCCGGCGACGGCCATGCCGCGCAGCGCTCCCAGCATCATCGCCATCGCCGAGGTGGCGGGGATGCCGTGCCCGGTGAGGTCGCCGACGGTGAGGAGGGTGCGCCCGTCCGGCAACGCCATGGCGTCGTACCAGTCGCCGCCGATGAGGTCGCTCGACTCGGAAGGGAGGTAGTGCGCGGCGATGTCCAGGGCGCCGGGGCCCCGCGTCGGGAGCCGCAGCGATCCGCGCCACGGAGGGAGGACGGCTTCCTGGAGCTCCACGGCCACGCGGTGCTCGGCGCGCTCGATGTGCTCCTCGCGCCGTACCGACGCCCGGTTTCTGCTCACGGCCTGCTCGCTGCGCCGCAGCTCGCTGACGTCCCGCAGGACCGCCCACATGGAGGCGGTGCAGCCCTCGGCGTCCAGGACCGGTTCGCCCGTCATGTGGAGGGTGCGCGTGCGGCCGTCGGGCCGCACGATGCGGAACTCGCCGTCCATCGGCCGGCCGTCGACGAGACAGCCCGTCACCATGGCGGTCAGCACCGGCTGGTCCTCGGGCAGCAGTACGGACGGCAGGTCGTCGAGGGAGAGGGGAGTGGACCCGGGCGGCCTGCCGAAGATCTCGTACAGCTCCTCGGACCAGCGGGACTCGTCGGTGAGGAGGTTCCACTCGGCGCTGCCGACCCGGTTCAGCAGCGAACCGGCGCTCGGATCGTCCGGGACCGCGACGGCCCGGGGGGTGTCGGCGGAGCAGCGGTCCGGCAGACCCGCCCGAAGCTGGCCCAGGTGTTCGTCGAGGTCGTCCAGGTGCTGCACGGCGAGCTCGCACAGGGCGCGCTGCCAGCGCAGCTGGGGGTCGTCCTCGTCGAACACGACGGCGTCCCGCCGCACCGCGTCCACGTCCCCGCGCAGCCGGCGCGTCCGGTGGATCAGGGCGTCGACGGCGTCAGGCGCGGGAAGCTGTGGTGCGGGGCGGTCCGCGGAGAGGGGGGACGGCATCTCGTACTCCGATACAGGCGCGGCCTAGCCGGTTCTGAAGGGTGGATCGTTACCGACTGTCGCACAGGCCGCGGCGGCCCGTAAGAGCTTTGGCAACACTCGACGGGTTCATGCTTCTGGCATATGCCAGCGGCCCTCAAGGCTGGGAGCTACCCGAACAGGCGTGCGCTTGGGGCGAGTTGACGGTGAGGTCCGGGGTGGTCGACATGCGCGCCAAGGGCAACGGGATGATCTCGAAGCCCTGATCAGCTCGGCTCCGCGTGCGGCGATGTGCGGCCCCGCAGGGGACCGGCGGGCCTCACCGGCAGGCATTCGGCGAGCAGGTCGAGGACGTCGCGCCAGGCTCGCTGCGCGTGCCGTGGGTGGTAGCCGACGCCGGAGACCACGGGGTGGCCGACCGGCGGGTGGTGGAAGGCGTGCAAGGCGCCGCCGTAGACCGTGAGGCGCCAGTCGACGCCCGCGGCCTGCATCTCGGCGGTGAACGCGTTCCGTTGCGCGGGCGGCATGATGGGGTCTTCCGACCCGACCCCGGCCCACACCGGGCAGCGAATGCGCGCCGACTCGCCCGGTCGGCCCGTGGTGGTCGCGTTGACTGTCCCGATCGCGCGCAGGCTGACGCCGCCGCGCCCGAGTTCCAGTCCGACGGCGCCCCCGGTGCCGTAGCCGACGGCGGCGATCCGGTCGGGGTCGGTCCGCGGCTCGGTGCGCAGCACGTCCAGCGCGGCATGGCCGATGCCCCGCATCCGGTCGGGATCGGCGAGCAGTGGCAGGCAACGGGCCAGCATCTCCTCGGGGTCGTCGAAATAGCGCCCGCCGTGAAGGTCGAAGGCCAGCGCCACGTATCCCAGCGCGGCGAGCGCATCCGCCCGGCGACGCTCGACGTCGCTGAGCCCCGTGCCCTCTGGTCCGAGCAGCACCGCGGGTCGGCGGTCGACACCGGCCGGGAGCGCGAGGTGCCCGATCATCGTCAGACCATCGGCCGGATACTCGACCGTACGCGTCGTAACCGTCTTCATGGGACTGGACTGTAGTGATCGTCGGGTCCGGTCCGGCGGGTGTTCTGCCGCCGGCAGAACGGCCCGGGTATCCCTCTGGAGCGCGGTGCGCGGCGGGCCGGGAATGCCGAGCGGGCGGTCCGCGTTACCTCACCAGAACGAAAACGACACCCATTCCCGATAGGGGAGTGGGGTCGGCAGAGCACCGGGAGGCGCCCATGGCACGCAGCGAGACCAGGCCGGTCGTCACCCTCCGGTCCACCGTGGGAACGGGCCGGAGCTATGTGACGCGCAAGAACCGCCGTAACGACCCCGACCGGCTGGAGCTCCGGAAGTTCGACTCCGCCGCCGGCCGGCACGTGCTGTTCCGTGAGGTCCGCTGACCGTCCGGAAGAAGCCCGTCCCCCTGTACGTCACCGCTGTCCGCGGTGAGGAAGGAACGCATCCATGAAGTCCCGTATCCACCCCGTGTCCCGTTCGGTGGTCTTCCGTGACCGCGCGGCCGACGTAGCCTTCCTGACCCGCTCCACCGCCGACTCCGGCGAGCACGTGGCATGGGAGGACGGCAACACCTATCCCGTCATCGACGTGGAGACCTCCTCGGCGAGCCACCCGTTCTACACCGGCGGCCGCCAGGTGCTCGATACGGCGGGCCGCGTCGAACAGTTCCGGCGCCGCTACGGCACCGGCGAGACGTCCGCGAGCTGACCGAGCAGGCCTGACCAGGGGGAAGCCCGGAAATCCGTGCCGTGGATCACATCCGCGGGGGCGGATTCCCGGGAACACCTCAGGATGGTTTATCGTTCATCTATACGTGGGAGTGAGGGGGACAGTGTCCCCGGGCCTCACCTGCAGCCCATGGGGAACATCGCACCGCCGAAGCCCCATGGAGCGCTCCGCCGAGAGGCGACCGCCCTTCACGCCCGCACTCAAGCCGCCCCGGCTGGATTCCCCCGATCCGGCCGGGGCTTCCCCTTTGCGGGGGAGGCGCCATGGCCCCGTACAGGTCACACGGTCTCGTCGAGGTCCTTCGCATAGTGCTCGATCGCCCGCCGGTACCCCTGGACGTGCGGGTCGTTACTGGTCGTGGCCGTCAGCTCCAGCAAGAGCCGCATCGCCTCGTGGTGCTCGTCGGTGTTGTACAGGGCCATCGCCAGGAACGCCCGGAGCGAGCCGTTGTCCGGGAACTCCTCGACGCCCCGGCGCAGCGTCTCCACCGCCTGCCCGTACCGCCCGAGGATCCGGTACGTGCTGCCCAGCCCCAGGAGCGCCCCGCTCCGATCCTCCGCGGCCAGCTCCGGATTGGCCAGAGCGCGCTCGTAATAGGGCACCGCCTCCGACTCCAGCCCCAGTGCGTCATGGATCCATGCCGTCCGGTAGGCCACCTCCGCGTCGTCGGGGTACTCGGTGGTCAGGGCGAGGAGCCGTTCGCGCGCCTCCTCGGGCCGGCCCTCCGTACGCAACCGGTCGGCCTCTTCCAGCAGGTCTTTCTTCTTACGTGCGCTCATGCGCACATCGTCGCAGGTGTGCGTGGACGGCCGCGTGAGATTTCCGCTCCATGGGCCGTCCGGTGTGTGTTCCGGCCGGTCGGGGGCATCCGTCGGCCATGACAGCAGAGGCGAATCCCCCTACACGCCGGGGGACATGGGCACGTGTGCTGGTGCGCGGCGCGGTCCTGACGGTGGTGCTGCTGGGACTGGTGGCGTTCTCCGTCCTCCTGGCCAAGGTGACGCTCACGCCCTCACCGGCCTCCGAGGACCTCGTCACCTCGAATCTCCGCCCCGGGCGCTCCCTGCGCCAGTACGCCGAGGAATACACCTTCCTCGCCGCGGTCAAACAGGCGGGCGGAAACCTGCTGCTCGGCGTGCCGTTCGGGCTCCTGCTGCCGTTCTTCGGGGCACGCCGCCTGCGCATGATCCGGATGACGCTGCTGACCGCCGTCGCCATGGCCGTCGTCGAACTGATCCAGGGGGCCCTGGTCGCGGGGCGCGCCTTCGACATCGACGACGTCATCCTCAACACGGCGGGCGCGCTACTGGGCTACTTCGTGCTGGGCCGCCGGATCAGCCACCGCTACTACACCTACACCGACGACCCGGGCTCCCCCGGCCCGTCGGCGCAGGAACCCGGGGCCGAGACGAAGCACGCGCCGAGCCCCACCGCGCGCACCAAGCCGGGCCGCACGAAGACCGCTGCCATGAAGGCGGCCCGCACCAAGGCCGGACAGTGGGCCCGGCCGAAGCAGGCGGCCAAGGATCCGGCGAAGACGCGAGGCTCCCGCACCGGGAAGACCGACGGCCGGGCAGGATCGAACGCGGCCGAGTAGCCGGGCAACGTCTCCTGTGGTTGCGTTGCACGCGAATGGTGCCGTGGGTGCCGGTCGACTACGTCCGTCCGCTCCGCGGATTCCACGAGAACGATGGGATGAGGTCCGGCGCTGTGACGAGAGGATCGAGTAGGGCACGCTACGTCAACCTGCGGGGCCGCAGGGCGCTGCTGGCAGCCGCCTGCGCGCTGGCGGTGACCGCGAGCGGGTGCGGCGATGACGGCTTCTCCCTGCCCGAGTGGGATGCGCCGGGTCAGAACGCCCGTGTCGGGAACATCATGATCCGCTACGCGCACGTGGCCGAACCAGAGGGCGGGCCGTGGCAGCCGGGGGACGACGTCCCGGCTTATGCGTGGCTCTACAACAAGGGCGGCGAGACCGACAGGCTCCTGGGGGCCGGCACGCCGAACGCGGCAGCGGTCGACCTCGTCGACGCCGACGGCGATCCGCTCCCCGACGGCGTGGAACTGCCTGCGAACAAGCTCGTGGAACTGGAACCGGGCAAGTCCCACATGGTCCTGCGGGAAGTGGGCGAGGTGATCAGGGGCGGTGACTTCATGAAATTCACCCTGCGGTTCGAGAAAGCGGGAGCGGTCACCTTCAGCATCCAGTCACAGGCCCCCGTCTACGACAGGAGCGCCTCCCCCGATCGGTGACGCCGAAGCCTCGGCACCGGACCTGCCGCCCGCGAGGCCGGTCAGTGCGGAGTGCCGCGAGGGCATCGCGGACATCGATAGACAGCTCGCCAGGGCCGAGCAGGACGGCAGCGGCGGCGGAGAGCCGGCTTTCTCACGGGCCCGTGCCGGCGCCGGGGAGCTTGTCGCCGCCGCGGCGGCGAGGCCCGCGTCGCCCTCGGGCGGGACTCAGGGAGCGCGAGATCACGGCCTGCCCCGACTCTCGTCGGCTCCCGCCCCCGCCGCGTCGGCATAGCGGCGGGCCAATTGGGCGAAGGCGTCCCTGAGCGCGTCAGGTCCGACGACCTCGATGTCCGCGTCGAACCTGCCGAGTTCGGCGGCGAGGCCCGCCCACGACCAGGCGCCCAGGACCACGCGGCAACGGTCCGGGCCGTGCTCCTCGACGGTCCCGTCGCGGACGTGGCCGGCCACCGCGGAGGCCGGCGCGTCGAGGATCACCTCGCCGTGGCAGGGCCACGCGCCGGGGGCGTCGGAGCCCTGGAACCGGGCGGCGACGAAGGCGGCCACATCGCCTCCGGGCACCTCGCGCGGCGTGAACCGGGGACCCGTGGGAGTGCGCGGGGTGATCCGGTCCGCGCGGAAGGTCCGCCAGTCCTCGCGATCCAGGTCCCAGGCGACGAGATACCAGCGGCCGCCCCAGGTGACCAGGCGGTGCGGCTCCACCCGCCGCACAGCGGGCGGGGCATCGGCGGTGTCCGGCGCGTACGCGGGGGAGTGGTCGAAGCGCAGCACCTCGCGGGCGTGCACGGCGGTGCTCAACGCCACGAGCACCCGCGGATCGGCCTGCGGCCGCGGCGGGCCCCCCGCGCGTTCGACGGCGGTGACCCGCAGGGCGTCGACGCGGTGGCGCAGCCGGTCGGGCATGACCTGCCGGACGGTGGTGAGCGCGCGGGCCGCGGCCTCCCCGATCCCGGCGCCGGTCGCGGCGGCGGTCCGCAGCGCGACGGCGAGCGCGACGGCCTGGTCGTCGTCGAACAGCAACGGCGGCAACCGCGCGCCCGCGTCCAGCCGGTATCCGCCGTCGGGGCCTTTGAACGCCGCGATGGGATAGCCCAGCTCCCGCAGCCGGTCGACGTCACGCCGCACCGTGCGCGGGCTGACCTCCAGCCGCTCGGCCAACGACGGGCCTGGCCAGTCCCGGCGCGCCTGGAGCAGGGAGAGCAGCGCCAGCAGTCGCGCTGAAGTCTTCGGCATGACGCCAGTATGACCCGAGAAGAGGCCACACCCTGTCCTCTTCCCTTGCGAGGGTAGACGCGTACCGCACGACAGGAACACCGGAAGGAACCCCGATCACCATGACCACGGCCCCCACCTCTCCCGACGCCGAGCGCACCGACCTGCTCGCCGCCCTCGCCACCGCGCGGGCCGCCCTGATCCGCACGGTCGAGGGGCTCGGCGACGAACAGGCCGGTGAGCGCCCGACCGTCAGCGCGCTGTGCCTGGGCGGCCTCGTCAAGCACGTCACGGCCATGGAGGAGAGCTGGCTGAACTTCGTGACCGAGGGCCCGTCGGCGATGTCCTTCGCCCTGCCCGAAGGAGTCACGTGGGACGATCTGGCGGCCGGCACCGCCGTCGAGTTCCCGAAGTGGGCGATCGAGCGGGAGAAGGAGTTCCGCATGCTGCCCGGCGAGACGACGTCCGGGGTTCTCCGCGCCTACGAGCAGACTGCCGCCCGCAGCGAGAAGATCATCCTCGCGGTCCCCGACCTCTCGGCGACGCACCCGCTCCCCGAGGCGCCCTGGAACGAACCCGGCGGCGAGTGGAGCGTACGGCGGGTGCTGACCCACGTCCTCACCGAGACCGCCCAGCACGCCGGGCACGCGGATATCCTGCGCGAGACGCTCGACGGGCGGCAGGCGACCTGACCACCGGCGCGCCGCGCGGGGCGCGGAAACCGACGGCAGGCGACCGAGAAGGAGAGACCACACGGTGACCGTCCTCGACAACCGGGCGCTCAACCGCGCCATGCTGGCCCGCCAGTTGCTGCTCGACCGGGCCGATCTGCCGGTCGTGGACGCCGTGGCCCACCTCTGCGGCCTCCAGGCGCAGGAACCGCAGGAGCCCTTCGTCGGGCTCTGGTCCCGGCTGGCCGCCTTCGACCCGGCGGTTCTCTCGGACCTGCTGACCCGGCGGAGCGTGGTGCGTACCCATCTGATGCGACGCACGGTCCACCTCGTCACCGCCGACGACGTCCTCGCCTGGCGGGCCCGCCACGACGCGATGCTGCGCCAACGCGTGCTCGGGGTCTACCGCGACGAGCTGAAGGGGGTCGACCTCGACGCACTCGCCGCTGATGCCCGGGAGCTGATGGCTGACGGGGAACCCCGTACAGCGGCCGAGATCGTGGCCGCGCTCGCCGGGCGCCGGCCCGGTCCGGGGCCCCGCCCGCTGGGCGAGATCGTGGTGGCCGCTCTGGTCCCGATGGCGCAGGCCCCGCCCCGGGGGCTGTGGCGGGCGAAGGGCGGGGTGCGCAACGTCGCCCTCTCCTCCTGGCTGGGCCGTCCGGTCGATCCGCCCGCCCCCGACGGCGCCGACCCGGTCGGCCAGGCACTGGTCCGGCGCTATCTGGCCGCCCACGGCCCCGCCGCGACGGCCGACCTGCGCGCCTGGTCCGGCCTGGCCGGACTGCCCGGCGCGGTCGCCGCCGTACGCGACGAGCTGGTCCGCTTCCGCGACGAGCGGGGACGGGAGCTGCTCGACCTGCCCGACGCGCCGCGCCCGGACCCGGACACTCCTGCCCCGGTGCGGTTCCTGCCGGCCTTCGACAACGCGATCCTCGGCTATCAGGACCGCGGCCGGATCATCGACGACGCCCACCGCGGCCTCTCGGTCGCCGGCGAGCGTGTCGTGCTGGTCGACGGCCGCGTGGCGGCCACCTGGCGCGTCACCGACGAGGCCGTCACGGTGCAACCCCTGCACGCGTTCTCCCGGGCCGACCGCGACGCCGTGGCCGACCAGGGGAGGGAGCTGGCGTCATTCCTGACCGACGGCGGGAGCGATCGCGTACGGGTGGCCGCCGCGCCGGGCTGAGCGTGCCCGGCCGCCGGGCAGCCGCCCTCGTGTCTGCCCGGCCGTACCGGAACAGGCCCATTTTGTACGGTAGTTCTGCCGGGATCCGGGAGCAGCCGGACTGAAAGCACCGGTCGTGGGTCACACGGTGAACATGACGTCCAGCGACGTAACCACAGAGCCCGCGCCGCACGGCGACAGAACGCGCGACATCCGCCGCTCCCGTAGGTGGCCGATGGTCCTCGGCGTCGCCGCGGCCGTGCTGGTCCTGCTGTTCGCCGGCAGCAGGCTCAGCCTGCTGCCGGGTCTCGACGACCTCTTCGGCGAGGAGACCCACGACCGGTCGGGCCCCGCCGTGCTCAAGTCGATCCAGGACATGAGCGCGTACGAGGCCGCCTCGGGCAACTTCCAGGTCGTCGTCGATCTGGAGAAGGACGCGAAGTTCGTTCCCGACGCCCTGCGCGGCACCCGTACCCTGTTCGTCGGTGCGGGCACGGTCGGCGCCTCCGTCGACCTGGGCAAGGTCACCGGGAGCGGCGTCGTGGTGAACGAGGACCGCACCACCGCCGAACTCCGGCTGCCGCACGCGGTGCTGGGCAAACCGGCCCTCGATCCCGACCGCTCCTACGCCGTGTCCAAACAGCGCGGTCTCCTCGACCGGCTGGGCGACCTCGTCTCCGACAATCCCGGCAGTGAGCAGGCGGTCAACCAGCTCGCCGTTCACCACATCTCACGAGCGGCGAAGGAGAGCGAACTGATCGCCCGCGCGGAGAAGAACACCGCCGACATGCTGAAGGGGCTGCTCGGCTCCCTCGGCTTCGAGCGCGTCACGGTCCGGTACGGCGACGACCAGGAGTGATCGCGTCATACGGGCCGCGTGGGCCGCCCGCGCGACGCGGAGGAGCGGGCCGCCCACTGCGGATCACCCTTGACGTGAACGCGTCGGTGGGTATGGTCTAGTCCAAGTGCAAGGCCTTTCCGGACACCCGCCATCAGGGTTGTCCGGCAAGGGACTTGCAGCCCTTC
Source organism: Streptomyces sp. CA-278952 (assembly GCF_028747205.1). Taxonomy (NCBI): domain Bacteria; kingdom Bacillati; phylum Actinomycetota; class Actinomycetes; order Kitasatosporales; family Streptomycetaceae; genus Streptomyces; species Streptomyces sp. CA-278952. The sequence goes on from NZ_CP112880.1 coordinate 8,002,406, forward strand.
GCGCCTCTTGGCCCCACACTCGCGAGGCCTCGCCGCCGAAGCCGGGCCCCCCACGGCCCGCCACCGCGCGGTGCGGTCTCCTGTGAAGGAGAAACATGCACGCGAAAAGGAAGACCGCACTCGCCGTCGGCGCCCTGCTCGCCCCGGTCCTCGCCCTGAGTCTTCCGGCGAGCTCCGCCAGTGCCCACGGCTACATCTCCAACCCGCCGAGCAGGCAGGCGCAGTGTGCCGCCGGCACGGTCAGCTGCGGTGCGATCACGTACGAACCGCAGAGCGTCGAGGGCCCCAAGGGGCTCACCAGTTGCAGCGGCGGAAACAGCGGCTTCGCCGACCTGGACGACGACTCCAAGGGCTGGTCGGTCACTCCGGTGAACCGTTCCCAGCAGTTCGAGTGGAAGCTCACCGCGCGCCACTCGACCAGCACCTGGCAGTACTTCGCGGGCGGCGAGAAGATCGCCGAATTCGACGACGGTGGCGCGCGACCCGGCGCGACCGTGACCCACCAGGTCGACTTCGGCGACAAGACCGGCCGGCAGAAGGTGCTCGCCGTCTGGAACATCGCGGACACCCCGAACGCCTTCTACGCCTGCATCGACGTCAACGTCGGCTAGGCACGCCGTATCGGTCGGGCTCCACGCCCCTCCGTCCGCCACGCCCCGGTCGCGCATCGTCGCGGCCGGGGCGTGGTGCTGTTCGCGGTGGCCGGAAAACGGCATGGCGCGGAAGGCTCGGGTAGTCGAGCGGTTACCCTACGTCAGCTGTCCTGATGGATCATCACTGCTCGAGGGGACTCCTGAATGCACCGCATCCGTACCGTACTCGCCGCGCTCGGCATCACCGCCGGACTGATCTCCGCCCCGGCGGCGAGCGCCGCACCGGGGCCCGCCCGGCCCGCGCCCGCCGCCGAGCGTCATGAAGTCTGCACCGGAGAGTTCCGCGGCGACGCCCGCCTCGGTCCCAAGTGGCTGCCGAACAAGCGGCTCGCCCCGGTCGGTCCGCTCCTGAAGGGCTGGCAGCGCACCGGCGACCTCACGCCGAACGACTTCCTCAAGAAGTACTGGGAAGGGCCCGCGGACACCGGCAGTTGGAAGTACCCGCCCAACGACGGCTTCGCCGAGGTGAACGGCGAGATCGACAAGGAGCCCGTGAAGCTCCGCGCCGGCCAGCGCCTGGACCGCTTCGGCTCGGAGTACGGCGGCTACCTCGCCCCGGCGGGTGACGCCTACGCCGAGCGTGCCCTGCCCCCGCAGAACCTGAACACCCGTGACGCGGCCACCCCTTGCGACTACCGGGTCTACAAGGTCGCCAAGCCCTTCTGGGTCTGGCAGGGCGGCATCGCCCCGTGGTTCGAGCAGCCCGGCGGCGGCCAGCAGATCAAGCTCGACGCCGTGTTCCTCGACCCGGGCGCGGGGCAGCGGCTCAACGTGAAGTGGCTGCTGGACAACGCCTACCTGACGCCCGCGGGCGCGTAACCCGCCATGGACCGCCGGTCCTTGCACGCGGCACTCGTCGAGGCACGGATCCCCGGCGGCTACTACCGGATCGAGGGCGTCCACGAGCCCGTTCCCACCCCGCCGGACTTCCTCTTCGTCCGGCGCGGCGGGGACGGAGACTGGGAGACCGGGGCCTTCGAGCGCGGAACATACGAAGTCGTCGCCCGGCACCCGGACGAGGCCACCGCCTGCGCGCACCTGCTGAGCCTGCTCGTCTGAAGCCGGTCCCCGCACCCGTTGTTTTGCCGGAACGGCAAACAACCTTGTCCGTGCGGTCACACCGGCCGAATGATCGTGACCGGGCGGCCGGGCCCCGGCCCGGCCGCCCGCCGAAGCGACACGACCGCCCCGCCCGCACGGGGCGCCCGAGGAGGAGCCATGCCGGAGCCCACCCCCGTAACCACGCCGTCCGCGCGTTCCGCAGACCGTGCCGCCCGACCCTCCGCCCTCCTGCCCGGCGCGACGCACCGGATGGTCGACGTCCCCGGCGGCCGGATCCACTGCGTCGAACAGGGCACGGGCCCCCTCGTGCTCCTGGTCCACGGCTTCCCCGAGTCCTGGTACTCCTGGCGCCACCAGCTCCCCGCCCTGGCCGCAGCGGGGCACCGTGCCGTCGCCATCGACGTACGCGGATACGGGCGTTCCTCCGCACCCGCCGCCACCGACGCCTACCGCATGCTCGCCCACGTCGCCGACAACACGGCCGTCGTCCACGCCCTCGGCGAGGAGACCGCCACGGTCGTCGGACACGACTGGGGCTCGCCCATCGCAGCGAACAGCGCCCTGCTCCGCCCGGACGTCTTCACGGCGGTCGCGCTGCTGAGCGTCCCGTACGCGCCCCGGGGAGGCCCCCGCCCCACCGACGGTTTCGCAGGCGTCGGAGGCGAGGAGGAGTTCTACGTCAGCTACTTCCAGACCCCCGGCCGCGCCGAGGCGGAGATCGAGCCGGACGTACGCGGCTGGCTCGCCGGCTTCTACGCGGGACTCTCCGGAGACATCACCGCCCCCGCAGGCCACCCCGGTCTCTTCTTCGTACCGCCGGGCGCGCGCATGGCCGACCGCTTCCCCGTCGGCGCGCTCCCCGGCTGGCTCGAGGAACGGGACCTCGACGTCTACGCCGAGGAGTTCGAACGCACCGGTCTGACCGGCGCCCTCAACCGCTACCGCAACGTCGACCGGGACTGGGAGGACCTCGCAGCCTGGGACGGAGCACCCGTCACCCAGCCCTCGATCTTCATCGGCGGCGCCCTTGACGCCTCCACCACATGGATGTCCGACGCCATCGACGCCTACCCGCGGACGCTCCCCGGCCTGTCCGCCGCCCACATCCTCGAAGGCTGCGGCCACTGGATCCAGCAGGAACGCCCCGACGAGGTCAACCGCCTGCTGACCGACTGGCTGCACGGCCCGCGCTGAGCGACACCGGGCCAGGGGCCCCCGGGTCAGCAGGCCGTGCCGCGGGTCGCCGCCGTCGCCCGGAGCAGGTCGCGGACGAGCGTGAAGTCGATCCTCCGCGGATCGCGGAAGCGCAGGCAGTGCCTGCCCATGTCGTGGGAGGCCAGCCGGTCCGTGAACGCGTCGCGGACGTCACCGCCGACCCGGCGGTGTGTCGCACCCGGGAGCAACGGGCTCCTCCGGCGAAGGTGGACGCATGAATACAGCAGGCATGCTGGCCGAAGCGTTCGACCGGGTCGGGGAAGCGGTCCACGCGGCGGTCGAAGGACTCACGCCCGACGACCTCAACGCCCGCGTCGACGCGGGGGCGAACTCCATCTCCTGGCTGGTCTGGCATCTCACCCGCGTCCAGGACGACCACATCGCCGAGGCCGCCGGAACCGGACAGATCTGGCACACCGAAGGCTGGGCGGACATCTTCGGACTGCCGTTCGACGAGGCGGCCACCGGCTACGGGCACAGCACCGACGAGGTCGCCGCCGTCCGCGTGGACTCCGCCGATTCCCTCCTCGGCTACTTCGACGCCGTGCACGAGCGGACCCTGGAATTCGTCGCCGGGCTGGAGGGCCACGCCCTCGACCGGATCGTCGACGAGGACTGGTCGCCCCCGGTGACGCTCGGTGTCCGGCTGATCAGCGTCATCGCCGAGGATCTCCAGCACGCGGGCCAGGCCGCCTACGTCCGAGGGATGCTGGAACGCGCCTGAAAACCGGTGACCGGAGCAGCGGCGGAACGGGGCCCGCGCACACCCGTGCGCAGTCCCAGCGGCGGTGCCATACTCGGAAGAAGTCGGCTGGACAGGCTTGCCATCGTCCGAGAGGTGACCGACATGAGCTGGGCATCTTGGACGACCAGTGGTGTCTTCGCGGGAACCGGTGGGGTGCGCACCGAAGAAGCGGGCATCCTGAGCGGCGATCTCACCGTGCATACGACCTGGTCCGACGGACAGGCGTCGGTGGCCGTGCAGTACAGCGGGTCGTCGGACTGGTTCACGCTCACCGGCAGCCCCGTGCCGTGCCCCTCCGAGGAGGAGAGCCGCACCTTCCACCAGAGCGTGGTCGAAGCCGTCCGCGCCGGCGAGGGCGCGACGGTCCCTCCGGTCGGCGCGGGACCCGTCTGACGTCGCCCACCGCTCACCGCGCCCCATAGAGTGGATCACCGGATCCGTTCCCCCAGGGACGGGCGCGCGGTACACGGGCGAGGAGCGGTGCACATGGGGCGGGCAGGCACACAGCGGTCGAGGACACGGAAGAACCGGCCGTTCTGGGTGGAGCTGCCGCTCCTCATCGGCGTCGCCCTGGTGCTGGCGCTGCTCATCAAGACGTTCCTGGTGCAGGCCTTCTCCATTCCCTCGGACTCCATGCAGAACACCCTTCAGCGGGGCGACCGGGTCCTCGTGGACAAGCTGACCCCCTGGTTCGGATCGGAGCCGGAGCGCGGTGAGGTGATCGTCTTCCACGACCCGTCCAACTGGCTCGCGGGCGTGCCCGTGGACCCGCCCAACACCGTGCAGAAGGTCCTGAGCTTCGTCGGCGTGATGCCCTCCGCCGAGGAGAAGGACCTCATCAAGCGGGTCATCGGCGTCGGAGGCGACACGGTCGAGTGCGAGGGCGACGGGCCGGTGAAGGTCAACGGCACCGCCCTGGACGAGCCGTACGTCTTCCCGGGCAACACCCCTTGCAGCAACGACGAGGACGGCGGCCGGTTCAAGGTCACCGTGCCCGAAGGCAAGATCTGGGTGATGGGGGACCACCGACAGGCCTCCGCGGACTCCCGCTACCACCAGGACGACCCGAACCAGGGGATGGTCCCGGTCGACGAGGTCGTCGGCAGGGCTGTCGTCATCGCCTGGCCGGTCGGCCGCTGGAGCACCCTGCCGGTGCCGGGAACCTTCGACAACGTGCCCGACAAGCCCCGGGGCCCCGCAACTCGCTGAGGGCTGTCCCTCAGCGCTGCGCGAAGTTCCGTACGTAGCGGCGCTGCCAGGGCGTCTCCACCGCCCGCGGGTGATAGCCGTCGCGCACGAACGCCACCGCCTCGTCGGCGGGCACCCCGTCCAGGACGGCGAGGCAGGCCAGCGCCGTGCCGGTGCGGCCCATTCCGCCGCCGCACGCCACCTCGACCCGCGTCCCGGCGGACCGCTCCCACACCTCGTGGAGGAGCTCCCGGGCCGCCGCCCGGTCCGCCGGGAGCCGGAAGTCCGGCCACCGCAGCCACCTGGACTCCCAGGCGACCGGGGGCGGGGTACGCCCGAGGAGGTAGACGGCGAAGTCCGGTTCGGGGCCTGCCGGCAAGGGCCTGCGCAGTCCCCGGCCGCGTACGAGCCGTCCGGAGGGGAGGGCCAGGACGGCCGGGTCGGCGGTGTTCCACGTCTCGATCACGTGTCCCAACCTAACGACCCGGCAGTCGCCGGTGGTACGGATCGCACCGTCGTCGGCCGGGGGTCAGGTGGCGTCGAGATCCCGCGCGAGCAGCTCGGCCAGCTCCTCGATCGCCGCCCGCGCTCCGTCGCCCTCGGCGCTGAGCTCCACGGTCTCGCCGTGCGTGGCGGCCAGGGCCAGCACCGCCAGCATGCTGCGGGCCTCGACCGGGTCGCGACCCTCACGGGCGATGGTCACCTTGACCGGCTGACGGGCGGCGGCCTGGACGAACAGGGACGCCGGACGGGCGTGGAGCCCGCTGCGGGAGGCTATGGCGACGGTCTGCCGGTGCATGGATCACTCCTGAGGGAAGAGGTGTTCGGGAGGGGCGTGTGTGTGAAGTTCAGGCGGCGACGGTGACCCGGGAGCCGTCGGGGCTCGCGGGCCCCGCGTCACCGGCAGCCTCCGGCGCCGCCCTCCGCGCACCCTTGAGCAGGACGACGAGCGCGGTCGCCACCAGCGTCCCGGCGGCGATGGCGAGCAGATAGAGGAACGGCTCGCCGATCAGCGGGACGACGAAGACGCCGCCGTGCGGAGCGCGCAGGGTCGCGCCGAAAGCCATCGACAGGGCGCCGGTGACCGCGCCGCCCGCCATCACCGACGGAATGACCCGCAGCGGATCGGCGGCGGCGAACGGGATCGCGCCCTCCGTGATGAACGAGGCGCCCAGCACCCAGGCCGCCCGGCCGTTCTCGCGCTCCGTCTTCGTGAACAGCCTCTTGCGTACGGTGGTGGCCAGCGCCATCGCCAGCGGCGGCACCATCCCGGCCGCCATGACCGCGGCCATCACCTTGAGGCTGCCCGGCGTCGGGTCGGCGAGACCGCCGACCGCGAAGGCGTACGCCACCTTGTTCAGCGGGCCGCCCATGTCGAAGCACATCATCAGCCCGAGAACGACGCCGAGGATCACCGCGTTGGAGCCCGACAGTCCGTTCAGCCAGTCCGTGAGCGCGTTCTGCAGTGAGGCGATGGGCTTGCCCACCACGATGAACATCAGGAACCCCACGGTCGCCGACGCGATCAGGGGGATCACCAGGACCGGCATGATGCCGCGCAGGGTCGCGTGGACCGGGACCCGCTGGATGGCCATCACCACCGCACCGGCCAGCAGGCCGGCGACCAGACCTCCGAGGAATCCGGCGTTCACCGTGAGCGCGATGGCCCCGCCGACGAACCCGGGCACCAGCGCCGGCCGGTCCGCCATCCCGTACGCGATGTACCCGGCCAGCACCGGGACCAGGAACCCGAAGGCCGCCGAGCCGATCTGGTTGAGCAGCGCGGCCCAGCTGTCCGCCTCACCCCAGACGAAGTGGTCGGCGACCGACTTGGCGCTCGCTATCTCGTAGCCGCCGATGGCGAACGACAGGGCGATCAGAAGACCGCCCGCCGCGACGAACGGCACCATGTAGCTCACGCCGGACATCAGATACGTACGGAGCCGGACGCCGAAGTGCGCGTGATCCGCAGAGGATTCCTGCCCGCCCCCGGTGTCCGCGCCGCCGCCGTCCTCGGACACGGCGGCGATCTCCCCGCGCTCCGCCTTGCGGCGGGCCTCGGCGATCAGCTCGGCGGGCCGGTTGATGCCCGCTTTGACCCCGACGTCGACCAGCGGCTTGCCGCGGAAGCGGGACTTCTCCCGGACCTCCACGTCGTGCGCCCAGATCACGGCGTCCGCCGCCGCGACGACGGCGGGGTCCAGCTTCTTGAAGCCGGCCGAACCCTGGGTCTCCACGGTCACCTCGACCCCCTCGGCGCGGCCCGCCGCGGCCAGGGACTCGGCCGCCATGTAGGTGTGGGCGATGCCGGTGGGGCAGGAGGTGACGGCGACGATCCGGAAGGGGGTGCTCGCGGCGGCTACTGCGGCTTCCGTCTCCGTCTCCGTCTTCGCCTGTTCCTGCTCCTGTTCCTGCTCCTGGCTCTCCTTCGGCGGCTCCTCGCCCCGGATCAGCGCGGCCACCGTCCGCGGATCCGTTCCGGCGCGCAGGGCGGCGGTGAACTCCGCGTCCATCAGCCTGCGGGCCAGGCCCGACAGGATGGTGAGGTGGTCGTCGTCGGCCCCGGCCGGGGCCGCGATGAGGAAGATCAGGTCGGCCGGACCGTCGGCCGCCCCGAAGTCGATGCCCGCCCCGCTGCGCCCGAAGGCCAGCGTCGGGGCGCTCACGTGTTCGCTGCGGCAGTGCGGGATGCCGATGCCGCCGTCGAGGCCGGTCGGCATCTGCGCCTCTCGGGCGGCGACGTCGGCCAGGAAGCCTTCGAGATCGGTGACGCGGTGCGCGGCCACCATCCGCTCGGCGAGCGACCTCGCGGCGGCGTCCTTCGTGTTGGCGGACAGATCGAGGTCGACCAGTTCCGCGGTGATCAGCTCACTCATCGCGGTGCTCCTTGCTCGGGGACCGCCGGGCGGCGGCTCGGGGGGACGGGGCGGCGGACTCGTACAGGTGGGGCCTGTAGGGGAGTTGTGGGAATTGCGGCGGCGAATGGCGGTACGGGGGACGGTGATGGCGGTACGGGGTCATGGAGCGGGCTCCGTCAGCGCGCGGTCCAGCGGCACGTCGGACGTCGTCACGACCGACGGGAGATCCAGGTCGGCCGGGGTGGGCATGAGGCTTCCGGCCAGCTGCACGGCCGCGGCACCGTGGGCGACGGCCGAGGTGAGAGCTTCCGGGCCCTGCCCGCCCGCTGCCAGAAAACCGGCCAGGGAGGCGTCCCCGGCGCCGACATTGCTGCGCACAGCGGCGACCGGCGCGGTGGCGAAGTACGCACCCGACGCCTCGACGAGCAACTGCCCGTCGGCGCCCAGGCTCGCCAGCACCGACCTGGCCCCGCGCTCCCGCAGCTCCTCGGCGGCCTTCAGCGCGTCGCCCACCGTGGCGAGCGGCCGGCCGACGGCCTCGGCGAGCTCTTGGGCATTGGGCTTGATCACGTCCGGCCCCCGGTCCAGGGCTGCGGTCAGCGCCGCTCCGGAGGTGTCCAGCGCGATCCGCGCGCCGGCCCGGTGGCTCCGCTCGACCAGCTCCGCGTACCACTGCGGCGGCAGTCCGCGCGGCAGGCTCCCGCAGCAGGCGACCCAGTCGGCGGCGGCCGAGTGGCCCCGTACCGCTTCCAGGACGTCCTCCGCCTCGGCCGGACTCAGCTCGGGGCCCGCCGCGTTGACCTTGGTAAGGGTGCCGTCGGGTTCGACGAGTGTGACGTTGATCCGGGTGTTCCCGGCGATCGGCACGCCGACCGCCTCGATGCCCAGGTCGCCGAGCAGCCGGGTGAGCAGCGCGCCCTCCGGGCCGCCCATCGGGGCGACGGCGAGGGTGCGGTGTCCCGCCGCCGCGACCGCGCGGGAGACGTTGACTCCCTTGCCGCCCGGATCGACACGGTCCGCCGTGGCACGCAGCACGCTGCCGCGGGTCAGCCCGGGCAGCTCGTAGGTGCGGTCCAGGCTGGGGTTGGGGGTGACGGTGAGGATCATGCGCGTACTACTTCCGTGCCCCGGCTCTCGATGGAGCGGGCGTCGTCGGGGCTGAGGCCCGTGTCGGTGATGAGCAGGTCCACGTCGGTGAGATCGCCGAAGCGGGCGAAGTGCTCCTGACCGAACTTGCCGGAGTCGGCGAGCAGGACGACCCGGCGGGCCGCCTTGATCACGGCCCGCTTCACCGCGGCCTCGGCGAGGTCGGGCGTGGTCAGGCCGCTGTCGGGGGAGAAGCCGTTGGTGGCGAGGAAGACCACGTCGGCGTTGATCTCGGCGTACGAACCCAGCGCCCAGGCGTCGACCGCCGCGCGGGTGCGGTGCCGGACCCGGCCGCCCACCAGATGCAGCGCGATGCCGGGGTGGTCGGCGAGACGGGCGGCCACCGGCAGGGCATGCGTCACCACGGTCAGCGTCGCGTCGACCGGTACGGCGGCGGCGAGCCGTGCGGTCGTCGTCCCGGCGTCCACGATCACATTGCCGTCGGCGGGCAGTTCGGCGAGGGCGGCCTGGGCGATGCGGTCCTTCTCGTCGGCGGCGACGGCGTCGCGTTCGGCGAGGTCGGGCTCGAAGTCGAGCCGCCCGACGGGGATCGCCCCACCGTGCACCCGGCGCAGCAGCCCCGCCCGGTCCAGGGTCTTGAGGTCGCGCCGGACGGTCTCGGCCGTCACCTGGAACTCCTCGGCCAGGGACAGCACGTCGACCCGCCCGCTCTCCTGGGCGAGGCGGAGGATCTCCTGCTGACGCTCCGGTGCGTACATGTGGTTTCGTTTCCGTTTCATGCCCGAGTCTGTGGTTTCGTGCTCAGGTTACGTCCGAGGTGCGGGATTGTAAACACAATCGGGCGAGGAGTGGGCATGAACGGAAGAGTGAGCTCGCGCGCGGACGTGGTGCGCGCGCATCGCGGGGCGGGGCGCACCGTGCACGGTGCGCCCCGCCCCGCGGGTTCGGTCACGGCGTTGGGGGTGTGTCCTCGCTCAGGGGGCGGGCCAGCAGGGGAGTGCCGGGGACCTGGTGGCCGCCGCTGGCGAGCATGCGGACCTCGCCCCGGTCGCTGATCTCGGCGCGCACGATCCCCGTCTCGTCCTCGTACACCGGGAACCCGCCGGCCCCCAGCCGGTCGGTGAGCCGTACGCGGACCACGTCGTCCGCGGCTCCGGACAGCTCGAAGATGAGTTCGTAACACTCGGTGTGCACCATGTGATCCATGACGGCCTCCGGGCCGGGCGCGGAGAATACGGCCCTGCCGCCATTGTTCCGCACCTCGGCGCGCACCGCCCGGGGAGCGACGGCCAACGGGCGGACCCGGCCGGTCGATCGGGTGACTCCCCGGTAGGACAACATGACCGGTGGCCCGGAGGGCTAGGCATGCGTGCATGAGACTTGAGCCTCGACGAATGAACAGTGCCTCCTCCCGTTCCCGCACCCTCAAGACGGTCGGCGCCCTCGGCATGGCCGCCGCCACGGCCGTTCTGATGACCGGATGCGGTCAGAGCTCGGACAGCGCGACGAGTGCGGCCACCTCCGAAGCCGCGAAGGTCGTCCCGCAGAAGCAGACGACGTCGCCCTCGGCCAGTGCCCAGCTGACCGAGGACCAGCAGGAGCGGAAGAAGGTGCTCGACGCCACGAAGGTCACCTTCGACGACGCCGCCACCACCGCCGCCGGCGAGGTGGCCGGGGGCAAGCTGGTCGATCTGGACCTGGAGGGTGTGGACGACGACGACAACGACCAGAGCCCCAGCCCGACGGGATCCGGCAGCCCCACGGGTTCCGCCAGTCCGACCGGTTCGGCCAGCCCGACCGGCACCGCGAGCCCGAGCGGAACCGGCACGTCCAGCCCGAGCGCGAGCCCGGGCTCCGAGGGCCCGGTCTGGGTCGCGGAGGTCGCGGAGAAGGACGGCACGGTCCACACCGTCCGGATCAACGCGGTCGACGGCAAGGTGATCGAGGCCCGGGTCGACGCGGATCAGGACGCGGACGACAAGAAGCAGACGGCCGACCGGCTCGCCCAGGCCACCCAGACCCCGCAGCAGGCCGCCAAGGTCGCCACCGAGAAGAAGAAGGGGACGGTGACCTCCGTCGGCCTCGACGACAACGAGGGTGGCGGCGTCGTCTGGCAGGTCGACGTGGTCGGCTCGGACTGGAAGAAGACGACCTTCGACGTGGACGCCAAGAACGACACCATCGTCCGCGAGGAGACCGACAACGACTGACCGCCGCCCCGTCTGACCCGCGAAGGGGTACGCCGGAGGCCCGGCGTACCCCTTCCGTTTCTATGGCCTCTCGTGCGCGGTTCCCGGCTTCCGGCGGTCGAGCAGCCGGCAGACGAAGTCTTCCTGGAGTTCGCGGAGCCCGGCCAGCAGCCGGGGGTTCGTCGAGCTGTTCACCTGGGAGGTGAGGGAGACGGTCAGCGATCGTTTGCCGTCCTTGGTCCCCGCGGCGAACTGCGTGTAGCCGGGGAAGTTACCGGTGTGGCCGTACACGGTGCCGCAGCGCGTCGTGTACGAGAACACCGCGAGACCGGCCCTGTTGCGCCCCGGGCCGGCCGGTTCGGAGCTGCCTTCCACGAAGGACAGCTGCTGCCGGCGGACCTCGGGGCCGAGGCCCAGCCCTCCGGCGTAGCCGCGGATGAAGGCCCCCAGGTCCCGGGGGGTGGAGACGATGCCGCCCGACGCCCACACGCCCGACGCGCCGAGTACCGTGCTGACGTCCTCGGGTGCGTCCGGAGGGTCCACCGCATAGCCGTGCAGATAGGGTTCGGGCAGCCGGTAGCCCTGCGGGAGGCTGGTGTCGCGCAGGGCGAGCGGCCGGTACACGAACTCGGCGAGGAGCTTCTCGTACCGCTGTCCGGTGACTGCCTCGGCCATCAGCGCCACGGCGATGTTGTCGGAGTTGGAGTAGTGGTACGCCGAGCCCGGCTCGAACCGCAGCGGGTCCCCGGCGACGTAGTCCAGCAGGCGGCGCGAGTCGAAGCGTCGGCGTGGGTCGGCCGTCAGCTCGGCGATGAAGGTCGGGGCCTCGGTGTAGTCGGGCAGCCCGCTGGTGTGGTTGAGGAGCTGGCGGAGCGTCACCCGGTGCCAGGCGGCGGGGAGCCGGGGCAGCCGCCGGCCGAGTGTGTCGTCGAGTCGGAGGGCGCCCCGCTCGGCCAGTTGCAGGGCGACCGAGCCGCTGAAGGCCTTCGCCGTGCTGGCGATCCGCATGTGGTCGGTGGTCCTGGGCGGACGCCCGGTACCGAGCTGCGACGTACCCGCCCGGTACACCTCGCTCCGGTCGCCCGCCGTGAGGACGGCGATGGCGCCGGGCGGCCCTCCCGGAGTGTCCACGAGCGCCTGGAGCCCCCGCCGCAGCTCGGGGTCGACCGGCCCGTGCGGGCCGTCGCCGCCGTCCCCGCCTGCGTGGGCCGGGCCGGACATGAGCCCGGCGAGCGATGCGGCCGCCAGGGCCGCGACGACGGCTCTTCGCCGCCGGGACCGACTACGGGGGCGGGGGAGCGGGGCATCAGGGCGAGAAGGTACGGACACGGGGCCTCCTGGAGGCGGTGGGCGTCGGGCGGAGCGGTGGCGTCCGCACCCGCGAGCCCCAGCATCGGGCGGCCGGACGAGGCTTGCCCCCGAGGTGGACCATCCGGCCGATCCCCGCCACACCGCCGACACCGGGCAGCGCCGGTCACCCGACCGCTACCGGCCCCCGCTTCCTTCAGCCGTGCCGCTCAGTGGGCCGGGGGAGCGCCCCCGCTCAGCTCCAGGACGTACCGCCGCCCGGGACGGTCGCCGAACATGACGTCCTCCAGCGGCTCGAACCCCGACCGCGCCAGCACCGCGCGCGATCCCGTGTTGTCCAGCGTCGTCTCCGCGCGCAGTTCGGTGAGCCCGTACTCCCGGACCGCCAGGACGCAGACCTGCTGGACCGCCCAGGTGGCCAGCCCGCGTCCCGCGGCCTTCTCCGCTATGCGATAGCCCAGCTCGGCCGAACCCTCCCGCACCTCGACGAGGTTGATCCGGCCCAGGACGCCGCCGTCGTCGTCCTCGATGACGTGGAAGTGGAGCAGCCCCGCGTCCTGGTCGGCGAGCAGCTCACGGTGCCGCTCGGCGAACGCGGCGAAGTAGTCGTCGCCCCGGTCGGGAATGGACGCGGCGAAGTAGGCCCGGTTCTCTCGCTCGAAGGCGAGCAGAGCCTCGGCGTGGTCGGGACGGAGCCTGTTGATGGACGTCATACGGGGATGCTAAGTGGTGTCCCGTCGGGGTGTTCGGTGTCCAGCACCTGCATCCTGCATCCGGGGTCCGGGCGGCTCGGGCTATCCGGGATGTCCGCGCTCCAGGGCGTGGGCCAGACCGCGTTCGGCGTCGTCGGCCGAGGCAGCCTGGTAGGCCTTCTCGTACGCCGAGTCGCCCGCGACCTGCCGGGCCCGGAGTTCCCACTGCTCGCGGATCGCCCCGAGTTCCGGGGTGCCCCGGTGGGGGTGGCCGATCATGCGCCAGTACGTGTGTCCGGTACCGGAGGCACGGGCCGCGGCCACTCCGTTCCCCTGGGCGGCGATGGATCCGGCGAGCAGATCGAGGCCGAGCGCTATGCCGAGGCTGTCGTGGAGCTCGTGCTTGCTCGCGAGCATCGCGCGCGCGTGGCTCTCGGCATGACGGGGGCGGCCCTGGAGCAGGTGGATGAGGGCGAGTTGGTGATCGGCGTACGCCCGTGCCCAGTGCTCGCCGAACCGCAGGCTGATCCGCTGGAGCCGCATGGCCTCCTCGTACGCCTCGTCGAGTCGGCCGAGCGCGGACAGGGCGAACAGGCGTATCACCCGGCAGCGCAGCTGTGAGGGAGCGTCGGCGGGGTCGCCGTCATGGTGGCTCAGCGCGCCGTCGCTGACGGCGTACGCGGTGAGCGGCTGACCCATCATCAGGTACGTGAAGCTCATGGAGTGGGCCGCGAGCAGCACCGCCTCCGGGCCCTCGTCGCGGTGTGCGGCGTGCCGGCACTCCTCGCCGGTGCGGCGCGCCGCCTCGTGGTCGCCCTGCAGGGTCAGCGTGATACCCAGGGCCCACAGTGCCCGGGTGCGGTGAGGACCGGCGGAGAGGGGCAGGGCGAGTACCCGCTCCAGATACGTACGGGCCTGGTGCAGATGGCCGCAGCAGCTCCAGAAGAGTCCCGCGCACCCGGCCATCTCCATCGCCATCTCCGGGTCCTCGGCCAGCAGATGGTCCAGGGCCGCGCACAGGTCCGCGTGGGTGTCGGCGATCCGGTGGTACCAGAGGACCTGCGACGGCCCGAGCCAGCCCGCGTACGCCTGGACGGCGACATGGGCGAAGTGCCGGGCGTGCCGGTCCGCGAGGAGCGCGTCCTCCGCCAGCTCGGCCAGCCACATCGCCCCGTACTCGCGCAGCGTGTCCAGCATGCGGTAGCCGTCTCCGGTCCGCCGGAGCACGGACTGGTCGGCCAGCCGTTCCAGGGCCGGGGCGATGGCCACGGCGTCCAGCGGTCCGCCGGCGCACACCGCCTCCGCGTCCGGAGTGGTGATGACGCCGCGGAAGACGGAGAGCCGCGCCCACAACAGCCGCTCCAGCGGTGCGCAGAGCTCGTGGCTCCAGCCGATGGTGGTGCGCAGGGCCCGGTGGCGGCGGGGCCAGACGGTGTCGTCGGTGAGCTCCTCCATACGGGAGGCCAGCCGTCCGGTGATCTCCTGCGCGCTGCTCTCGCGGAGCTGGGCGCAGGCGAGTTCGACGGCGAGCGGTATGCCGTCGAGCCGACGACAGATCTCGGCGACGGCGGCCGCGCTCCCGGGGGTGTCGAGGGAGAGGGCCGGGGCGACGGCGGCCGCGCGCTCGTGGAAGAGCCGGACGGCCTCGTCACCGTCGTCGCCCGAGGAGAGCGGGGGCACCTCGACGCACTTCTCGTGCGCCGCGCCCAGCGGCTCCCTGCTGGTGGTCAGGACCGTCAGCCCCGGGGCCGAGGCGAGCAGTTCGGTCACGAGCTGCCCGCAGGGGCCGACGATCCGCTCGCAGCAGTCGAGAACGAGGAGCAGCCGCCGACCGGACAGCCATTCAGCGAGCGCGGCCACGGGCCGGCGGGGGCTGTGGTCCAGAAGCCCGACGCCGTCGCAGACCGTGGTGGCGAGCAGTTGCTCGTCGTGCAGATGGGAGAGGTCGGCCCACCAGACGCCGTCGGCGTAGCGGTCCCGGGCACGCTCGGCGGTGCGCAGGGCGAGTCGGCTCTTGCCGACCCCGCCGGGGCCGGTGAGCGTGACCAGCCGATGCTCTCGAAGTGCCCGTTCGACGCCGACCAGTTCGTTGTCGCGTCCGACGAAGCTGGTCGTCACGACGGGGAGGTTGCCCATCACGGGGACATCCTGCCTCGCCGCGGCACACTGCCTCTGTTCATAGCGAAAAGCAGTCAGAAACGGCCGACAATGCATCCTGTTCGATGGGCAAGTGACCTGGATCGAAAGGGGTGGTGTGCCTGCGTCCCGCCCCCCGATCCGGTGCTGCGAAGACAGTGAAGCGCCGTCGGCTGACGGAACGTCGGCTGACGGAACGTCGACCGGGAGGCTCTGTCGTACCCCTGCGCTACGTTGCTCGCATGACGCAATTCGTACTGGTGGCAGGGGCCTGGCTCGGCTCGTGGGCGTGGCGCGACGTGGAGCCCGGCCTGCGCGCGGCCGGTCACGGGGTCCACCCGCTGACCCTTTCGGGCCTCGCGGACAGACAGGAAGCGGCGGCCGGGCAGCAGACCCACGTCCAGGACATCGTCGACGCGGTCGAGCGTCCGGACCTGCGTGACGTGGTGCTGGTCGGCCACAGCTACGCGGGCATTCCGGTCGGGCAGGCTGCCGAGCGGATCGGCGACCGGCTCGCCCGCGTCGTGTTCGTCGACTCCAGCGTTCCGGCCGACGGCGAGTCCTTCGTCTCCGGCTGGCCGGACGGCCGGGCCGGCGTCGAGGCCGCCATCGCCGCCAACGGGGGCTTCTGGCCGCCGCCGGCCGCTGCCGACTGCGCGGACCAGGGCCTCACCGAGGAACAGCTCGCCCGGTTCCTCGACGGCTCGACCCCCCACCCCGGCGCCACGCTCACCGATCCCGCCGTTCTGGCCCGTCCCCTGGGCCTGCTGCCCGCGACCTACGTCAAATGCCTGCTCGACTGGCCCGAGCCGAGCCCCGAGGTGGCCGAGCTGCTGGCGGGCGAGCGGTGGCGGCTGGTCACGATGGACACCGGCCACTGGCCGATGTTCTCGCAGCCGGCCGAGCTCGCCCGCATCCTGCTGGACGCCGCGGGAACGGACGCCCGACGATGACGGCCTCGCCGCGCCCGGAGGGGCGCTCCCCGGACGAAGCGGCCACGGAGCACCCGGAGATCACCTACATCGGATGCGCGCGTTGCGGCACCCTGATCGCGGGTCTCGACGGGCGGTACGCCTGTTCGGGCTGCGGCTGGGTCAACGAGTGGACCGAGGGCCACCGGCCCCTGCCCGAGGCCCGGCGGCGGCGCTCGGCGGAGACGGCCTAGAGCACGTCCCGACCCCGCGCCCCGGCGGCCGTCCCAGCCCGGCGCCCCGCCTCCCGGTCCCGCCCCGCGCCTTCCGGTGCTCTCAGACGCCCTTGAGGAGTGCACGCCACGTCCGACCCGCACGACGCCGACGCGATCCGCGCGGCCCTGGCCGCGATCGCCTCACTGCTCGCCCCTGCGCACCCCGCCGTGGCCGAGGAGGCGCTGCGCGCCCACGACAGCCCGCACGACTACGTGAGCGCCTTCGGGGACCGCCTGGAGGGGCGGGGGATCGACGAGCCGGTGGAGAACCTCGCCTGGATCGCGCTCATCGACGCGCTCGGCGCACACGGTCTGCTCGCGGAGTTCGACTGGAAGGAGGACGCGCAGGAGATCCGGGCCCAGCTGCGGAAGCTGGAATCGAGGCCCTCCGTTGATCCGTGGGTGCTCTTCGAGGCCGAGGAGACGCTCCTGCCGACCGCGAAGTTCCTGCACGCCTGCGGACGCCGTTACCGGGAGATCGGTGCGGCGCCGGCCGTCCTCGACATCGCATCCGACTGCTATCCGGTGGTGGGCCTGCGGGCGGCCCGTGCCGACGAGCTGACCGGGCTCGCCGCCCGCGCGGGCTTTCCCGTACAGCACCTCGGTGCCGACCGTCGCAGGCGGTGACAGAGCCGCCGCCCGCGCTCTCCGAGGACGGGGCGGGGCGTTGTTCCAGCAGGTGCGACAGGGTCCGCGCGCCGGAATGGAATCGCGGCCGCCGCCACCCACCACGTACACTCGCCCCCGCCTCCGCCGACCGGCAGGGGCTTTTCGCACCAGACCCCCGGGGAAAAAATCGTATGAGTTCCGCAGACAGCACCGAAGCACCGATCTACGCCGGCCTCGTGGAGGAGCACGGCGATGTGCCCGCCGAAGTGCGCAGAGTGGCCGAAGAGGTGCTGCGCGAGGCCGACCGAGCCATTGACTTCGGCACGGTGCGGACGGCCGCCGCAGCACGCTAGGGCCTCGCGGGGCCCATAGGCCGGAACTCCCGGTCGCAGCCGCCTTGCGGCGGCCATGTCCATCACGGGACGATAAACGTCCTGCAACTATTGCCATATTCTTGCGTTCGTGACGCGATGGTTTGCTGAAGAGTCGTCGTCAGTGAAAGCGGGTGAGGCTGCGGTAGGCCGGGCGTCCGACATCGCGCCCGATGCCACCGCGGCCCCCGGCCCACCCCGTCGCGACCGTCCGGCGGCCGTGCTTCGGTGAGCGGTCCACACAGTCGCGTGGAGAGCGCTCCCAGCCGGCCGTCGAGGGGCGATGGGGCACAGGGCAGACACCGTGCGCGTCGCCGGCCGGGCCTCCGCCCACCGGGCGGTTCCTCGCCCGTTTCCCATGGTGGCCCACGCCCTCTCGCCCCTACCCGCGCTCGTGGGCATCCCTCGCGGGCGTCATGCGCCCCGCCGTACGTCACCGCCGGGGACTGCCGCACCTCCCACGCTCCGGGGCTCGGGCCGTCCGTCCGCTTCCGTGTGGGCGACGGCCCGGCCCTGTCACGGTCCCGCGCAGCGCCCGCGGCCCACCGGGGGCCTCTCGTGCGGGGTTCCGCCTCCATGGTTCTCGCGGTTTCGTCCGTCTGTGGGGCCCGTAGCGGGCAAGGGCTGTCAAAGATTTACGAAATCAACGTGACATCTTGCGGACATTCGTCGGCGGTGGTTGAGTGTGGCTCGCCGCACAGCTCGGGGCTGTGGGCTTCCCGCACTCCTGCCCTAGAGGGGTCCACCGATGAGAAGTTCTGTTCTTCGTCGTACCTGCGTCACCGCCGTCGCCGCCGCACTGACCATCACCGGCCTGGCCGCCTGCAGTTCCGAGAGTGACAGTGCCGCGGACGGCAAGACGCGCATCACGGTCAACTGCTGGCCCCAGCCGAGTGCGAAGATCGACCACAAGCGGTTCGACGAGGACGTCAAGACGTTCGAGAAGCAGAACCCCGACATCGACGTCACCGCGCACGACGCCTTCCCCTGCCAGGACCCCAAGACTTTCGACGCGAAGCTGGCCGGCGGCCAGATGGAAGACGTCTTCTACACGTACTTCACCGACACCGAGCGCGTCGTCTCCATCAACCAGGCCGCGGACATCACCGAGTACGTCAAGGACCTCAAGGCGTACAAGGACATAGCCCAGCCCCTGCGCGACGCCTACACCGTCGACGGCAAGATCTACGGCATCCCGCGCACCAACTACTCCATGGGCCTGCTCTACAGCAAGCCGCTCTTCGTCAAGGCCGGTCTCGATCCGGACAAGCCGCCGGCCACCTGGGAAGAGGTCCAGGCCGCGGCCAAGAAGATCGCCGCCCTCGGCGACGGCACCGTCGGCTTCGCCGAGTACAGCGCCCAGAACCAGGGCGGGTGGCACTTCACCGCCTCGATCTACTCCCAGGGCGGCGCGGTCGTCAGCGAGGACGGCAAGAAGGCCACGGTCGACACCCCCGAGGGCAAGGCCGTCCTGCAGAACCTCAAGGACATGCGCTGGCGCGACAACTCCATGGGCGCCAAGCAGCTGCTCATCATCAACGACACCCTCCAGATGATGGGCTCCGGCAAGCTCGGCATGTACCTGGCCGCGCCCGACAACGTCCCGCGCATCGTCAAGGAGGCCGGCGGCGCGTACGAGGACCTCGCCTTCGCCCCGATGCCCGGCGGCAAGGGCACCCTCATGGGCGGCGACGGCTACATGTTCAACAAGAAGGCCTCCCCGGAGCAGATCAAGGCCGGCCTCAAGTGGCTGGAGTGGACCTTCCTCACCCCGGGCCAGGGCTTCATGAACAACTACGCCCGCGCCGCCGAGGACAAGTCCCCGGTCGGTCTGCCCGAGCCGCGCCTGTTCACCGGCGCGACCGACGCCAAGGACCAGGAGCTGAAGAAGGCGTCCGCCAACGTCCCGGTCGAGAACTACCGGGCCTTCATCGACGGCGGCCAGCAGCTCGACATGAAGCTGGAGCCCAAGCACGGCCAGCAGATCTACGCGGTCCTCGACGGCGCCGTCTCGGCGGTCCTGACGAAGAAGGACGCGGACATCGACGCCCTGCTGGAGGACGCCCAGTCCAAGATCGACGGAATCCTGGCCCGGGGCTGAGAGAGGCATGAAGACCACGTCCCCACCCGCACCGCCCGCGAGGCCGCGGTCCGCCGGCACGACGCCTCCCCCGGGAGACGCGAGCAGGGCGGGCCGCGGGCCCCTCGGCCCGCTGCGCAGGAAGATCGCCGACCAGGCCACCGCCTACGGGTTCCTGATCGGCGGCCTGCTCTGCTTCATCCTGTTCTCCTGGTACCCGGCCGTCCGGTCGGTGATCATCGCGTTCCAGAAGTACACCCCCGGCTCCGACCCCGAATGGGTCGGCACCGCGAACTTCTCCCGCGTCTTCCAGGACCCCGAGTTCGCCGCCGCCTGGCGCAACACCCTCACCTTCACCGTGCTCGCCCTGGTCATCGGGTTCGCCATCCCGTTCGTCATGGCCCTCGTCCTCAACGAACTGCGGCACGCCAAAGCCTTCTTCCGGGTCGTCGTCTACCTTCCCGTGATGATCCCGCCGGTGGTCAGTGCCCTGCTGTGGAAGTGGTTCTACGATCCGGGCGCGGGCCTGGCCAACGAGGTGCTCGGCTTCCTCCACCTGCCGACGTCGAACTGGACCAACGGCGCCGACACCGCGCTCGTCTCGCTCGTCGCCGTCGCCACCTGGGCCAACATGGGCGGCACCGTCCTCATCTACCTCGCCGCCCTCCAGGGCATTCCCGGCGAGCTGTACGAGGCCGCCGAGCTGGACGGCGCGTCCGTCTGGCAGCGCGTCCGGCACGTCACGATCCCGCAGACCCGCTTCATCATCCTGATGCTGATGCTCCTCCAGGTCATCGCGACGATGCAGGTGTTCACCGAACCGTTCGTCATCACCGGCGGCGGCCCGGAGAACTCCACCGTCACGGTGCTCTACCTGATCTACAAGTACGCCTTCCTCTACAACGACTTCGGCGGCGCGTCCGCCCTCAGCGTGATGCTCCTGCTGGTGCTCAGCGCCTTCTCCGCCCTGTATCTGCGACTCACCCGCACCGACTGAGAGGAGCGTCGCCCGCCATGACACAGACAGCTCCGCCCCCGGTACAGAAACCGCCCACCGTCCGCGCCAGGAAGTCCGGCGACGCCCCGGCCGAGCGGTCGTCACGTACCGTCATCTCGCCGCTGGCACTCGCCGGACGCCGCGGCAAGGTCGCCTACTGGTCGGTGTTCACCCTCGTCGTCCTGCTCTTCGCGTTCGCGTTCCTCTTCCCCGTCTACTGGATGGTCACGGGCGCGATGAAACCGCCCGAGGAAGTGGTGCGCACCCCGCCCACCCTCGTCCCCGAGCAGTGGCGGGTGAGCGGCTACACCGACGCCTGGGACCTCATGCGGCTGCCGACCCACCTGTGGAACACGGTCGTCCAGGCGACCGGCGCCTGGGTGCTCCAGATCGTCTTCTGCACGGCCGCCGCCTACGCCCTGTCCAAGCTCAAGCCCGCCTTCGGCAACATCATCCTCGGCGGCATCCTCGCCACCCTCATGGTCCCCGTGCAGGCCCTCGTCGTACCGAAGTACCTCACCATCGCGGACATGCCGCTGATCCACGTCAACCTGCTGAACGATCCGCTGGCCATCTGGCTGCCGGCCGTCGCGAACGCCTTCAACCTCTACCTGCTCAAACGGTTTTTCGACCAGATCCCGCGCGACGTCCTGGAAGCCGCCGAGATCGACGGGGCGGGCAAGCTCCGCACCCTGTGGTCCATCGTCCTGCCCCTGTCGAGACCCGTCCTCGGCGTCGTGTCGATCTTCGCGCTGGTCGCCGTGTGGCAGGACTTCCTCTGGCCCCTGATGGTCTTCTCCGACACCGACAAGCAGCCGATCAGCGTGGCACTGGTGCAGCTCTCGCAGAACGTCCCGCTGACCGTCCTGATCGGGGCCATGGTCATCGCGAGCATCCCGATGGTCCTCATGTTCCTGGTCTTCCAGCGGCACATCATCGCCGGAATCAGCGCCGGCAGCACAAAAGGCTGACCGCGCCGGACGGCACCACCTGTGCCGCCCACCCGGACCCGCCGCCGCCCCCGGCCTTCCCGCCCCGCTCCGGGGCGGCGGCGTCAGAACCTCCCGCCCTCTGTTGCGCGGACCGGCCCACACCCCGCCGGCGACCGCGCCCCGCCCGAAAGGAACCCGCCTTATGGAAGGCAGCCAGCTTGCCGCCGACGACTGGTGGCGCTCGGCCGTCATTTACCAGGTCTACGTCCGCAGCTTCGCCGACGGCGACGGCGACGGCACCGGCGATCTGACGGGCGTACGGTCCCGGCTGCCCTACCTGGCCGAACTCGGCGTCGACGCCCTGTGGTTCACCCCGTGGTATCTGTCCCCGATGGCGGACGGCGGGTACGACGTGGCCGACTACCGGGCCATCGACCCCTCCTTCGGCGACCTCGCGGAAGCCGAGAAGCTCATCGCGGAAGCCCGCGAGGCGGGGATCCGGACCATCATCGACATCGTTCCCAACCACGTCTCCGACCAGCACGTCTGGTTCAAGGCCGCCCTGGCGGCGGGCCCCGGCAGCGCGGAGCGCGAACTCTTCCACTTCCGTTCCGGCCGCGGCGAACACGGCGAACTGCCCCCCAACGACTGGGAGAGCGAGTTCGGCGGGGTGCCCTGGACCCGTGTCGAGGACGGCGAGTGGTACCTCCACCTCTTCGCCACCGAACAGCCCGACCTCAACTGGGCGCACCCGGCCGTACGCCAGGAGCACGAGGACGTCCTGCGCTTCTGGTTCGAACGCGGCGTCGCCGGGGTGCGCATCGACTCCGCCGCCCTCGTCGCCAAGGACCCGGCGCTCCCGGACCTCGACGGGCACCCGGGGCCCCACCCGTACATCGACCGGGACGAGCTGCACGACATCTACCGGGGCTGGCGGGCCATTGCCGACACCTTCGGCGGCATCTTCGTCGGCGAGGTGTGGCTGCCCGACTCGGAGCGCTTCGCCCGCTACCTCCGCCCCGACGAACTGCACACCGCCTTCAACTTCACTTTCCTCAGCTGCCCCTGGGACGGCGCACTGCTGCGCCGCGCCATCGACGAGACCCTCGCCGAACACGCCCCCGTCGGCGCGCCCGCCACCTGGGTCCTCTGCAACCACGACGTCACCCGCACCGTCACCCGCTACGGCCGCGAGGACACCGGTTTCGCCTTCACGGCCAAGGCGTTCGGCGTCCCCAGCGACCTGGAGCTGGGCACCCGCCGCGCCCGCGCCGCCGCCCTCCTCTCGCTCGCCCTGCCCGGCTCCGTCTACCTCTTCCAGGGCGAGGAACTGGGCCTGCCCGAGGCCGACGTACCGCTGGACCGCATCCAGGACCCCATGTACTTCCGCTCCCAGGGCCGGGCCCCCGGCCGCGACGGCTGCCGCACCCCGCTGCCCTGGGCGGCCGGCGAACCGTTCGCCGGTTTCGGCTCCACCGTCGAACCCTGGCTCCCGCTCCCCGCCGACTGGCCGGGCCGCGCGGCCGACCTCCAGGCACAGGACCCCCACTCCATGCTGGCCCTCTACCGCGAGGCCCTGCGGCTGCGGCGCACTCTGACAGCGCTGCACACCGAACCGCTGCGCTGGCTGAGCGAGAAGCCCGGCCTCCTGATGTTCGCCCGCGGTGAGGGCCTGGTCTGCGCCGTCAACCTCGACGAGGAACCCGCGCGGCTCCCCGCCCCCACCGGGGTCCTCCTCACCAGCGGCCCCCTGGACGCCGAAGGCCGGCTGCCCCGGGACACGGCGGTGTGGCTCGCCCTCTGAACCGGTACGGCACACGGTCCGGGGCGTCCCGGCAGCCCGGGACGTCCCGATCCGGGGGCGATCGACCAGGGGGCCTGAGTACCGGCACTCAGGCCCCGCGCCCCGGCCGCCACGACGATGAGGGTGTGGCGGGCGAGGCCGGGAGAGGCGGAGCCCGCACCGCCGTCACCACGACGGCCCCGCCCGCCGAACCCCGGGAGAACCGTGCTCAGCCGCATCGCCGCCGCCGTCGTCCCCTCGCTCGGACGACTCACGGTCACGTCCGACCACGCCACGGCTCCGGCCGCCGGCAGTATCATCGTCGCCAACCACACCTCCCTGGCCGACCCGGGCATCGTCCTTGCCGCACTGCTGCGCCTCGGCGTCGAACCCGTCGTCATGGCCACCGCGGGGCTGTGGCGCATACCGGTCCTCGGCCGGCTCCTGGAACGCGGCGGCCACGTGCCCGTGCACCGGAACACCGACCGGGCCGCGGCCGCCCTCGACGCGGCGGCCGCCGCGCTCGGGGACGGCCGTCAGCTGCTCATCTACGGCGAAGGACGGCTGCCCTGCCGCACGGACGCGGCGGAGGCTCCGCCGGAGGGCTTCCGCAGCGGCCTGGCCCGTCTCGCTCACGTGTCCGGAGCGCCCGTCGTCCCGCTCGGCCAGGCGGGAGCCCGCCGCGTGACTTCGGGTTCGTGCGTCAAGCAGATCTCCGGGCTCCTCACCGCTCCGGCTCGCCGCCCCCGGCTCCACGTCCACGTCGGCGCCCCGCTGCGTCTCCCGCCGGATGTCGGGGCGGCGACCGCCACGGCCCGAGAAGCCGTCACCGCGGCCTGGCGCACCGCCGCACACCGGCTCGGCGAACCCGCGGCGCTCGCCGGACGCTGAACGGGCGACGGAACCGGGGGAGGAACGGCTACCCGGCCTCCCGCGCCACCTGCTCCAGTCGCTGCCGGTACCCCTCCCACCAGGCGCGGTCGCCCGGCGGCATGTTGTCGGTGCCGGACCGCAGTCCGACCGTCCCGTCGACGAGCTCCCGGACGATGTCGGCGTGGCCCGCGTGCCGCTGGAGGTCGGCGATCACATGGATCAGGATCTGGTGCAGCGTCACGCGGCTCCGCTCGCCGGGCCACCACCGGACGTGCCCGACCGCGTCGAGCGGCAGCTCGGCGATCGTGGCGTCCGCGTGCTCCGCCACCCGGCGGTAGAGGGCGAGGATGTCCTCGCGCGACTCGTCGGCGGTCGCCCACATGTCCTGGTTCGCCTCGGCGTCGTCCCCGAAGGCGGGCGGCGTCTCGCCGAACGGCCGACGGAACGTCTCGCCGAAGTAGCCCAGCTCCACCCCGGCGGCGTGCTTGACCAGTCCGAGGAGATTGGTGCCGGTCGGCGTCAGAGGGCGCCGGACGTCGTACTCGGAGAGCCCTTCGAGCTTCCAGAGCAGGGCGTCGCGAGCGGACTGCAGATAGTGCTGGAGATCAGCCTTCGGCCGCGAGTCGGTCATGGGGGCAGTCTGCCACCGGGCACTGACACACGATCCCCGCCCAGGGGCGGTCCGGGTGTGCGCACCGGGTGTGTGCACCACACCGTTCCGGGACGCGGCCCGGGTGGCGGCGGCGACCCCGGCGGCGTAGGTATGGAGGCGTGCCGTTCCAGGGACGCCCGACGCCACGGAGCGCACCGGCCTGTGGCGGCCGGTGACCAGCAGGCTCACCCGCCGGACCGGCGTCCGCGTCCGGCGGCTACCACCGGGGACGAGGAGACGATCCCGATGACCGCGGCAGAGCAGAGCACCCCGGTGCACGGGGTTCCGTGCTGGGTCAGTCTCATGACCCCGGACGTACGGGCCGCCCAGGACTTCTACGGGACCGTCCTCGGGTGGACCTTCCGCTCCGGCACCCTCGGCGAGGGCTTCACCGTCGCCCACCTCGACGCCCTGCCGGTCGCGGGGATCGCCCGGATCGCCCCCGGTCTGCCCAACGCCGTCTCCTGGACCCCGTACTTCGCCGTCGATGACGCGGACGCTACAGCGGCCCGGGTCCGGGAACGGGGTGGCACCATCGCCGTCGGCCCGATCCGGCTGGGCCCCGGGCGGGGGGCCGTGGCCGCCGACCGGGAAGGGGCCGGATTCGGCTTCTGGGAAGGCCGGACCCCGCCCTGGTCGTTCGGCCGCGACAAGCCGCCCGCCTCCATCGAACTGCGGACGAGCCACGCCTTCGACTGCGCGATCTTCTATGCCGAGGTGTTCGGCTGGGCCTCCGAGGAACCCGGCGGCTGCGAGGTCGGCTACGCGTACGAACAGGACGCGGTCGTCGTACGGCAGGGCGGCCGCACCGTGGCCACGCTGCGCGGAGGCGGCGACGCCTCTTCGCCCGACCCCCGGCTGCGCCCGCGCTGGCACGTCCGGTTCCCGGTCGCGGACCTGGAAGCGGCCACCGAGGCGGCCCGCGCGGCGGGCGGTGCGGTGGGACCGTTGGCGGACTCGCCCGCCGACGGAACCGAAGTGGTGATCAGGGACCCCCACGGCGGCATCTTCACCGTCTGCGCCCACCAGCCGGACGCCCTCTGAGTCCACCCGCCGGACGCCCCCCGAGCGCGCCCGCCCCGGGAAGCGCCCTTCAGCAGGTACGGAACACGTATCCGGGCCGTCCGGCCGGCCGGACGTCGAGATCCCGGCGCACCACCGAGACCTTCGCCCCCACGGACGCACACGCCTTCGCGTAGTCGTCTTCGGTGTACTCGACGACGAACACCCGGTCGCCGTACGCGGAGGCGTATTCTTCGCACTCGCCGTACCGGCCGCACTCCTCGGCGACGGCGAAGTCGAACCCGATCGTCCCCCGCTGCTCCAGCAGATCGGTGGTGTTCTTCTGGCCGATCGCCAGCCCGGCGGCGTGCGCCCGGTCGGCCAGGAGCTTCGCGAACGCCGCGTTGTGCGCCCGGGTCAGCAGGCCTTTCGACCGCTCGTAGGAGTCCAGGTTGTCCGGCTCCACCGCCTGGAAACCGGACTTCGCGCAGCCGTCGACCCAGCCCCCGACGATGTCCGCCAGCCGGGTGCGCTTCTCCGCGGTCGAGGTGTCGAGCAGCGCCTCGCCCCACTCCTCGTCATTGACCAGGTCGCCGTCGCGCAGCAGCAGATCGGGGTTGTCCTTCTCCCACCGGTCCAACGCGTCGGGCTGGGTCTGGAAGGCGTTGACGTAACAGACGTTGTACAGGCCCTCGGCCGGCTCGTCGCCCCGGTCGCGGGAGACCGCCCCGACCCCGGCGGGCGGGGCGTACGCGCCGCCGATCTGGTAGTCGAAGGTCACGTCGGCCTCGGGCGGCACGACCTCGGGCGCTGACCCCGAGGCGAAGGCGTTGGACAGCAGCAGTCCCGCTCCCGTCGCGATCGCGACACCGCCGGCCAGACCGGCGAGCGTGCTTCGGCGGCGGAGGAACGTACGGACGGCGTGCTGGGACATGCGTGACTCCCGTGCGTGGGCTTCGGAACCTTCCCCCACATCATGGACGGCCGATCATGAGCGAATCGTGAGCGCCCGGCCGAAGCCGCGCCGCGACCGGGCGGGCGCGAGACGCAGGACGAACTCCGCGCCGCCGCCGGGGCGCGCCCGGACGGTCAGTGACCCCCGGTGGGCCTCCGCGATCCGCCGTACCAGCGAGAGGCCGATCCCCGTTCCCCCGCCCGGCGAGCTGAACCGCTCCATCAGCTCCGGCAGCCGGGCCGGAGCCACCCCCGGGCCCCGGTCGGCGACCCGCACCTCCGGTCCGCGTACGGACACCAGCAGATCGGCCCCGTCCGGCGCCCCGGGGGCCCGGCCGTGGCGCACGGCGTTGTCCAGGAGGTTGCGCACAGCGATCCGCACCAGCGCCGCGTCCGCCTCGACCACCGACTCCTCCAGCAGCGACTCCAGCCCGTGCCCGCCCTCCGGCAGTTCCGCGCACACCTCCTCGACGAGCTGGTCCAGGCGCAGCGGCTCCGCCCGCACGACGTCCACGGCGGCCTCCAGCCGCCCCCGGGTCAGCAGGTTCTCCACGACATCGGCCATCCGGTCCGCCGCCCGCCGGATCCGGGGCAGCTGCGCCTCCAGCCCGCCCGGAGCCCCGGCGGCCACCTCCACCGATCCGCGCATCACCGCGACCGGGGTCCGCAACTCGTGCGCCGCGTCGGCCAGCAGCCGTTCCTGCTGCTCCAGTGCCTCCCAGGCCGGCCGCATACTCCGTCCGGAGAGGACATGCCCGGTCAGCGCGGCCAGTGCGGCCAGCGCACCGGCCCCGACGACGAGGGAGAGGACCAGACTGCGGTGCTCGGCCGCCCCGCGCTCCGGATCGCCGACCGCGACGGCCGCGCCCGCCACCTCGTCGGTGGCGTCGTGGTAGAAGGGCACGGCCAGCAGACGGACGGGCTCTCCCGTGCGGTCGCGCGCCTCGGCCCGTACCGGCCCTTCCTCGTCCATCGCCGAACGGGTCACCGCCCCGAGCGTCCCGGCGCCCACGGCGAACCGCGCGGTACGCCCCCGGAAGACGGTGACCGGTGCACCGCCGGGGCGGCCCTCGACCACCAGGACCTGCGGGGTTCCCGAGGTCGCCTCGTCGTCCGCGAGCCCGTCCAGCCGGATCCGCTCGTCCTCGTAGTAGACGAGGGAGGCCGCGACGGACGCCCGGCGGCGCATCTCGTCGTACTCGGCGTCCAGCCGCGCCCGGTCGTCGGTACGGATCACCAGCCAGGACAGGCAGGCCAGCCCGACGACGGTGATCAGGGTGTACGCGGCGGTCAGCCGCAGCCGCAGCCGGTGCAGCCGCCTCCGGGCCGGTGAGCGGCGCCGCCGTACGGGCTGCGCCATCAGGACGGCCCCGGCTCCGCCGACAACAGGAACCCCTGTCCCCGCACGGTGTGCACCAGGCCGGGGGAGCCGAGTTTGCGCCGCAGCCCGGCGACGACGGCGTCGACCACGTTGGAGACCGGGTCGGCCATCTCGTCCCAGCAGTGCTCCAGCAGCCCGGTACGGGTGACGACGGTGTCCCGGTGGACGAGGAGCTGCTGGAGCACGGCGTACTCCTTCGGGCTCAGCGACAGCAGCACACCACCGCGCCGCACCTCGTGCCGTGCCACGTCCATGACCACGTCCGCACAGCTCAGGAAAGAGGGGAGCCGGGCCGACGCCCGCCGGCTCAGGCCCCGGACGCGCAGGACGAGCTCGCGCATCGAGAACGGCTTGGCCAGATAGTCGTCCGCCCCGCTCTCCAGCCCCCGCAGCCGCTCGTGCAGGGAGTCCAGCGCGGTGAGGCACAGCACGGGCACCGACCAGCCGGCCCGGCGCCTGCCCTCCAGCGGCGCGAGGGTGTCGCCGAAGGGCACCATCCGGTCCAGCACCACACAGTCGTACGCCGTCGTGTGCAGCAGCACGTCCGCCTCCGGCCAGTCCGACGCGCAGTCCACGGCGAAGCCGCCGTCCCGCAGCCCGGCCGCGATCACGTCCCGCAGGTCGTCGTCGTCCTCCACCAGCAGCACACGCATGGGGAGGATGCCTCCGAGTCATTTCCGGGGGGAGAGACCCGCCATCCTAGGGCGTCCCGCGCACCCGCACCGAGTCGCCCCGTCAGGCCGGTGAGGCCTCCACGGTCCGGAAAGTGTTGGGCGCGGGCCGCGGTGTCACGCTCCGGACTCGGCTCGCCCGGCCGGAACCGGTCGAAGACACCCAGCCGCACCGCCGTGCCCAGCGCTTGGGTGGCCATCCGGCCGAGCACGGGCCCGGCCGGCGCCCCCGTGCTCGCCCATCCGCCGCTGATGGCGAGTGGGCCCCGGTGCCGGACGGAAGCGCCGGTCACTCCGGCCAGTCGCCGTCGAGTGCCTCCGCGGCCTCCGCCGCCACCGCCTCGGCGACGGCCGCCAGAGCAGCTGATTCCAGCTTCCACTGCTGCCAGTACAGCGGGACGTCCACCGTGTGGTCCGGGGCGAGCCGCACCAGTCGGCCGTCGCTCAGCCATGGCTCCGCCTGGACCTCCGGCACCATGCCCCAGCCCATGCCCGACGCCACGGCGTTCGCGAACCCCTCCGACGTGGGTACCAGGTGGCGCCGGGCGCTCGGCCGAGGGCCGGGCCCGAGCCGGCGCACGAAGGCGTCCTGGAGATCGTCGCGCCGGTCGAAGCCGATCACCGGGGCGTCGCCGATCAGCTCGCGCAACGCGGTGCCCTCCCGCCGCCCCAGCCACCGGTCGGCGAAGGCGGGACTGGCCACCGGCAGATACCGCATGCGGCCCAGCCGGCGCACCGAGCAGCCGGTCACCGCCTCCGGCGACGAGGTCACCGCGGCCATCGCCAGCCCCTGCCGCAGCAGGGCGGCCGTATGGTCCTGGTCCTCCCGGCGCAGCTCGTAACAGAGCCCCATCTCCTCCGGCACGCGCCGCAGGGCGGGCAGGAACCAGGTCGCCAGTGAATCCGAGTTCACCGCGATCGGCAGGAGCGTCGGCTCGCCCGGCCCGGACAGGCCGAGCGCCGCCTGCGCGTCGTGCTCCAGCCTGGCCAGCTGGCGGGCGAAGCGCACCACCACCTCACCGGACTCGGTGGGCCGCACCGGCTTCGTGCGCATCAGCAGTACCCGGCCCGTGCGCTGCTCCAGCGCCTTCACCCGCTGGCTGACCGCCGACGGCGTCAGGCGCAGGGCGATCGCCGCCGAGTCGAAGGTGCCTTCGTCGACCACGGCCAGCAGGGTCCGCACCTGATCGAGAGGAAGCTCGGACATCATGGCTGCTAATGATACGTAAGAATCTTTAGCTGGACATCAGGATTCCTCGCTCCGTAGCGTCGCCGTATGACGAACGCCCTGACCACCGCAGCCGCCGGTTTCGGCACCGGCCTCTCGCTCATCGTCGCCATCGGAGCCCAGAACGCCCTGGTGCTGCGCCAGGGCGTCCGCCGCGACGGCGTGCTCGCGGTGGTCGGGATCTGCGCCCTGTCCGACGCGGTGCTCATCGCGCTGGGGGTCGCCGGGGTCGGCGCTCTCGTCGTGGCCTGGCCGTCGGCGCTGACGGTGGTGGGGCTGCTCGGCGGCGTGTTCCTGATCGGCTACGGACTGCTCGCCGCGCGCCGGGTCCTGCGGCCTTCGGCCCTGCACGCGGGGGACGCTCCGGCCGCCTCGCGCCGCGGTGTGGTGCTGACCTGCCTGGCGATGACCTGGCTCAACCCGCACGTGTACCTCGACACCGTGTTCCTGCTCGGGTCCGTCGCCGCCGACCGAGGGCCGTTGCGCTGGACCTTCGGCCTCGGCGCGATCCTCGCCAGCGTGTGCTGGTTCGCCGCGCTCGGGTTCGGCGCCCGGCTGCTGAGCGGAGTCCTCGCGCGGCCCTCCGCGTGGCGGGTGCTGGACGGTCTGGTCGCCGTGATGATGATCGGCCTCGGCGCGAAGCTGGCGCTGAGCGCCTGAGCGCCCCCCCGTGCCCGGTGGCCTGCCTGGACGCTCCACGCGTCCAGGGCCGAGGGTGCTCACCCGGCGTACCATGCCATGATCGCTATCTTCCGACAGGATCGGTGCCATGGGAAGCGTGCAAGGGGCCGTCGTTCTCGCCCTGGGCGGGGTGCGTCCGTTCGAGCTCGGCATCCCGGGCCGAGTGCGGACAGTCGCGCGGGAAAAGGGAGCGGGTACGGCCTTTTGCGCAGTCGGCGCCCGGGGAATTCCGGTATTCGTCGCGGCCCGGCAGATGTATTTCCCGGATGCCCGCGGGGTGTGGGGCCTCGTTCGGGCATGGAGAAAATAACCGACTATTCTGTATCTTGTCCTACCAGTACGCGCATCGCAGGAACGGCTCGCCACTACATGACCCCTGGGGGGAGTTATGCCCGAAGCAGCAGTCTTGATCGATCCGGTGCCGACTATGGACGCGGAGGCCGAGGTGGCGCATCCCGTGGGGATCGACATGGTGCACCGGACGAGGCCGGAGGACGCCTTTCCACGGAACTGGGTACGCCTGGGACGCGACCGGTTCGCGGTGGAAGCGGTTCTTCCGCACGACCACCCCTTCTTCGCTCCGGTGGGTGACGACCGGCACGATCCGCTGCTGGTCGCGGAGGCGATGCGACAGGCGGCCATGCTCGCCTTCCATGCCGGGTACGGGATCCCGCTCGGCTACCAGTTCCTGATGACGGGACTGGACTACGTCTGCCATCAGGAGCATCTGGCCGTGGGGGGCGAGCCCACCGAGATCGACGTGGAGGTGTTCTGCTCCGACCTGAAGTGGCGGGCCGGGCTCCCCGCGCAGGGACGGGTCGGCTGGGCGGTGCACCGGGACGGTCAGCTCGCCGCGACGGGGATGGGGGCGACCCGGTTCAGCACCCCCAAGGCGTACAGGCGGATGCGCGGTGACGCCCCGGCAGAGGGGATATCCATACCGGAGACCGTGCCGGTTCCGGCCGTCCTGGCGGGCCGCGCCCGCGCCGAGGACGTGGTGCTCTCGGAGACCGGGCAGGACGACGTCTGGGAACTGCGCGTGGACACCCGGCATCCCACCCTCTTCCAGCGCCCCAATGACCATGTCCCGGGCATGTTGCTGCTGGAGGCGGCCCGCCAGGCGGCGTGCCTGGTGGCAGGGCCCGCCGGAATTGTTCCGATGGAGGCGAGCACCCGGTTCCACCGGTACTCCGAGTTCGGCAGCCCGTGCTGGATAGGGGCGGTGATCCTGCCGGGGGAGGACGAGGATACGGTGACGGTCCAGGTGACAGGTCGTCAGGACGGCGAGTCGGTCTTCTCCACGGTCCTGTCCGGCCCCCGGGCCGACGGCTGAGAGGTTCCTCGAGTGATTCTCGTGACGGGTGCGACCGGAGCGGTGGGCCGTGAGGTCGCCGGACAGCTGGCGGAGGCCGGCCCCGTGCGGATTCTCGCGCGCCGCCCCGAGCGGCTCATGGTGCGGGGAGCAGCGGTCGAGGTCGTCGAGGGGGAGTACGGGGACCGCGCCGCTCTCGACCGGGCACTGCGGGGCGTCGCCTCGGTGTTCCTGGTGACGAACAGCCCGACGGAGCCCGACGACGAGCGGGTCGCCGCGGCCGCGGCCGCGGCGGGCGTACGCCACCTGGTCAAGCTGTCCATGATGGCGGTGGAGGAGCCGGGCGCCGATGACTTCATCACCCGGCGTCAGCGGGAGAACGAACAGGTGATCCGGGATTCGGGGGTCCCGTGGACGTTCGTGCGCCCCAGGACGTTCATGTCCAACACCCTTTCCTGGGCCCCCGGCATTCGGTCGGCGGGAGTGGTGCGCGCCCTGTACGGCGACGCTCCCGTAGCGTGCGTCGACCCGCGCGACGTCGCCGCGGTGGCCGTGGCCGTTCTCACCGGTACGGGGCACCAGGGCAGGGCGTACGCCGTGTCGGGCCCGGAGGCGATCACCGCGCGGGAGCAGACGGCCCAGCTCTCCCGGGTGCTGGGGCGGCCTCTGCGCTTCGAGGAACTGGGCGTGGACGCCGCGCGTGCGGCCCTGCTGGCGAAGTATCCGCCGTCCGTCGCGGAGGCTTTCCTGCAGAGCGCGGAGCGGCAGCGGGCGGGAGCGAAGGCGTCCGTGGTGCCCACGATCCAGGAACTCACGGGCCGCCCGGCGAGGCCGTTCCTCAGCTGGTCGGCCGAGCACGCGGAGGCTTTCACGTCGGAATAGGGCCGCTTCGCCGATGAGCGGAGAACCTTTGTTCCTTGCGGGCGGCAGATAAGCGCGCCTGCGCAGGTATTCCCTTCTCCGGTCCGTTTCCCTTCTCCGGCCCGCTTTCGCGGCGCGGGGCGGAGGCGGGCCCGAAAAGGGCCCGGGAGTCACTGCCGTATTTATCCGCACTCCGAAAAGAAGACCGGTGAGGCGGCTTCGGCGACCCCCGGTTTCCGGGTGCGCGACTCCCGATCTCCGGGTGCGCGGGTCCGGTTCCGCGCGCACTCGTCCTCATCGCTCGCCTGCGCGGCCCTGCCTCGCGTCGTCGATGACGTCGACCCGGCCCGCGTCCGCTCCCCAGCTCGCCAGCAGGCGCAGGGCCTGGGCCGACTCCGAGCCCGGCTCCGCGTGGTAGGTCACCAGATGCTGCTCCTCGTCGTCCGGGAGGTTCAGCGTCTCGTACGACAGAGTCAGCTCCCCGACGAGCGGATGCCGCAGCACCTTGATGCCGTGGCCCTTCTCCTTGACGTTGTGCGTGGCCCACAACCGCCGGAACTCGTCGCTCTTGACCGAGAGTTCGCCCACCAGCGCCGACAGCTCCGGATCGTCGGGGTGGCAGCCCGCGTACAGCCGCAGATAGCTGACCATGTCCGAGGCCTTGGAGTCCCAGTTCACGAACAGGTCCCGGTAGGCGGGGGAGAGGAACACCAGTCGCGCCCAGTTGCGCTCAGCCGGCGGCAGCGCACCCCAGTCACCGAACACCGCCCCCGCCATCGGATTCCAGGCGAGGACGTCGGACCGCGCCCCGGTCACGTACGCGGGGATGCCGTCCATGCTGTCGAGCAGGTACAGCAGCCCCTTCCGCACCCGCTGCACCCTGGCCGTGCGGCGCTTCTTCTTGTGCCGGGCGGGCTTGGCCAGGTGGGTCAGATGCGCGCTCTCGGCGTCAGTGAGCCGCAGCGCACGTGCGATCGCGTCGAGCACCTCGGCCGACACATTGCGCCCGTTGCCCTGCTCCAGGCGCGTGTAGTACGCCACGGACACCCCGGCCAGCTGCGCCAGCTCCTCCCGGCGCAGACCGGGCACCCGGCGGTGCCGGCCGAACTCCGGAAGGCCCACGTCCCCCGGCTGGAGCTTGGCCCTCCGGGTGCGCAGGAACTCACTGAGCTCGGCCCGCCCGTCCATCGGCTCGGGGGCGGCGGCCTCTGAGTGATCGTCCATGGCTTCCATTATTCCGGTGATTCCTGGTCGCAGGAGCCTGAGCCTGTCCCCGTCAGTAGTAGGACCGCTGGACGTAGGCAAAGCGGTGACCTGGGTAAACCTCTGTCACGGCGTGATGCTGGGAGACGTTCCTACCGCATCACCCAGAGGAGAACCTCCGGCATGACCACCGTTGCCGCCTATGCCGCTCCCCGTGCCAAGGCCCCGCTGGAGCGCACCACGATCGAACGCCGCCCGGTGGGAGAGTTCGACGTGCTGATCGACATCAAGTTCGCCGGGATCTGCCACTCCGACATCCACCAGGCCCGCGACGGCTGGGGAGAGGGCATCTTCCCGATGGTGCCCGGCCACGAGATCGCGGGGATCGTCGCCGAGACCGGCCCCGGGGTGACCCGGTTCAAGGTGGGCGACCGCGTCGGCGTCGGCTGCATGGTCGACTCCTGCGGAGCGTGCGACGCGTGCCTGATGGGCCGCGAGCAGCACTGCGCCGAGGGGAACACCCAGACGTACAACGCCCTCGACCGCGGCGGCGAGCCCACGTACGGCGGCTACTCGACGCACATCGTCGTGGCCGAGACGTTCGCCCTCTCCATCCCCGAGGGCATCGCCCTGGACGAGGCCGCGCCGCTCCTGTGCGCGGGCATCACCACCTACTCCCCGCTCAGGCGCTGGGGCGCGGGTCCCGGCAAGAAGGTCGCCGTCGTCGGTCTCGGCGGTCTCGGCCACATGGCCGTCAAGATCGCGCACGCGCTCGGCGCCGAGGTCACCGTCCTCTCGCAGTCGCTGCGGAAGAAGGACGACGGGCTCGAGCTGGGCGCCGACCACTACTACGCGACCAGCGATCCGCGGACCTTCGAGGAACTGGCCGGCGCCTTCGACGTCATCCTCTCCACGGTCTCGGCCCCGCTGGACTTCGGCGCCTACCTCGCTCTGCTGCGGACCGACGGAACCCTGGTCAACGTGGGCGCCCCCGAGGAGCCGGTCTCGCTGAACCTGTTCTCCCTGATCCTGGGCAACAAGTCGATCGCGGGTTCGATGATCGGCGGGATCAAGGAGACCCAGGAGATGCTGGACTTCTGCGCCGTGCACGGGCTCGGCGCCGAGATCGAGGTGATCGGCGCGGGTCAGGTCAACGAGGCGTACGAGCGGGTTCTCGCCAGCGACGTCCGCTACCGCTTCGTGATCGACACGGCGACGATCTGAGGCGTCGGCCGCCCGGCCGACCCCACCACCGAAGCCTCGCTGACGCCCGCACCCGGCACCGGCCCCCGCGGGAACGGACCGGCGGTCCTGGACCAGGGAAACCGACGAAAGGGGGAGGTGACCCCCACCGCACTGGGGTGCCAGCCCCAGTGATCCCCAACGGTCCTTCTCCTAGCGTCTATTGATGTGAGTTACGCAGAGGACGCAGAGAAGACCACCCGGACCCGGGCGGCCGCCCGCACCACCACGGCCGCCCGGACGACCGCCAGGACCGCCGCCGCGGGCCTGGCCCTGGCCCTCACGGCGGGCATCACGGCGGCTCCGGCCCTGGCCACCGTACGGCCCGGCCCGGAACTTCGTACGGTCGCACCGCCGACGACTGCCGGAGCGCTCGACCGCTACTACCGCCAGCCCCTGGACTGGGGCACCTGTATGAGCTCCCCGCAGGACGAGACGGGCAGAGACCTGGACAAGGCGGGCGTGCGGTGTGCCGACGTCACGGTCCCGCTGGACTACACAGACCCCGGGGGCCGGACGATCACGGTCGCGATATCCCGTCTGAAGGCCACCGACACCCGCCGCCGCATCGGCGCGATCCTCCTCAACAACGGCGGCCCCGGCGGCCCGGCCGTGGATTCCCCGCCGATCGTCCGCACGGCGATGCAGGAGGTCGGCCCGCGCTACGACATCGTCGGTTTCGACCCGCGCTTCGTCGGCCGGAGCACCCCGCTGGACTGCGGCTGGCCCGTCGGCTTCACCTGGTTCTCGGCCGGAGCGAGCCGGGCGGGCTTCGACCGCCAGGTGGCGCTGAGCAAGAGCCTGGCCGCCAAGTGCCGCGCCACGAACGCCTCGGTACTCCCGCACATCAGCACCCGCAACACAGCCAGGGACATGGACGTGATCCGGGGCGCACTGGGCGAGCGGAAGATCTCCTACCTGGGCTATTCGTACGGCACCTACCTGGGCACGGTCTACACCCAGATGTTCCCCGGCCGCTACGACCGGATGGTCCTGGACGGAGCGGTGGGGCCGGACGACTACAACCCGCGCCTGCTGAAGCACACGGTGCGCGAGAACGAGCAGGCGCTCTCCGCCTGGGCCGCCTGGGCGGCCGCCCGCCACCCGGCGTACGGCCTGGGCCGCTCCCGTACGGCGGTGCTCGCCACCATCGACCACGTCATGGCGAGGGCGGCGCGCGCACCGCTGACCCTCGGCGCCGCCCCCGACGTCTTCCGGGTCGACGACACCCACATACCGACGCTGCTCTTCATGGGCGTGGCCGACGACGGCGACGGCTCGCGCGATCTCCTGGCCCAGCAGGTGGCGGCACTGTCCCAGGCGTCGAAGGGCCGCGAGGCTCCGCTGCCCCCCGAGTTCGCGGAGACGCTGGGTCTGCTGCTCTCCGGCGCGGGCTCCTCCTTCGGCAGCTCCCAGACGGCGATCATCTGCGGTGACGTGCCGGCCCCGCGCGAGACCGAGCGCTACTGGCGCGACATCCAACGGAGCCGTGGCGCACACCCGTTGTTCGGCCCCCTCACCGAGAACATCGGCCCCTGCGCCTTCTGGGACGCGCCACGGGAAGCCCCCACCCGTATCAGCCACGACGCCCCCGTCCTCCTGGTCGCGGCCACGGGCGACCCCCGCACCACCTACCGGAGCACCACCACCCTGCACACCAGGCTTCCCGGCTCCAGGCTCCTCACCCTGGAGAACGCCAACCGCCACGCCCTGTACGGGGAGTACGGGAACGCCTGCGTGGACACCGAGGTCAACCGCTACCTCGCGACGGGCCGGCTCCCGAAGACGGACGAGACCTGCGTGAAGTGACCGGGAGCGGGAGACCGCCTCCCGTCGGTGTACGGGCGGACTCCCGTCGGAGGATGCCGGGCGCCGTCCCGCTCCGTACCGTCCGAGGCGTCGGGCGAAGTCCGGCCGACGATGTCGGGAGGTCGCGGTGATGAGCATGGCACGCAAGGTGATCGCATGGGGCGCCGCCGCCCTGCTGCTGATCCTGCCCGGAACGGCGGCGGCAGCGGCCCCGCCCGGGGACCGGCCCCCGGGGATACAGGTGACGGGGGAGCGGTGGATCGGCGACCGGCTCCTCGAACTGACCGTGCGGTCGGCGGCGTTGGAAGGCGTCGGTACGGTCCGCCTGCTCACCCCGGACGGCTGGGAGGGCCGCGGGCCCGGCGAGCGATGGCCGGTCCTGTATCTGCTGGCGGGTGGCCACGGCGACCCCGAGGCCTGGACCGAGGACTACGCGGTGGAGCGGCTCCCGCACCTGCGCGACGTGCTCGTGGTCATGCCGTCGATGCCGCTCTTCGGGTTCTACAGCGACTGGTGGAACGGCGGCGCCGGCGGCGCGCCGCGCGTGGAGACCTTCCACCTCGACGAGGTGCGCCCGCTGCTGGAGCGTCTCTACGGCGCGGGGGACCGGCGGGTCGCGGCGGGGGAGTCGCAGGGCGGCTTCGGCGCACTGACCTACGCGGCACGCCACCCCGGCCTGTTCCGCGCGGTGGCGGGCCTCAGCAGCTACGTCCATCCGCTCCAGCACCCCCGCGCGGTCCAGGCCGGACTCGACTACCTCGGCCTGGACCGGCTGGCCCTGTGGGGCGACCCGGTGGCCCAGCGGCGGATCTGGCAGGACCACGACCCGTACTACCGGCCGGAGCGACTGCGCGCCGTCGAGGTCCACCTCTCCAGCGGCGACGGCCGGGCGGGCACGCTCGACCCGCCCGGCACGGAGCCGGACCCGCACGTCCCCGGCCTGGAGGACCCCGACGACCCCTTCCCCGAGGACGTCCTGTCCCCGACCGAGGCCATCATGGGGGCGGAGAACCGGGCGATGGCCTCCCGGCTGCGGGCCCACGGGGTGGCGGTCACCACGCACTTCTACCGGGGCACGCACTCCCCGCCCTACTGGGAGCGCGAGTTGCGCGACGCGCTGCCCGCGCTGCTGCGCAGCCTCGGGCGGTGAGGGGGTCGGGCCCTACGCCGACGGGACCGGTGAGCCGTCCCCGTCGGCCGGGGCCTCGGCCCGGGGGGAATCCTCCATGAGCTGCTCGCGGAGGTAGTTCCAGACCACCCCGAGCAGCGCCGCCACCGGCACGGCGAGCAGACTCCCCACCACGCCGGCCAGGCTGCCGCCCAGCGTCACGGCGAGCAGGATCGTGGCCGCGTGCAGCCCCAGCCCCCGGCTCTGGATGATGGGCTGGAACACATTGCCCTCCAACTGCTGGACCACGACGATGATCGCCAGCACGATCAGGGCGTCCATCGGTCCGTTCGACACCAAGGCGATGACCACCGCCACGAAACCGGCGAACAGCGCCCCCACGATCGGCACGAACGCGCAGACGAAGGTCAGCACCGCCAGCGGCAGCACCAGCGGCACCCCCAGGATCCACAGGCCGAGCCCGATGAAGACCGCGTCCAGCAGCCCGACGGCCGCCTGGGACCGCACGAACGCGCCCAGGGTGTCCCAACAGCGGGAGGCCACCTCGGGGACGTCGGTGGCGAGCCGGCCGGGAAGCTGACGGGTCAGCCACGGCAGGAAGCGCGGGCCGTCCTTGAGGAAGAAGAACATCAGGAAGATCGCCAGAACCGCGGTGACCAGCCCGTTGACCACGGTGCTCACCCCGGTGACGGCGGTGGTGACCACGCTGCCGACACTGTCCTGGAGTTGAGCGGTCGCGGTGTCCAGCGCGCCGGTGATCTGGTCGTCGCCGATGTTCAGCGGCGGGCCGGCCGCCCACTCGCGGACCTTGTCGATGCCCGCGACCACCCCGTCGGCCAGCTCCCCGGACTCACCCGCCACCGGCACCGCGATCAGCGCCACGATGCCCGCCCCCACGAGCAGGGAGAACACCGTCACCACCGAAGCGGCGAGCGAGGGCCACCAGCCGAGCCGGCGCAGGAAACGGGCGAGCGGCCAGGTCAGCGTGGTGAGGAACAGGCCGACTATCAGCGGCCACACGACCGACCACATCCGGCCCAGCACCCACAGCGCGACCGCCGCCGCCACGAGGACCAGCAACACCTCTGCGGAGACCCGTGCCGACGTGCGGAGAGCAGCCGCGGTCTTTGTCGAACTCAATGGCGAAGACATGGCGTTACCCTATGGCTTCGCCAACGGTGTTCCGGCCACGCCCGCGGCCCGCCCACGCCGATCACCACGAGGGCGGCCGCCCGGCCCGTCACCGCAACGCCGGGGGCAGCTCCTCCCGGTGGACGATGCCCAGGCGCTGGGTGGCACGGGTGAGCGCCACGTACAGATCGCTCGTGCCGAACCGGGCGGGCTCCACGACCAGCACATGGTCAAACTCCAGCCCCTTGGCCTGGCGCGGATCCAGCAGCACCACCGGGCGCGTGAGATCGGGGGCCTCGCCCGCAGCGACGCCGTCCAGCGGGGCGGCGATCTCCTCGTGCAGCGCACGCGGCGCGATCACCGCGAGGCGCCCCTCCCGGGGCGTCAACTCCACGACCGCCCGGGCCACCTCGGCCGCCAGATCCTCTCCGGCATCCCGTGTCCACGGCTTCTCGCCGGTCGACCGCACCGAGACGGGCGCGGTGAACGAGGGGTCCCTCTCCCGCAGGACCCCGGCCGCCAGTTCCATGATCTCCGCGGGCGTACGGTAGTTGACCTCCAGCGTGACGTGCTCGAAGCGGTCGCCTACGTACGGCTGGAGGATCTTCTCCCACGATCCGACGCCGGCCTCCTCGGACGTCTGGGCCGGGTCGCCGACCAGCGTCAGCGAGCGGCTCGGCGCCCGGCGCATCAGCAGCCGCCACGCCATCGGCGACAGCTCCTGCGCCTCGTCGACGATGATGTGCCCGAACGCCCAGGTCCGGTCCTCGGCGGCCCGCTCGGCGGCGGTGCGGTGGTCGGCCTCCTCGTGCCGCTCCGCCATCCGCTCGGCGTCGATGATGTCGTGGGCGGCGAGGACCTCGGACTCCTCGTCCTCGAACTCGTAGCTCTCCGAGCCGCGCGACAGCTCCAGCACGCCCTGCGCGTAGCCGACCCGCTCCTGACGGGCGGCCTCGGCGGCCGCCTTCTCCGCGCTGTCGTCCACCCCGAGCAGCTCGGCCGCCTCGTCGAGCAGCGGTACGTCGGCGGGCGTCCACGCCCCGGCGGCGGCCGGGCGGCGGATCGCGTCGGCGTCCTCGTCCGGTACGTACACCGGGTCGGCCAGATAGTCGGCGAGGAAACCCTCGGGGGTCAGCGGCGGCCACAGCTCGTCCGCGGCCGCGTGCACCTCCTTGCTCAGCGCCACGTCCCGGCCGAGCTGGGCCACGTCGTCGGGGCCGAGGAAGTTGGGCCCGCCGTAGGGGTCCGCGCCGATGCGCTCGACGAGCTGCGCGGTGAGCGCGTCGATGACCCGGAAGACGAAGTGCGGGCGGGCGAGATTGTGCGGCAGGCGGGTGTCCCTGGCCGCCTGCCGGGCCTCGTACGCGATCTCCCAGTCCAGGACCAGATCCCCGCCGTCCTCGTGCGGGATGACCATCGCCGCCCCGGGCTCGGGCAGCCGCTGCCGATCGTGTACGGCCAGGGCGAGCGCCTCGGCCATCGGCTCGCCTCCCTTCACGGCCGCGGCGCGCGGGGAGTCCGTGCCGGTGGCGTGCACCCCGGGGAACAGCTCCGCCTGCGTCGCCAGCAGCACCCCGGTCTCGCCCAGGGCGGGCAGCACTTCCGCGATGTAGCGCAGGAACGCCGGGTTGGGCCCCACGATGAGCACGGCCCGCTTGGCGAGCAGCTCACGGTGCTCGTACAGCAGGAAGGCGGCCCGGTGCAGCGCGACGGCCGTCTTGCCGGTGCCGGGTCCGCCCTCGACGACGAGGACGCCCCGGTGCGGAGCCCGGATGATGCCGTCCTGCTCGGCCTGGATGGTCCGCACGATGTCGCCCATGCGTCCCGTGCGAGCGGAATCGAGCGCCGCGAGCAGCACGGCGTCGCCGTTCGGATCCTCGAAACCGGTGCGGTCGCGGTCCCCGAGATCGAGGATCTCGTCATGGAGCTCGGTGACCGTGCGGCCCTCGGTGGTGATGTGCCGGCGCCGGCGCAGACCCATCGGCGTGTGCCCCGTGGCGAGATAGAAAGGACGCGCCACCGGCGCACGCCAGTCGATCAGAACAGGGGTGTGCTCGAAGTCGTCCTCACGGATCCCGATGCGGCCGATATGGTGGGCGAGCCCGTCGGAGCGGTCGATGCGGCCGAAACACAGTGAGCCATCCACCGCGTTGAGCGCGGCGAGCAGACCCGAGCGCTCCGCGACGAGGATGTCGCGCTCCAGCCGCGCCTGCTGGCCCGTCCCGACCGGCGTCAGCGCGTGCTCGACGCCATCGGCGGCCACCCCGCGCAGGGCGTCGACCCGGGCATGGAGCCGGTCGATGAATTCCTGCTCTTCCCGCAATTCGTCGCTTTCCCGGTTTGACAAAACGGCTCCCCGCCAGATATATTCGTACTCATAAGGCCCCCGAGCGGGGCCTTTCTGCATGAGCGCAGAAGAATCCAATATACCCGCGATAATCCCCGGACCGCAATGACGGTCCGGGGATAGTGCGTGCCCGGCGACTACGACCGGAGCGCGTCGGCCCGCGCCTCCCCGTCCGTGCCGATCGGCGTTCCCGCCGCCAGGTCCCGCGGGGAGAGGGCCAGCGACCGGGCGGCCGTCGCGCCCACGTCGGCGAGACTCCGAGCGTCCGGCAGCAGCTCCACCCCGGCCCCGTCGGGGCGGTGGATCAGCACCGGCACGTACTCCCGGGTGTGGTGCGCGTGCCCGATCGAGGGGTCGTTGCCGTGGTCGCCGGTGACGATCAGCCGGTCCCCGGAGCCCGTGAGCAGTGCCAGGAGCCCGGCGAGCCCCGAGTCCACCTGTTCCAGCACCTGCCCGTAGCGCCCGGTGTCCTGCTGGTGCCCCGCCAGATCCGTCTCCTGGACGTTCGCGACCACCAGGGCGTCGCCCCCGGCGCGTACCGCGTCCAGGGTGGACGCCAGGACATCGGCGGTGGCCACGGCCGGCCGCCGGTCCGCCACTTCGCACACCAGGATGTCGGCGGCCTTCCCCACCAGGGTGACCGGGATGCCGGCCCGCGCCGCGAGAGCGGGGAGCTGGCGGGTGTGGTCGAGCGGGGCGCCCAGGTGCTGAACCTCCAGGCCGCCGTTGCGGTAGAACCCGGTGGCCGGGGTGTCCAGCCCGACGGTGCCCGCGTCCCCGTCCCGTACGTAGGAGCCGAGCGGGCCGTCCGCGTGCCCGCCCACCGCGATGACCCGGGCGACCGGGGCGACGGCCCGCACCGTGCGGGCGACGGCGAGAATCCCGCCCGGACCGTCGAACGGCAGATCCTCCAGGCGCCCCGAGGCGTTCCAGTTGATCCCGGGGTCGGCCTCCAGGTTGTCATGGACCAGCACCGCCCCGTCGACCACCAGCAGCGGCTTCCCGTCCAGCCGCTCCGCCCGGTGACCGGCCGCCGTGAGCGCCTCGGTCACCTCGTCGAGGTGGTCGGCGAGCCGGGCCACGGTCACCCGGCTGAAGTCCGCGCCCATCATGGTCTGGTGACCCGCGAAGGTGTCCGCTCCCGGGTAGCCGAGGGCGGCCCGGCCCGCCGCCACGGGCAGCCGGGTGCTCCGCGCCAGGTCTTGGTGCGGGTGGACCAGACCGAGGCCCAGCGCCCCGAGCACGGGGAGCCGCAGCGGCCGCCCGAACGCGGCGCGGGCGTGGTCGAGGACGTGCCCGCAGGTGTCGGCGGCGAGGTCGCCGGGGCGCAGGGCGCCCGCGTCGGGCATGGCGCCGACGCCGAATCCGTCGATGACGACGATGACGGTCCTGGCCATGGAACAGCTCCTTACAGGGCTCGGCCGTGGGCGTCGTAGAGCCCGTTCAACCGGGGCCTGCCGGAAGCGAGCCCGGAGACGACGGCGACGGTCGAGCGGGTGACGAAGATCTGGGTGCGGAAGGCGAGCAGCGCGGTGTCGCCCAGCCGGACGTCCGAGCCGGACGGGGGTGCGTCGAGCAGCCGGTAGTAGTCGATGTTCTCGGCGGGGGCGTCCTGCACGCCCAGACGCGCGCCGGTGCGTGGCAGGAGGGCGCCACGGATGCGGGAGCGCGCGTAGAACCCGCCGCCGAACAGGGCCGGGCGGCCGTCGTCGAGGGTGTGGGCGACCTCGCTGACGTACACGTACGCAGGCTTCTCGGG
This sequence comes from Streptomyces sp. CA-278952, assembly GCF_028747205.1. Classification (NCBI taxonomy): domain Bacteria; kingdom Bacillati; phylum Actinomycetota; class Actinomycetes; order Kitasatosporales; family Streptomycetaceae; genus Streptomyces; species Streptomyces sp. CA-278952. The sequence goes on from NZ_CP112880.1 coordinate 8,045,752, forward strand.
CTGGGCCGGGTCCAGGGCGTGCAGCGGCGTGGTGCCGGTGAGGGCGTGGCCCGGCTCGCCGTGCGTGGCCCCGCGCTCGGCGAGCAACGGCAGGGACGCCATCGAGGTGGCGCTGGGCGCGCTCAGCCTCAGGTTCTGGTGCCCGCGCGCCGCCAGCAGGTCACGGGCCTTGAGCGCCAGGTCGAAGGTGGCCGTCGCGGCGGGCAGACCCGTCTCGGGGTCGCACAGCACGCACGGGAAGGCGGTGACGCCGGCGATCCGGATGCCCGGCAGCGCCTCGGCCGCCTCGGCGAAGGCGTCCAGCCGCTCCACGGGAACCCCGCCCTCCTGCCCCGGGTAGACGACGCCCCCGGCGCCTTCGAGCCGGATCAGCACGTCCTGGACGAAGCCCAGCTCCCGGGCCGCGTCCGAGACGGCACGGGCGTTGGCCAGGTCGAAGACCGTGACGTTCTCCGGCCGCCACGCCAGCATGCCGGGCAGGGCCCGCCGGGGGATCTGGACGAGGTGGCCGAGGTTGCCCGGCCTCGCCCCGGCCGCGTGCAGGGTCCGGGCCTCGGCCGGGTCGATGGCGGCGGAGCGGGGGATGTGCCGGGCGACGGCCCGGATCAGCTCGGGGTTGCGGCCGATCTGTTTGACGACGAACCACAACCCGATGCCGAGGCGTGCGGCCTCGGCCGCCAGAGCTGCGGCGTTGGACTCGACGGCGTCGAGATCCATCACATATGTGTCGGGCGGGATCTCACCACGCCGGTGCAGGGCGGCCGCGGCGTCGACGAGCTCGGGGTTGCGGGTGAGCACGGTGTCGAGAAACACGGTCAGTGGTCCTTCGGGTCGGCCATCGCGGCGAGCGAGCGGCGCAGGATGTCGATGACGAGGTCCGCGCCGGCCCGCATCGGGTTGACGCGCACGGTCCAGTCGGCCAGCTCCGGGGCGTCGTCCAGGGCGGAGCTGGACATCCGGTAGAACAGCGGCGCGATCTCGTAGCGCGAGTTGGACCCGACGGGGTACGGCGCGGCGCCGAACCGTGCCGCGACGGACGGCAGTTCCGCGGCGACGGGCCGGTCCAGGCGGATCAGCAGGCAGCGGTCCTGGGCATTGGCGACACGCACCTCCGCCACCCCGTCCACCTCGCCGGCCGCGAGCCGTTCGGCGACCTCGGTCCCCACCTGGGACTGCACGGCCCACAGGAGCGGTACGTGGGTGAGGGCGCGCAGCGCGTCCAGCGCCTGGTGGCCCTGGACCTGCCCGCCACCGGAGTAGTTGTCGCGGCGGACGCCCTCGACCAGGTCGCGCGCGCCGACGACCAGGCCGACGCCCTCGGGCCCGTGGAGTTTGAACAGGGAGAAGCAGGAGGCGTCGGCGCCCAGTTCGACCCCGGCGGCGGGGGTGCGCATGACGGCGTAGTTGTCGTCCACGATCGTGCGGACCCCGGCCGACCGGCAGGCGGCGATGACCTCGGCCGGATCGTAGGAGTCGGCCAGCCGCTGCCGGGTGTGCTGCACGTACGCCCAGCGGAACCGCCCGGACGCCAGGGCGGTGTCGAGCGCCGCCCGGTCGTTGAAGTCCGCTTCCGTGGTGCGTACGCCGATGCCCCGGAAGGTGACCTCGGTGGTGCGGTAGACCGGGGCCCGGTGGATCAGCAGATCGTCGCCCGCCCGGACGACGGCGTTGAGCGCGGCCCGGATCGCCCCGGTGCCCGCGCCCTGGACGAGGGCGGCGTCCTCGGCGCCGAAGAAGTCGGCGAGGACCGCCTCGACGCGGGCGGTGGTGCGGGGCCGGCCGAGGCCGGGGACGACCCCCGCGTCGGCGGCGAACAACTGCTCGCCCTCGAAGTGCGCGGCGGTGGCCTCCAGCAGCCGGAACTGCCGGGCCGCGGCGTCCTCCAGAGCAACCGTCGGCAGCGGAAAGGTCACGGGGAGCGCGGGCGGGGGTGCGGGTGCGGGGCTCATGTCAGTTCTCCTCCACGGTCGCGCCGGTCAGGAAGCGCACCGGATTGCGGCGGGTCAGCAGGTCGATCAGGCCGTCGTCGGCCCCGGCCGCCCGCAGCCGGGGCAGGAAACTCGCGAAGAGGTGCCCGTACCCCTGGCCGCCCTCGTTGCGCAGATAGCCGTGGCGGGAGATGTCGCAGCTGAGCAGGGCCCGGTCCGCGTGGCCCGCCTCCAGCAGCGCGAGCAGCAGCCGCAGCCGTGTCTCGTCGCTCTGGTACGCGGTCTTGCCCACGGTGTCGAACGCGACGTACGCCCCGCTCGCCGCCAGCTCCCGGTGGACGCCGGGGTCGTCCAGGAGGTCCTGATGCCCGATGCTCACGCGGTGGGCGGGCAGGCCCTCACCGGTGAGCAGCTCCAGCTGGGCGGGGCCGCCCCGGCCGAGCTGGGCGTGGGTGGCGACGGAGAGGCCGGTGGCGAGCGCGGCGCGTGCGCCGGCCCGCAGCACCTTGGCCTCGGCGGCGGTGGGTACGTCGCCGTGGCTGCCGATCTCCCCGAGGACGCCGGGCCGGACGCCGCTCCCGTCGATGCCGTCCTCGATCTCCCGGACGAGGATGCGGGTGAGGGCCGCCACGTCGAGGGCGTCGATCTCCGGTGTGTGGAAAGGCTCGTAGTACCAGCCGGTCGCGGCGACGACGGCGACCCCGGTCTCCCGGGCGATCCGGGACAGCGCGCGGATGTCGCGTCCCATGCCCCGGCAGGTCAGCTCGACGACCAGGGTGAGGCCGTACTCCTCGCGCAGTGCGACGAGTTCGGCGGCCACGGCCGCCGCGTGGCGTTCCGGTCCGAGGACGGCCGCACCGTCGCCCGCGCGGTCCAGATCGAGGACGAGGTGCTCGTGGGCGAGAGCGGGGCCGCGTACCGAAGCGGCCAGCAGCTCTCCGGTGACGGTGCGCAGGGTGTGCGGTGCGGGGTGGTTCATCGTGGGGCCTCCTGCTCCATGTGCGGCACGGCCTTCTCCGTGTACGGCACGGCCGTCTCCATGAACGGCACGGCCGTCTCCGTGTGCGGCACGGCCGGATCGGGTCGGGCCTCAGCCCTTGACCGGGGTGAACAGGTCGAGCCAGTACAGGATGTTGAGGAGGACGCCGCCGACGATCACGGCCGCCGGGGCCGCGGCCATCCTCACGACGGGCCGGCCCATCGACTCGTTCAGCAGGTAGAGCCCGCCGACGACGAGGATGCCGAGCCCGCCGCCCATGGCGTTGGCGGCCATCAGCGAACCGAACAGGATCGCGAGCTGGAGGGTGTCCCCGATGGCGCTGCGGAGGTGCTCCGATGAGTCCCGGACGCTCGGCAGCTTGCCGAGCACCTTGCCGATCCAGGAGAGGGCCAGCACCTCGGCGGCGAACACGAGCGCACCGACGACGGCGGCCAGGAAGGGGTTCGGCATGAGGTACCCGATCGGGTACACCAGGGTGAAGCCCGCGATCCCGTACGCGCCGGAGGCCAGCGCGGTCGTGGCGATCAGCGGGATGAAGCCGAAGACCCGGTAGAAGTCGACCTGTGCCGCCTCGGCGTACTGCCCCTTCGCGATCAGGAAGCTGGTCGCCTCGCCGCCGCCGAAGATGTGCATCTGGGCGAGGACGCACACGCCCGCCCCGAGCAGCATGAACAGCGGCAGGTACTTCCGCAGCCGGGTCGCGCTGGCGCTGAAGAGGGACGCCATCGGGTCGTCCCCGGTCACCTCCTCCCCGACGCCCGCCGCCCGGTCGGCCCGGCGCTGCCGCAGGTCCTTGGAGACGGCGAGGCCGATGAGCATCAGCACGCCCACCGCCATGGCCAGCGCCCCGGCGAACATGGTGGGCCACAGCTTCATCGTCATGACGACCAGGGCCAGTTCGACGACGCCCGCGATGCCGCCCCACTTGCGGCCGAACTGCTTGGTGATGGCGAGCACGGGGAAGAGCGTGAACAGGAACAGGATCGGCGTGGACATCTGCTGCATCGCGGTCAGGAAGTCGACCGGGAGGTCATGGGCGATGTTGTTGGCGCCGTTCAGTCCGAAGACGACCACCGCGCCCCACGCGCCGCCGAGGATCGGGGCGAGCCACTTCTTCGGTGACAGCATCCCGAGGATGTCCGTGGGCAGGAAGAGCAGCCACGGGTTCAGCACACCGGTGGACAGGGCCATCGGCGCGCCGAGCCCGAAGATGAACCCGGCGGAGAGCCCGAAGGAGACGGCCGTCGTCGCGCTGCGGGTGGTGCGCCCCTGGATGAAGTCGAGCAGGAAGGGGCGCACGCCGTCGTTGAAGACGGCCAGCGCCATGTGCGCGATGAACGCCGTCAGCGCGCAGAGGGCTATCACGGTCAGTTGCTGGGCCAGCGAGAAGTCGAGTTCCGCGCCGGCGGCGAGAGTGGTGCTCACGAGTCACTCCTTGGTGCCCGGGATGATGATGAAGGAGGCTGTGATCAGCCGCGGGCCGCGATGGCGCGGGCCATCAGCGGGGCGACGACGTCGATCTGGTCCATCGAGAAGCCGAAGGCCTTCTTGCCGTCGGCGAGCAGGGCGGCGATCGCTTCCTCGGTGGGGACGCTCCGGCCGAAGGTGTGGCAGGAGGCGCTGCCCAGGAGGCCCACGAGCACGCCCAGCGACGCACCGGCGCCGGTGTGGCAGGTGCCCAGGTAGTAGTCGGCCTGGCCGACCCGCAGCTTCATCGCGGCGTCCATGTCGCTGGAGGGGACGACGTCGAGGGAGTCGATGCCGAGCTTGCCGATGGCCTGGGTGACCTCGACCTTGCCGACTCCACCGGTGAGGATCTTCGTCATGGCTGTTCTGCTTTCTGCGGGTGTCCGCGGGGTGAGCCACGGAGAGGGGGTGTACGGGAGAGGAGGGCCCTGAGCGGTCAGGACATGGGGGCGGGCGGGGAGCTCCGGGGCAGCACAGCCAGGTGCATGCCGAGGAAGTTGATCTCGGATCCGGGGAGAGCGGCCCCGAGCTCCCGCTCGGCCCGTGCGGCGACGGCCCGGGCGCGCGCGACCGCTTCCGGGTGGTCGGCCAGCTCGGCGGCGACCTGGTCGTCGGTGAGGAACTGCTCGATCGGCTCACCGTTCAGCAGGCGGCCGATGGCCATCATGAGATGGCTGGTGAGCATGGACGCCGTCGCCTCGGTGACGAGGTGCCCCTCGGCTTCCAGGGCACGCAGTTCGGCGGCGACGAAGTCGGCCACCTCGGGTTTGACCTGACCGCCTTCGCGGAACAGCTGGATCCGCAGTGCGAGCTGGTCGTCCATGATGGTCCTCCTCAATCAACAATAACCAGGATTCTGTATTTTCAGGGTATGCGGCGCTCCGGAACATCCGCGTCGCGGCGGCCGGGCCCGGCGGGTGTCAGTACGAGGGAACGCGTTCCCCCCGCAGCACCTCACTCTGCAGCCGCGTCACCGTCGACAGGTCGAGCGACTCGCGGACGGCGGCGAGAGCCTTGGCTCCCTCGGTCCGGCCGATCACGGCGGCGGTGGAGTTGCGCAGGGCCAGCTCCCGGGTGACCTCGGCGCCGAGCGGCACCACGTCGACGCCGAGACCGAGCCGGTCCTGCGCCTCGTCGAGGTTCCAGACGGTCGCGTCCACCTCGTTCCGTGCGAACAGGTCGTGCAGTTGCATGTAGGAGGCCTCCCGCCACTCGATGTCCTCCCGGCCGGCGAACACCCGCTCCACGAGCATGCGGAGGTCCTCCGAGGCGTGGTCGACCGCCACCCGCAGCCCTGGTGCGGCCAGGTCCGCCCCGTGCCGTACGAGCATGCCGTGCGCGCCGACGTAGGTGGCGGGGCCGAGGTCGGCCACCAGCTCCACCGGATGCTCGGCGATCAGCTGGTCGGCGGCGAAGCGCGACAGCACCACCAGGTCGACCTTGCCCTCCAGCAGGGCGGCGGTGCGGGCTCCGGCGCCCCGCATGAACGTGATCGCGAACGGTGCGCCCGCCTCCTCGAAGGCGCTGCGCAGTCCGGTCGCCAGCCCCTCGTACCTGCGGGAGTAGGGGAGCGGCATGGCTGCGAGCAGGGTGCCGAGGCCGGACAGCCGCCACAGGACGGTGCGGTCCGACCGGACCAGGAAGGTCCCCAGGTGACCGCGCGCGGTCGTGGAGATCGCCCCTGCCTCCTCCAGCAGCTGGAGGGCGGCCTGGACGGTTCCGTTGCCGCAGCCCAGCTCCTCGGCGAAGTCGCGCACACGGGGCAGCCGGGTGTCCGGCTCGTGATGCAGGAGCAGGACGGCCAGCTGCCGGGCGGCGAGGCCGTTGCGCGTGAGGAGGCGGTCGTCGAGGTCGTTCACGAATCAAACAGTAAACAGGATTCTGGATACTGACAAGGGTCGCGCCGCCGGTCCTGCGCAGAGCCGTTCTGCGCGGAGCCGTTCCAGGTCGGAGTCAGTCGGGCAGGGGGACGCGGATCACGGGGTCGAACGGGTGCTTGTTGAAACCACTGCGCACATTGCGGCAGCTCGGTGCCTTGCACATGAAGAACTCGTCCACGCTCCGGCGGCCCGTCCGGCCGCGGAGCCAGGTCTTCTCGTCGGAGGTGAGAGGGCGGTGCTGCTCATCGGAATCGCAGGTGCAGCAGTACATGGCGCGGGCCGGCACGGGACCTCCTGAAACGGGCGAACTGGCAGAAGGTGAAGCATATGAGGGCGCACGGGGCGTGAGCGGTCTGCGGCGCGCGCGATCCTGTCGGTGTCGGTGCCGGTGCCGACTGAGTGCTTCGACCGCGCCGATCGCCTACTCCAGGCCGTTGCGCGCGGCGAGACTCAACAGGGCGCCGATCAGAGCGGGTTCGAGGCCCAGCGCCGTAAAGGTAAGGGGTGGTGCACCCCGCCGTTCGACCTCGACACGGTGGGATGCCATGAGGAGGGAGGCGCTGCTCGTCCTGCGCAGACCGGTCACCTCCCGCCACACCACCGCGTCCCGCACCCCGCCGAGCGGGCCGGTGACGGCGATGCCTCCCTTGTGCAGTCGGCACTGGTTGCCGCCGTACCGCGCTGTGACGAAGCGCCACACCAGCCGCAGTCCGAACAGGACGAGCACCACGGTCGCGGCCACGGCCCCCTTGAGCAGCGCGGAGTTCGGCCTGATCCACACCAGCGCGACGATCAGGACGACCACCAGCAGGGTGACGGTCCGCACCGCGCACTGGGCGAGCGCGCCGACGAGCCCCACGGCGTGGTACGTGCCGATCCGCTGCCCCAACTCCGGTCCGCTCCGGGTCTGCCGCACGATGAACCGCCTTCTCGGGATCGAAGCGACCGGTGCCTGCCCATCCTCGGCTGAGCGAGCGGCGGGCCCGGACGGCCGCGCGTCCGTCCCTCGGCGCCGCCGCGCACCCGACGCTATGACTGCCCGAGACATGACACCAGCGACCGCATCGCATCGGACCCATGCGCAACCGGAATGCGATCGGGGAGGATGCCGGTGTCCGGGCGACGGGCGCGGCGAGCAGGGGGAAGACATGTGGGAGAACGAATCGCTCCGGTTGCTGGTCACCGTGGCCGAGACCGGATCGTTCACACGGGCGGCGGCCCGGCTCAACTACACGCAGTCGGCGGTGTCCCGGCGGATCGCCGCGCTGGAACACCGGGCGGGCGGGCCGCTGCTCGTACGCCTCCCGCGAGGTGTACGGCTCACTCCCGCCGGGCGGGTGCTGCACCTGCACGCCGTGGACGTTCTCGACCGGCTGGCCCGGGCCGAGCGGGACCTCACCGTGCTGCACGCCGGAGACGGTGGGCCGCTGCACACGGGCGCGTTCGCCACCGCCAACATCGCCCTTCTGCCGACCGCGCTGCGAGCCCTGAAGGACGCCCGGCCCGGGATCGAGGTGGTGGCCGCCGAAAGCCCGACCGGCACGCTGATGCGGCAGCTCACCGACGGAACGCTGGACCTCGCCGTGGTGAGCGACTACCCCTACGGCCTGCCACCGGCCGACGGGATCACGACCACCGTGCTCTGCGAGGACGAACTGCTCGTCGCCCTCCCACGCCGGCATCCCCTGGCCGGGGCCAAAGCCGTCGACCTGTACGAACTCCGCGACGAGACCTGGATCCAGAGCGCGTACGGCGACCGCCCCACGGTGCTCGCCGATGCCTGCGCCCGAGCGGGCTTCACCCCGGGAAACGTCATGCGGATCGCTGGGTGGGCGGGAAAGTTCGGCTACGCGGTCGCCGGGCTCGGCGTCGCCCTGGTCCCCTCGCTGGCGGCGCCGGCGGTCCCCGGGGAACTCGTCCTGCGCCCCCTCACCGACCCCGCCCTGCGCCGGACCGTGCACGTGGCGCTCCCCGACACACCGATCGCGGCGGCCCTGGCCCTGCGGGAGTTGCTGCACGGGGCGGTCGCGGAGCCCGAACAGCCCCGCTCACCGGGGTGATACGGCCCGCGCCCCGTCAGGTACGCCCGTTCCGGGCGAGGGTGCGAGGGGACCGGGCCCCTCCCGCGCGTCCAAGCCGTCCACCACCTCCAACTGCGCGCCCAGGGAAGCCAGGAGCCAGTCGTGCGCGGAGCCCGGAGTCGGCTCGGGGCGGCCGCCGGGAGCACTGATCACCTCGGCCGTCAGGTCCCAGTAGCGGTCGATGCGCGGATCGGCCGCGAGCCGGCCGGCCAGTACGCGGCGGAAGGCGACCGTGTCGGGGGCGCCGTACGTGCTCGCGTACGCGTCCACGAAACCGTCCAGCGCCTCGCCGGGACAGGGCTCCGCATCGCGGCGCAGCTCCCGGCCCGCCAGGTCGTAGGCCTCGGCGAGACCCGCGTACAGCACGGCCGACGCTCGGGCCCCCGCGCCACCGTGCGCCCGAGGCTGGCAATAGCCACCGCCCCCGCCGCCGCACGGACGGGTCACGTAGGCGTGCAGCCGTGCGAAGGCGAGGACCTGGTCCGGCCGCGGGTCGTCGGGCAGGTCCGGCACCGCCGCCTCGAGGAACGCGGTGACCGACCGGGCGGGCATGCGGGGCGGCAGCCACGTACGCCAGAATCGGGCCAGCGAGGCGGTACTCGGCGGGGCGGCGACCGCACCGACCAGCCGCAACCGGTCGGGCCGTTCGGCCGGCGGGCTCTCCTGCACCAGCCTGAGCGCGGCCTCCCGCCAGCGCAGCGCGGCGAGCTCGGAGCCCAGGGAACGCAGCCGGGCGGCCACGGCATCCTCCAAAGCGCCCCCTTCCCCGGCCCTGTCGCCCCGCTCGTCCTGTCCGCCGTGCTCGTCCTGCTCGTCCTGCTCGTCGAGGATGCGGCGCACCTCGGGAACCGGCAGGTCGAGGCCGCGCAGGGAGCGGATCATGCGCAGCCGCTCCACGGCCTCCGGGGCGTACCTGCGGTGGCCGCCGACGCTGCGGGACGCCTCCGGAAGCAGCCCTCGGTCCGAATAGAAGCGGACGGTCTTGACGCTCACGCCCGTCTGCTCGGCCAGTTCGCCGATGGTGCACAGACCGTCGTACGACGAGAACACTTGAACCTCCACCAGGGGGAGTTCCTACGGTAACGGCGAGCGCTGCCGGGAGATCGGGCCGGGGCGCGGAAGACACCGTGACGAGGAGGGACCATGACTGTATTCATCCTGGTGGCCGGGGCGTTCACCGGACCGCACGTGTGGCGGGACACCGCCGCCCGGCTGGCCGCGGACGGCACCGAGGTGCGAACGGTGGCGCTCACCGCGCTCGGCGGACGCCCCGCAGATCCCGGCGAGGCCGTCGACCTGGAGACCCATGTCGCGGACGTGCTCGCGGTGATCGACGCGGTGGCGGCGGAGACCGGCCGGGAGATCGTGCTCGTCGGCCACGACTACGGCATCCACCCGGTGCTCGGCGCGGCCGACCGGAGGGCCGGGGCGATCGCCCGGATCGTCTACCTGGACGCCGGGATGCCGCGGGACGGAGTCCCCGCCCTGGCCGCCGTGCCCGACCAACGACTGCGCGAGGAGGTGATGGAGCGCGCCGCCGGGAGCGGGGAACGGGGGGCCGGCGGTGAGCTGCCGCCCCCGGCCCGGGACGCGTGGTCCCGCTGGGGGAGCACCGCGGGTCTCTCCGGGGCGGCGCTCGACGGGCTGACCGCCCTCGCGGCACCGCAGCCGCTGGGCACGCTGCTCCAGCCGCTGCGGCTCACCGGAGCCGTCGCCGACGTGCCCGTGACCGGGGTGCTGTGTACCAGCAACGGGCCGGGCGTTGACATGCTCCAGATCCTGGTGGACGTCGGCGATCCGGCGCTCCGGTCGCTGGCCGAGGCCCGGGTGCCCTTCCTCGAACTGCCCACCGGGCACTGGCCGATGCTGTCCTGCCCCGCCGCACTGGCCGAGACCCTGATCGAGGCCGCGTCCGGCGGGGGCCATCGGCTGGCCGTCGCCGACGCCTCCCGTACGCCCGCCCATCTGCGGCCGTTCCTCCTCGACGTGCCCGAAAGGCCCCGCGAGCGGACCGGAAACACCGACCTGTACCTGCCGGACGGTCCGGGCCCGCACCCGGCCGTGGTGTTCGTGCACGGCGGACCGGTGCCCGCCGAGGCACGGCCCACGCCCCGGGACTGGCCGACCCTGACGGGATACGCACGCCACGTCGCCGGGCAGGGAGTCGTGGGAGTGACGCTCGACCACCGCCTGCACGCCGTGACCGGCTACGAGGTGGCCGCCGCGGACGTGGCCGACGCGGTGGAGCGGGTGCGCGCCGACCCGCGGGTGGACGCGGACCGGATCGTCCTGTGGTTCTTCTCGGGCGGAGGACCGATCATGGCGGACTGGCTGACGGACCCGCCGCCGTGGCTGCGCTGCGTGGCCGCGAACTACCCGATCCTCTCGCCGCTGCCGAGCTGGGGGCTGGGCGACACCCGTTTCCACCCGGTCCGGGCCCTCTCCCGGGCCGGTAGCCTTCCCGTCGTGCTGGTCCGGGCGGAACGCGAGAGTGCCGAAATCGCCGCGACCGTCGAGGAGTTCCTGGCCGAGGCCGCGCGCTGCGGAGCGAACGTCGAGGTCATCGACGTACCGGAGGGGCGGCACGGCTTCGAGACCCTCGACCCGACCGACGGGGCGCGCGAGGCCGTGCACCGCGCGGTGGGCGCGGTGCTGGCCCGCTTGAAGGGGTGACGTCCCGATGCGGACCAGAGGGGGTGGTCCGGGGCGGGGCGACTACTCGATGACCAGCTCGACGTCGATGTTTCCCCGGGTGGCCTTGGAGTACGGGCAGTAGGCGTGGGTGGCCTCGACGAGCTTGCGCCCGGCCTCGCCCGCGAGGGTGTCCGGGAGTTCCACGCGCATGACCACCGAGAGCCCGAAGCCGTCGCCGTCCTTGCCGATGGAGACCTCGGCCGTCACGGACGCGTCCTTGGTGTCGACCTTCATCTCGCGACCGACCGCGGCCATCGCGCTGGCGAAACAGGCGGCGTAGCCGGCGGCGAAGAGCTGCTCGGGGTTGGTGCCCCGGCCGTTGCCGCCGAGAGCCGGAGGCATGGCGAGGGGGAGGTCGATCTGACCGTCCGAGCTCACGGCACGGCCCTCGCGGCCGTTGGCGGTGGCGGCGGCGGTGTACAACGCGTCCATGGGTGACCCTCCACTGGAGCCCCGACCGGGCTGGTCGCGGCGACACGAATAAAGATTGCACACAACTAAGTTGTGCACAACTCAATAGGATGGTCGGCGGTACGCTGGTTCTCATGACCACTGCTCCGGGCGGCTCGCCCGATCTCTCCGGCGTGCCCGACGCGGAGCTGCTGCGACTGGACCACCAGGTCTGCTTCTCGCTGCACGCCGCGTCGCGCGCGTTCGGCGGCTTCTACCGGCAGGCTCTCAAGGATCTGGGCCTCACCTACTCGCAGTACCTGGTCATGCTGGTCCTGTGGGAGCACGGCCCCCAGCCGGTCAAGGGCATCGGGGACCGCCTCCAGCTGGACTCCGGTACCCTCTCGCCGCTGCTGAAGAGGCTGGAGACGGCCGGACTGGTGCGGCGGGAACGCAGCCGCGAGGATGAACGGTCCGTTCTGATCGACCTGACCGACGAGGGCGCGGGTCTGCGCGAACGCGCGCTGTCCGTCCCCCGTGGCGTGCTGGACGCCACCGGCCTGTCAATGGACGAGGTTCTGGGGCTGCAGGACGTCCTTGGCCGTCTCACCGCCGCCCTGGGCGAGGCCGTCGACGCCTACTGAACCCCCGAGGGCCGGCCTGACCGACGGTTCAGCCGTCGCGGTGGGTCAGGGCGTCGGCGATGCGGTCGGCGACCGCCCGCCGCATGACGGGGTCCAGTCGCTCCGCGGTCAGGGATTCGTACAGCCACAGGCCGTCGGCCGCGAGGCGGACGACGAACCGGTCGAGCGCGGCCGGATCCTCGGCCGCCGACGCCGGGGACGGCGCCCACCGTTGCGTCACGGCTTCCCACACGGCCGCGTGCGCGGGGTTCGTCGAGCCTTCGAGCATCAGCAGAAGCTCGGCCCGTGTGGCGCTCTGGATGGCGACCCGGGTGTAGGCGGCGAGCCGTTCCTCCCGGGTGGCCTCGGCCGCGGGCTTCCCGGCCGCCGCGACCAGGTCGGCTTCCCATTGGTCGGCCAGGTGCTGGTGGATCGCCCGGACGAGGTCGTCGCGCGAGGCGAAGTGGTAGAGGAGGCCGCCCTTCGTCAGCCCTGCCTCCGCGGCGACGGAGTCGAAGGTGACGCTCTTGACGCCTTCACGTTGTACGACACGGGTGGCGGCTTCCAGGATCTGAGTCCGTTTGCTGGTGCGCATGGGTGGCTCCCGTGCCGTCGGGTCGGTGGTGTGCGGTACTCGGTGGTTTGCCGAGCTCAGAGGTGTACGAGCTGAGTAGGGTACGGCGCTTCAGTGGTGCCCGGGGCCGACGGACAGCGCCGAGCCGGGGCCGTGGCGGCGCAGCAGCACGCCGGTCGCGAGGGCGCCGACGGCGAGGATGGCGGCGACCACGATCATCACGGCGAGGTACGCGCCGTCGAACGCCTCGGAGGCCGCGGTGACCAGCGCGCTGTTGGCCCCCGCCCCTTCGCCGGCCAGGGCGAGCGCGCTGTCGAGGCTGTCGCGCGCCCGTTCGGGCACCCCGGTGGGAAGGTCGATGGTCGCGGAGTACACGGCGGTCAGCAGGCTGCCGAGGAGCGCGACCGCGATCAGGCTGCCGAACTCGTAGGAGACCTCCTCGACGGATGAGGCCATGCCCGCCCTGCGGGCCGGGACATTGCCCATGATCGCGCTGGAGGCGACGGACATGGCCGCGCCGAGGCCGCTGCCGGTAATGATCAGCCCGGTGACGAGGAGGCCCATGCTGGTGGCGAAGTTCGTGAGCACCAGCACGGTGCCGACGGCACCCAGTGCGAGACCCCCGGTGATGAGGGGCAGCAGGCCGACCCGGTGGAGGATCGCGCCTCCGAGCATCGCCGTGGGGAAAGCGCCCAGGGCGACGGCCGCGACGAGGAACCCGGCCCGCAGCGGGGTGAAGCCCTCCACGAGCTGGAATCGCTGGGTGGTGACGAGCTGGATGCCGGCGATGGCGAAGAGGGCGAATCCGGCGGCCAGCACCCCCGCGAGGAAGGCCCGGTTGCGGAAGATCGCGAAGTCCAGCAGCGGGTAGGGCAGGCGGCGCTGGCGTCGGGCGAACGTCCATCCGCCGACCGCCGCCGCGAGGACGGCGGCGGCGATGACGGCCGGGGCGCGGTCGGTCTTCGCCGTCTCCTTGATCGCGATGACGAGGCCGACCAGGGCGACGAGCGCCAGGAGCGAGGAGAGCAGGTCCCAGCTCTTGGAGGCGTCCGGGTCGTTCGGCGGGGCGAGGAACCACGTGGCCACGACCGCCGCGAGGACGACCGGGATGTTGATGATGAAGACCGATCCCCACCAGAAGTGCTGCAGCAGGATCCCGCTGATGATCGGCCCCAGCGCGCTGCCCACGACCGCCATGGTGCCCCAGACCGCGATGGCCATGTTGCGCTCGCGCTCGTCGTCGAAGGTGACGCGGATCAGGGCGAGGGTGGCGGGCATCATCGCGGCCGCGCCGACAGCGAGGAAGGCCCGCGCGGCGATCAGGGCCTCCGGACTGGTGGAGAAGGCCGCGACGAGCGAGGCCGCACCGAAGACCACGAGGCCGATCAGGAACATCCGCCGGTGTCCCACCCGGTCACCCAGCGTGCCGCTGCCCAGGAGCAGACCGGCCATCACGACCGGGTAGGCGTTGATGATCCAGAGTCCCTCGGAGCTGCTCGCGCCGAGATCCTCCACCAGCGTCGGCAGGGCCGCGTAGAGGATGGAGTTGTCCAGCGTGATCAGCAGGAGCCCCGCGCTCACCACGGCCAGGAGCAGCCAGCGCCGCTTGGTGCTGATGGTCATCCTTGAGAGCCTCACTGTGAGAACCGCCCGATCTTCATAACTGTACCTGACGAAAGGTACAGTTATGAATCTGTGCATGACAGGTGATCCTGTCGGTAGCCGATGCGACAAAGCTGATTGCCAAGTGATGCAGTGACAGGTAGAATTGTCGCATGGATGATGTGAAGGCGATCCCGACCCCTGATCAGAGCGATGAGAACTTCTGGGCCACGGTCCTGACCCCGGTGGACCCCGCCTGGAACGAGCCCCGCGACGAGGACACGTTCGCCATGGACGAGCAGGTGCTCGACGCGGTCCGGTCACTGGCGGAACGGATATCGACGCGCGCGCTGGCCTACCGCGCGGCGGGCAAGCCCTTCGACGCCGCCCTCATGGCCGCGCCCGATGTGCAGCTGGCGATGGTGCGGTCGCTCTACGAGGCCAAGCGGTCCGTCGACCGGCTGGCCGAGAGCGCGGCCACCGTCGCCGGACGCGGCGGATCCAGCTACGCGCAGCTCGGCGCGGCCTGGGGTGGCATCAAGCGCCAGTCGGCGCGCCTCAAGTGGCCGCACGCGGTGCCCAAGAAGTCCGCCAGCGAGTCCATTCCGCTTCATTACGCGGGCGGCGACGCCGTGATTCACCACGATCCGGGCGCTGACGCCTGGTGGTACACCGCCACGGGCGCGGACCTGCGGGAGGACGAGTCGGAGGCCGTCCACGGCACATCGGCCGAGGCCATCGCGCGGGCCACCGAGTTCCTGCTGTCGCACGACCGGCCCGCGTGACACGGCCCGCGTGACACGGCCCGTATGACACGGCCCGTATGACACGGAACCGCGTGGCACGGAACCGTACGACACGGAACCGCGTGCCGTCGGTCATCGGTCAGCGCTACGACCGCCGTGGGAGGACGGCGGTCGTTCAGATCCCGTCCGCTCCGCGGTGGAAGTCCCAGGCGTCGATGTCGCGGTAGTGGATCGGCCCCGGGCCCCGGCCGATGTTGCTGCCGACCAGGTGGAGACGGACGGCCTCCCAACTCCGGCCGTTGAACGCGGCGAGCCCCGCCGCGGCCTCCGCCGTGGCCGCGTGGTCGCCCCGGCGGGACCGGGCCAGCGTCAGATGGGGCCGCAGCGGCCGCTCGGGGAAGGAAACACCGCACTCCCTGACGAGGGCGCGTACGTCGGTGGCGAGGTCATGCAGCCCTGCGAGGTCCCCCGTGACCCCGGTCCACAGCACCCGCTCGTCGAAGTGCCCGCCGCCGTGCAGCGCCAGCCGCAGGGGACGTCGCCGCGCCGCGAGCCCGGCGAGCGGAGGCATCAGAGGCGGGACGGCGGAGACCGGCAGCTCACCGAGGAACGCCAGGGTGATGTGCCAGTCCTCGATGCGGTTCCACCGCAGGCGGGGATGGGCGTCGTAGGCCGGGCGCAGCGCCCGTGCCAGCTCGTCCTTCGCGTCGTCGGGCGGGGCGAGCGCCAGGAACACGCGGGTCGTCGTGGCCCGGACGCGTGCGTCCGCAGGGGGGCCGGTCACGGCTTCGAGCGGTTCGTTCACCTGCCGTACCGTACGTGCCGGCCACGACCCCGCCGCAACGCGGGGCCCGGTGCCGGACTCGGGCGCGGGCCGACGCCGTACCGTACGGCGCCATGCGGCCCGGAGCGGTGCCCGGAACCCGCGGGCGGCACGGAGAAGAGCGTCTCGACCCGCCGCCGCTCCACGGTCGGGCGGGAGGCCGGGCATCCCCCGGTCGGGAGGTGACCCCCGTGCGAGGATGAGCGCATGAGATCGCGGCTGCCGTGGGGGGACGGGTTACGGACCGGACTGGGCGCGCCGGGACGTTCCCGGCGGTTGAGCAGCAGCCCGCGCTCACGGGTGTGGCGGGTGGAGACGGCCGGGGCGCCGGTGGTGGTGAAGCAGATCGTCGACGGCCCCGACGCCGATGAGCGGTACGCCCGTGAATTGGCCGCGTTGCGTCTCGCCGCCGGAGCCGACCCGGCCGTGGTGCCCGCGCTCCTGGGCACAGCCCCCGACGACCGGGTGCTGGTCCTGGAGCATGTGGACCACCGACCACCCTCCCGCGACTGGATCGTGGACTACGCGGCGGCACTGGCCCGGCTGCATGCCGTCGCGCGCCCCGAGCACGCCGGAGTGCTGCCCCGCTGGCAGGGCCCGGACGCCGCCGACGCAGCCTCCTTCCTCCGGCTGGCCGCCGCTCTCGACGCCCCCGTCCCTCCCGGCGTGCCCGGCGAGCTCGACGACCTCGTGCACCGGCTCGCCCGGGCGCCCGGGCACGCCCTGCTCCACGGCGACCCGTGCCCCGGCAACGACCTGCACACCCCCGGCGGGGCCCGGTTCATCGACTTCGAACAGGCCTCACTGGGCAGCGGACTGGTGGAGCTCGCCTACCTGCGCATCGGTTTCCCGACCTGCTGGTGTGTCACCGCGGCGCCCGCCCCGCTGCTGGAACGGGCGGAGGCCGCCTACCGCACGGCCTGGCGCACCGAGACCGGCGATGAACTCCACGGCGACCTCACCGACTTCTGCGCCGGCTGGCTGATCCGGGGCGACGCCCTGGTCCAGAGGGCCCACCGCGAAGGCACCGACCACCTGGCCCGGATCCCGGTGCGCGACTGGAAGTGGGGCACCGTGACCGCCCGGCAACGCCTCGTCCACCGACTCGGCGTCGTCGGCGGTATGACGGCCGGCGGCGATGTTTTGAGCGGACTGAGCGCCCTCTGCACGGACATGCGCCGGCGGATGCTCGCCCGCTGGCCCGGGCTCCGGCCCGTCCCCGCGCAACGCCCCTGAGCCGAGGCGGTTCGCCGCGCGGGCGTCAGCGGGCCCAGCCCGGTGTCCACGCGTCGGCCGGCGGCGTCGGCCGTACCTGCGCGAGGTACCTGCGCAGCGCCGCCAGAACCGGGTGCGGATTGCCCGTCCGGTACACGAACACGTGCGGATAGACCGGAGTCGGACCCACGACCGGGATCCGCCGCAGGTCGTGCGAGGCCGGCCACACATAGCGGTCCCGGGAGCCGATGAGTGTGGCCAGCGCCGCGGAGTCGGCGATCGAGTCCATCAGCGCCTCGGTCCCGAAGTCGGGCCCGACGGCGTCGATGCGCAGACCGAAGTCCTCCGCGAGCCGGTCGTAGTAGGCGGCCCACTCGGTGCCCTGCTTGATGCCCGGGATCCAGATCCGGTGCCCGGCCAGCTCCGCCGGGGCCAACGACCGGGCGGAGGCCAGCGGGTGGCGCGGTCCGACGAGGAGCTGCAACGGATCGTCCAGCACGCGTTCGGCGCTGATCCCCTCGGGCAGCGCGCCCGCGGGCACGGCGCGGAAGGTCGCGTCGATCTCGCCGGCCCGCACCGCCTCGGCCGCCCCGGCCACGTTCGCGTCCGCGAGCGTCACCACGTCGAGGTCCGTGCCGGGGTGGGCCTGGTAGAAGCCCCGTACGGCCAGCGCCGGGGCGATGCGTCGGTGGAGCACGTCCACGCGCAGCACCCGGTCCCCGGGACGTACCGAGGCGACGGCCCGCTCCACGGCCCGCAGCACCTCGCGTGCGTGGGGCAGGAAGGCCTGCCCGTCCGCAGTGGGGCGCGCTCCGCGAGCGGTGCGGACGAACAACGTCACCCCGAGCACGCGTTCCAGGCCCGCCACGCGCTTGGAGACGGCCTGTTGACTGATGCGCAGGTCCACGGCGGCTTCCCGGAACTGTCCGGTGTCCGCGACGGTGACGAATGTGCGCACGGCTTCGATGTCCACGCCCTGAAGCCTAGGGGCCCTCCACCACTGGTTGTGGCTCCCCGACCGCAGGGTGGGAGTCCGCGGCGCTCTCCGCGGTACGGGCCGGCCGCAGCGGCCCCCGGACCAGCACGTAGAGGAACAGAGTGGCCATCACGGCGACCCCCGCCCACATGGCGTTCTGCCAACCGTCGACGAACGACTGTCGCGCGGCTCGGACCAGCTCCTGGGCGTAAGGGCCCGCCCCGTTCGCCGCCTCGACGGCGTTGGCGACGCCTTCGCGCGCCCGGCTCGACGGGCCCTCGGGGACCCCGTCGAGCCGGGAGTCGATGGCACCGTGACGCTAGGCGCGCCATGCTCCATTGGCATATGCTCATGCCTATGACGCAAGAAGATGGTGAGTTGGACAGCCTGGTACGCAAACGCATCCGCGCCCTGCGCGTGGCCCAGGGCTGGTCCCTGGAGGAGCTCGCCGCCCGTGCGAAGGTCAGTCAGTCCACGCTCAGCCGCATCGAGAACGGCCGGCGCCGACTGGCACTGGACCAGCTGGTCACGCTCGCCCGCGCGCTGGACACCTCCCTCGACCAGCTGGTCGAGACCGCCTCCGACGACATCGTCTCCAACCCGATGATCGACGGGGCCCACGGTCAGCTGCGGTGGCCCATCAAGGCGGAGCCCGGCATGACCGTCATCCGTCAGCGCATGACCGAGCCGCCGCCCGACAACCCTTCCCGGCTGCGCGCGCATCCGGGCCGCGAGTGGCTCGTGGTCCTCTCCGGCACCGCGATCCTGCTCCTGGGCAACCGGCGCCTGCGGATCGAGACGAACCAGGCGGCTGAGTTCCCCACGATGCTCCCGCACGCGATCGGCGCCGAGGGCGGGCCGTGCGAGCTGCTGGGCATCTTCGACCGGGACGCCCGCCGTGGCCATCAGCGCGGCGAAGGCGCGGAGAGGGCGAGCCGCTCTGCCCCGCCCGGGCGGAGCCTCCCGTGACCCGTGCGGGGCGGCGCGTCGGAGTGCCTGCCGTACGGCCGGACCCCCGCCCGTGGTCCGCGCGGCTGACCGCCCGTGCGTTTCAGCGGCTCACGCGGGGTCGACGCGGGAGACGACGCCATTGCTGCCGAGGACGTACAGCTCGCCGTCACCGCCCTCGGCGAACGACACGACCTCGCCGCCGCTGACTCCGAGGTCGCCCACGCCGGTCACCTCGCCGTTCTCCAGCTGGAGCGTACGCAGCGTGCCGTCGCAGTAGTCGCTGAACACGTAGCTCCCCCGAAGGTCCGGGAGCGCGTCGCCGCGGTAGACGAATCCGCCGGTCACCGAGCAGCCGAGGCCCGTACGGTCGTACTCGTGGACCGGCGGGGTGTGGTTCGCCGGCTCCGTGCCGCCCCGGAAGGGGTGGGTGCCCTCCATGGAGGACCAGCCGTAGTTCTCGCCGCCCTCGCTGTCCGCCGGGGCCCAGTCGATCTCCTCCCAGTCGCTCTGGCCGACATCGCCGATCAGCAGGTCGCCCGTGCCCGCGTCGAAGGAGAAGCGCCACGGATTGCGCAGCCCGTAGGACCAGATCTCGTCCTTCGCATCCGCGTCGTCCACGAACGGGTTGTCCGCCGGGATGGCGTACGGTTCGCCTCCGCTCGGGTCGATCCGCAGCAGCTTGCCGAGCAGTGTGTCGAGCTTCTGCCCGTTGCCGTGCGGGTCGCCGCCCGATCCGCCGTCACCGAAGGCGATGTACAGATAGCCGTCGGGGCCGAACTTGATGTCCCCGCCGTTGTGGTTCGCGTACGGCTGCGTCTGGGTGAGGACGGTGCGCCGGGTCTCCGGCTGAAGCTCGCCGCCCTCCACGGCGAACTCGTCCACCGTGCTGGTGCCTTCGAGGTCCGTGAACGAGACGTAGAAGTGCGCGAAGGTCTTGTCGAACGCGACGCCCAGCAGGCCGCGTTCGCCGTCCGTGGTGGTCTCGTCGGAGATGTCGAGCACGGGTGCGCCGAGGCCCTGATCGCCCAGGACCCTTACGGTGCCCGCGCGTTCGGCGATCCACAGCGTGTCATCGGGTCCGGCCGCCCCGGCGGACGGACTCTGGGCCCTGGCCACTTCGGTCAGGGACGCGTTCACCGGCTGAACCGGGGCGGCGGGCTCGTCGGCCGACGCCGTGGCCAACGCCAGCGACGTGACGAGGCAGAGCGTGCCGATGATCGCCGAGCTTCTGGTGCGAGATTTCACCGTGGCCTCCTGGAGGCGGCGAATGGGGGAGATCACCCGGCTGCTCGAGCGGAGTTGCGTGGGGGGCACGAGCCGGCAGGCAACCTGGGTGGGGGAGTTGGTGTGTCACCGGCTACAGGCGAGGATAGAGGGACGGATGCGGTCTGGCCCAGACCAGTGCTGTGGCGCCTTCTCCCGCGGCGGCGCTCGCACATCCCGCAAGTCGGTAGTCGGCCAATCGTCGACGCGAACACCACCGCTGATCTACGCGTGCCGCTTGTCCGGCTGTCGGTGGGAGCGCTCCAATGCCCTCCAACTACACATCCGTGCAACGTAATTGCGCTACATCGCTTGACAGCCATCGAATGCCACGCCACTTTGGGAGCGCTCCCACACGCACGCTTCCCCACTCGAATCCCCATACCTCCTGAGCGTCACGGACCCCTGAACCAGTCCGTCGCCACCCCCGACGGACGTACGAGAGGAGCACGGAGCCGCAATGAGAAGCAGAGGCACCACCCCGCACGCACTCCGCAGAAGAGCGGCCGCCGCACTGTCCGCACTGGTCATGGGCGCCGCACTCGCGGTGGCCGTACCCGGGCAGGCGTCGGCCGCCGACCGCGTCGACAACCCCTACGCGGGCGCCACCGCGTACGTGAACCCCGACTGGTCCGCCAAGGCCGCGGCCGAGCCCGGCGGGGACGTCATCGCGGACGAGCCGTCCTTCGTCTGGATGGATCGCATCGCCGCGATCGGCGGCACACCCGGCGCGCGAGGCCTGCGCGCGCACCTCGACACGGCCGTGAGCCAGGGAGCCGACCTCTTCCAGGTCGTCATCTACAACCTGCCCGGCCGGGACTGCGCGGCCCTCGCCTCAAACGGTGAACTCGGCCCCACCGAGCTGGACCGCTACAAGGACGACTACATCGACCCCATCGCCGGCATCCTCGGTGACCCCGCCTACGCGAGCCTGCGCATCGTCACGCTCATCGAACCGGACTCGCTGCCCAACCTCGTCACCAACGCCGGAGGGACCGCCGGCTCCACCCCCGAGTGCGCCACGATGAAGGCCAACGGCAACTACGAGAAGGGCATCGGATACGCCCTGCACACCCTGGGCGCGCTGCCCAACGTCTACAACTACGTCGACGCCGCCCACCACGGCTGGCTCGGCTGGGACTCCAACTTCGTTCCCGCGGCACAGCAGTTCAAGAAGGCCGCGACGATGGAGGGCGCCTCCGTCTCCGACGTGCACGGCTTCATCGTGAACACGGCCAACTACTCGGCGCTCCAGGAGCCGCACTTCGCGGTGACCGACTCCGTGAACGGGACCACGGTGCGCCAGTCGCGCTGGGTGGACTGGAACTACTACGTGGACGAGCTCTCGTTCGCGAAGGCCCTGCGCACGGAGCTGGTCCGTCAGGGCTTCGCCTCCGACATCGGCATGCTCATCGACACCGCCCGCAACGGCTGGGGCGGCTCCTCCCGGCCCGCCGGACCCGGACCGCTGACCAGCGCCGACGCCTATGTCGACGGTGGCCGGACCGACCGCCGCATCCACGCGGGCAACTGGTGCAACCAGAGCGGCGCGGGCATCGGCGAGCGTCCCACGACCGCCCCCGAGCCGGGGATCGACGCCTACGTCTGGGCCAAGCCCCCGGGCGAGTCCGACGGCAGCAGCGAGCCCAGGGACAACGACGAGGGCAAGGGCTTCGACCGGATGTGCGACCCGACGTACACCGGCAACGGCCGCAACGGCTTCAACCTCACGGGCGCGCTGCCCGACTCCCCGGTGGCCGGGCACTGGTTCTCCGGACAGTTCCAGGAACTGCTCCGCAACGCCAACCCGCCGCTGGGCGGCGGCAGCGGAGGAGAGGACGACACACAGGCGCCGAGCGTGCCCACGAACCTGCGGGTGACGGCCAAGTCCAGCAGCAGTGTCACCCTCGCCTGGGCGGCGTCCACGGACGACACGGGCGTCACGGGGTACGACGTCCTCCGCGACGGCACCCGGGTGGGGACGACGGCCACGACGACGTACACGGACACCGGCTTGAGCGCCTCGACCGCCTACAGCTACTCGGTCAGGGCCAAGGACGCCGCAGGCAACCTCTCGGCCGGGGCCCCCGCGGCACAGGTCACCACCGAGGCGGGCGGCGGCACCGGAACGGGCGCGCTCAAAGCCGAATACCGCAACACCGACGGCTCTCCGACCGACAACCAGATCCGGATGTCCCTGCGCCTGGTCAACACCGGTTCGGCCGCGATCGACCTGTCCACGGTCACGGCCCGCTACTGGTTCACCTCCGACGGCGGCGCGAGCACCTTCGCCACCGCCTGCGACTACGCGGTGCTGGGCTGCGGCAGCGTGACGCACGGCGTCCGACCGGTGAGCTCACCGGCCACCGGCGCCGGCCACTACCTGGAGGTCGGCTTCGGCGCCGGCAGCCTCGCGGCGGGCGCCACGACCGGGGAGATCCAACTGCGGATCAACAAGAGCGACTGGTCGGCGTTCCAGGAGAGCGACGACTACAGCCGCTCCACCAACACCGCCTTCGCCGACGCCCCGAGGGTCGGCGTCTTCACCGGCTCCACCCTCGCCTGGGGCACCGCCCCCTGACCTGCTCCACCACCCGCAAGGATCCCGGCACAGCCGCTGCCCCTCTCCCCGGACGACGGGAGAGGGGCAGCGGCGCGGAGACCGGGACGGACAGGACCCGGGTCAACGCACGTCGACCCGGTCGCCGGCGCCGGTCGTGCCCAGACGGGCCGACGTGGCCTTGAACTGCGCCTTCCAGGTGCCGTCCTTCTTGGCGGTGAACCCCTTCGAGAACACACCCTTGCCGTTGGTGCGTACGGTCGCCGACTTGCTCCACTTGCTGGAGCCGTCGGCCTTGAACAGGATGATCACCCACTGGCCGGAAGTGTTCTTCCAGGTGCCGTCCAGGCTGCGCAGGGTGCCCTTGACGGTGATGGTGCGCCCCTTGCGGACCGGCTCGGGGGAGGCGTTGAAGCCGGAGACGGCGGTCCGACACGAGGGTTGGCGAGTGTGATGGCGGCTATCCCGTGACTCGGGACCGCGTAGGTGACCGAGCCGCCGAAGCGCACATCGGCGGAGCGCTCGGCAGGGTTCACCGAGCCGTGCTTGACGGGGTAGCCGACCCGTCCGGTCGCATCCGAGGTCGCGCCGCCGGCGACGTTCACCGAGCCGCCCGAGCCGGTGACGTAGCGGACCCAGGTGTCCTTGAAGCCCCAGGAGGACCGGCCGGACACCAGGATCGGGGAGGCCGCGGACGTGGTACCTCCGGCCTCGGCCCGCTCGGCTGCGTGGATGCCCGGGGTGGCGGCGGAGGCGGGGACGGCGAGGACGCCGGCGCCCACGGATACGACGGTCAGGGCGGCAAGAGCGGCCAGGCGGCCGCGGCGGGGCATGGACATGCGCTGCGTGTCTCCTTCGGGGGAGGGGCGCGGCGCACGTCTGGACGGATCCGTTCCCGGGAGGCGAACGAAAGAAGGGGGGATACCGGCTTCTCGGCGTGTGGGGACCCGAAGACGACACACCGCATAGTAGGTGGGCTTGCCTAATTATCGCGATGGGGTGTGGCTGGGGACGGTGACGGCGGGCGGGCTCCATCGGCGGGCGCGGGACGACCCGGGGGAGACGCCGTACTCCTCCTTGAGCTGTTCGGGGATGGCGTAGTGCATCACGCGTCCACGGGTGAGGGAGGACAGTTCGAGGACGGTGGTGAGGTGACCGATCCGGTCCAGGGCCCAGGCGCCGAGGGGGGACCGGTCCTCGACGGTCTCCAGGACGCCGAGGAGGTGGGGTACGGCCTTGACGACGGTGTCCCACGAAGTGCGGGGCACCTGGAGCCAGTCGGCGCAGGTGCCGCCGACCAGATGCCGGATGAGCGCGGAGACGATCGGGTCGAAGAGGGTTCCGGGCACGACCTCCTCGTAGAGGTCGATGAGCTGCCGGGTCAGCAGGGCGCCCTCCTCGGAGGGCCCCATGTGCCGGACCATGTAGAGATCGAGGAACCGGCGCGCCTCGTCCAGGGACCGGGGGACGGCCTCCTGGCTGACGCCCAGCATCGCGCCGACCACACGCCAGGCGTAGTAGTAGGCCGCCGCGCCCTCTTCCGACATGTGGATGCCGAGGCGGTGCAGGCTGTCGAGCACGAGCAGCGAGAAGAACATCTGCCCGCCGATCATGTCCTCCTGGCAGATCGGCGTCCCGAGCGCGTCGGTGTCCCACCGCTCCTCGCGCAGGAGGTGATGGCGGATCGACGCGTGCAGAAGGCGGACCTTCTGGGCGGCGGGGAGGAAGCGGCCCCCGGCCTCGAAGGCGTCGGGCCGCATCAGATAGACGGTGAACTGGCCGGTCTCCGCCATCCGTTTGGAGGGGTACTTCAGTCCGTGCGTGGCGGAGAGGAGCTTCGCCACATGCGGGACCACGTAGCAGGCAGGCATGGAGGCGAACGACAGCGCGGTGGAAATATGCACGTTGTTGTCGATGAAGAACAGCCGGGCCCTCTCCATCTCCTCCCAGTCGACCCAGGACGGCGGGGCGCTCGTGGCCTGAAGGTAGTCCCGGGCGACATCGGGCAACCCCTCCGGCAGGGGAGCGCCGGCGGTGGAGACGTAGCGCATCAGTGTGTTGAACTTGCCCACCTCCCCGCGTTCGAAGAGCGCGGCGACGGTGGCGTCGGCCAGTTCGTCACCGCCCTGCCGCAGGGCGTTCATCGAAGCCTCGGAATAGGTCAAGACGGACTTCCTCCTTCTCGGTGCGATGCGGTGAAGTGCGATGTGCGGCTGGCGGGCCAGGGGTCACGACAGCCGGACGGTCGCCGACTTCGCCAG
Source organism: Streptomyces sp. CA-278952 (assembly GCF_028747205.1). Taxonomy (NCBI): domain Bacteria; kingdom Bacillati; phylum Actinomycetota; class Actinomycetes; order Kitasatosporales; family Streptomycetaceae; genus Streptomyces; species Streptomyces sp. CA-278952. The sequence continues at coordinate 8,070,786 of NZ_CP112880.1, forward strand.
CGCGGTCAGGGCGTCGGACGCGCGCGGTGGCACGTCCAGCTCATGGAGGGCGTCGAGGGCTTCCTCGACGCGCGCCGTGATCATGCCTTCGACGAGGCCGGGGGTCTTCAGCCTGCGCATGACCGCGCGCACCGCGTCCAGCCCGTCCTCGTCCAGGTCGCGCCGGCCCAGAAGGGCCCTCAGCCGGTCACGGTCGTCATCACCGGCGACCCTCCAGGTCTCCGCCAGGAGGGTCGTGGGCCGGTGACCGCACACGTCGTCGGCGTTGGCCTTGCCGGTGCGTCCCGGATCTCCGAACAGCCCGAGCAGATCGTCCCTCAGCTGGAAGGCCTCGCCGAGCGGCAGCCCGTACGCGGAGTAGCCCTCGCACAGCCGACCGCCCGCCCCGGCCAGCGCGCCACCGATCAACAGGGGCTGCTCAACGGTGTACTTGGCGGTCTTGTACCGGATCACCTTCAGCGAGGCCGCGGTGTCCGGCTCCGCTCCGGTGCGCAGGATCTCCAGACACTCGCCCGCGATCAGCTCCCGGCCCAGAACCGTCCACAACGGGCGGGCCCGGCCCAGATAGGCGACGGGCAGACCGCTGGTGGTGAACAGTTGCCCGGCCATTCCCATCAGCAGATCGCCCACCAGCATCGCCAGCGACCTGGCGGCGGCGACGGAACGCGGGCGGCGGCGCACGGCACCGCGCAGAGCGATGTGCGCGGTGGGGCGGCCGTGCCGCAGAGCGCTGTCGTCGATGAGATCGTCGTGTACGACAGCGGCGGCGTGGATCAGCTCCAGCGAAGCCGCCGCCCGCACCAGCGCGTCGCTGTCCGGCTGCCCCGCCGCCCGCCAGCCCCAGTAACAGAACGCCGCCCGCAGCCGTTTGCCGTCCGCGACGACCGCCTCCACCTGCGCGGCCACCGGGGCCAGGGCCGGGTCGATCGCCGCGAACAGATCGGCCTCCCGGGCGACGAACGGGTGCAGCATCTCGTCGATCCGGACCTTGAACGCGGCCGCGTCCCAGCGGTCAGGCGTCATCGGCGGCCCGCCGGGCGACGGCATGCCGGGCCAGCAGCTCCAGATGGGCCGGCGGCGGGGCGGCGTACCGGCCGAGCACCAGGCGCCCGCGCGCGATCAGTTCGTGCTCGGCGTCCGCAGCCAGTTCAGCGGCGTCCGAGCGGTGCAGCAGCCCGCGCACCGCTCCCAGGGCCGAACCCACCGTGCTCACCGCCAGATCGGCCGCCCCTGCCACGAGCAGGACCACCCGCTCGTCCAGGCGCCCGTCACGTCCCGTTTCTCGCGTCATGCCACTCCCCACCCCACAACTGCCGATGGCGCGGGTCGCGCGCCCGTCCCACAGCATGGCGACGCACCGGGCGCCGAAGGGGCGAAAGACACGATCGAGTGATCAACTCGCTCGACTGTACGGTTCGCTGCCGCGATCGCTCTCGTCACCGACTGCCCGCGCTGCGAGGTCTACGGGACGAGCCTGCGCGCCGCCGGCCCGCCGCTGGAGATGCCGCGTTGCCGCGCCCGAGACGTACGACGGACCGGCCGCGGACCTCCGGACGTGGTGGGCGCGGTCGATCCGTCAGCGCCGAAGACCGGCGTTCAGCCGGGCGGCCTGGCGCGTGAGATGGTCGCGCTCGGCGAGCGTGGGGGCGCTGTGGGCGGCCTCCGTGTAGAGCCGGGCCGCCTTCGGCAGGTCGCCGTCGCGCTCGTGGAGATACGCCGCCACCGCCGTGTGGCGGGGCAACGTGTCGCTCAGCGCCGCGAGTTCGGCCAGCCCGGCGCGCGGTCCGTCGGCCTCGCCGACGGCCACCGCCCGGTTGAGCCGGACGACCGGGCTGTCCGTCAGGGCCGCCAGTTCGTCGTACCACTCGACGATCTGCACCCAGTCGGTCTCCCCGGCGGTCGGCGCGTCGGCGTGGAGCGCCGCGATGGCGGCCTGGGCCTGGAACTCGCCCAGCCGGTCGCGGGCGAGGGCCCCTTGCAGGATCCCGACGCCCTCGGCGATCGCCCCGGTGTCCCAGCGGCCCCGGTCCTGCTCGGCGAGTGGCACCAGGCTCCCGTCGGGCGCGGTCCGGCTGGCGCGGCGGGCATGGTGGAGCAGCATGAGGGCGAGCAGCCCCGCCACCTCCGGGTGGTCGATCGCTGCTGCGAGTTGCCGGGTGAGCCGGATCGCCTCGGCGGCGAGGTCGACGTCGCCGGAATAGCCCTCGTTGAAGACCAGATAGAGGACGCGCAGCACGGTGGCGACATCGCCGGGCTGATCGAACGGCACGCCGGAGACGGTGCGCTTCGCCCGGCTGATGCGCTGTGCCATCGTCGCCTCGGGCACCAGATAGGCCCGGGCGATCTGGCGGGTCGTGAGCCCGCCGACGGCGCGCAGGGTGAGCGCGACGGCGGACGACGGCGTCAGCGACGGGTGGGCGCACAGGAAATAGAGCTGGAGCGTGTCGTCCACTGCCGGCACGGGGCCGGGCGCGGGCTCCTCGTCGACGAGGTCCTCCCGCCGCCGCCGGGCGGCCTCCGCCCGGGTCGCGTCGAGGAACCGCCGCCAGGCCACGGTGACCAGCCAGCCCTTCGGGTCCCGCGGTCGCTCGTCCGGCCATACGCGGACCGCCTCGACCAGGGCGTCCTGCACGGCGTCCTCGGCCGCCGCGAAGTCTGCTCCGCGGCGGACGAGGATTCCGAGGACGCTCGGTGTGAGGCTCCGCAGGAGGGCCTCGTTCATCGTGGGGTCACTCCGTGACGGTGGGCGGCGCGGACAGGAACGGGCGGACCTCCAGCCACTCGTGGATGGGCTTCCCGCCCGCTCCCGGAGCGGCCGACAGCTCCCCGGCCAGTTCGACGGCGCGGTCGTAGCCGTCGACGTCGATGATCATCCAGCCGGCGATGAGGTCCTTGGTCTCGGCGAACGGTCCGTCGGTGACCGGCGGGCGGCCCTCGCCGTCGTACCGGACCCACGCGCCCTCGGGGGCGAGCGCCGAGCCGTCGACGAACTCCCCCGTCTTCTCCAGCCGGTCCGCGAAGTCCTGCATGTACTGCATGTGCGCCGAGATCTCCTCGGGCGTCCACTGGTCCATCGGTACGTCGTTGACCGAGGCCGGGGCTCCACGGTAGTGCTTGAGCAGAAGGTACTTGGCCATGGTGCTACTCCTCGGTGCTGTGCGGCCCATTGTGGCCGCTTTCACTCCAGGGACGGAGCCGGATACGGGTTCTCGACATCGTCGCCCGGAAACCTCTCGAAATCTCTTCGGCGGGCCGGGTACGAGCCCGCGATCCCTGCTCGCGCGGGCCCCACGGACGTAACCGCACGGGCTCCGCTCGACGGCCCTCGGGACCGCCACGCGGACTGGACGGACCTCGCCGCGTTCACCTGCCGGAACGGCGCTGACGCCGTTGGCACACGACCCGGGGCGGCTCCGGAGGGCCCCGCGGTCCGAGCCGACGGCGTCGAGGACCGCGGGGCTCATTCCTCCGTGCAGCTGAAGTTCTGCGGGGAGGTCCGCAGCTTGCCCAGCAGTCGGCGCAGCGTGGCCCGGTCGCGCTCGGACAGGTCCGCGAAGAGTTCGTCCTCCACGGTGTTGAGTGCCGTGTCCGAGGTCCGGAGCTGCGAGGCGCCCCGTGGAGTGATCTCGACGATGTGGCGGCGCCGGTCGGCGGTGTCGCGACGACGGCGTACGAGATCGTCGCCCTCGAGATCGTTGAGGAGGGCCACGAGGACGCTGGGGTCGACGTCGAGCCTCTCGACGAGCGCCTTCTGTGTGACCGGCCCGTCGGCGAGCTGCAGGAGCGTCATCATGTGCCGCGGGGTGAGCCCGGTGGCCGCGAGCGCCTTGTGGATGAGGGTCTGCGTCGCGTTGCCGTGGTAGGCGAGCAGGAATTCGAGGCGGTAGCCCGGATCACCGGGAGACGTCGAAGGCCCCGCCGATGGATGGGCGGCCCTGTCCTGAGCTGGCATTCCACCACGGTATCAGGGTCCATATTGTGGAGCATCTGAAATCGTTTATAGTCATCAACGATCGAACCATTCGCATCATTGATGATCCCGAGGTGGCCATGTTCATCGCCTACGCCGTGGTCGGCGTCCTTCTCGCCTTCGCGCTCGGCGCCTCCGCCGTGCTGACGTTCACGCGCAATGAGGCCATCACGGCCTCGATGGGCAAGGTGGGCGTCCCCGGCACCTGGTTCCCCTGGCTGGCCTCGCTCAAGGCGGCCGGCGCCCTCGGCCTCCTGATCGGCCTCGGCGTGCCACTGATCGGATCCGCCGCGGCCGTCGGCGTCGTCCTCTACTTCATCGGGGCCGTCGTTACCCACCTGCGCGTCAAGGACTACGAGATCGCGCCGCCCGTGGTGCTCGCCCTGCTGGCCGCCGCCGCACTGGTCCTGCGCGTGCTGTCGGCCTGAGCGCCACGACCGCTGCCGGGTGGCCCCCGCGTGGCCGGTCGGACTGTGCGCCCTGGCCCTGGCGCTGGTGCCCGTCCCGAACAGCGGCGGGGCGCTGGAGCACGGGGCCGTGTCCACCGTGGGCCTCGTGCCGTCGGCGGTGTGGCCTCGTCTGGCCGCCGTGCGGACCAGGAGGACGGTGCCGTGGGGGCTGAGGCTCGATGGGTCGCTCGCCGCGAGCGCGTCGACGGGCGCGAGCGCCCTGTGGTTCCTGGCCGAGCTGCAGAGCGCGGGGGCGCCCGGCGTCGCCGAGCGTGTCATGACGTTCGTCCAGGCGCTGTGGCCGTTCCTGGTGGTCGTCTCATGCCGCCGGAGCGCGGCCTGCCGGAGCCGAGGCCCCGACGACGCGGAGGAAACGCGCCTACGCGCCGTCCGTCATACGCCGCAGCCAGACGTCGAGAGCCGTGTAGTCGCTGTCTGCCAGGCCTCGCCGGGGGATCCACCCGGTGGAGCAGGGCCGGGCCCAGGCGGTGCGCGGAGACCCAGGCCCGATCGGTGTCCGTGATCTCGTCGTCGACCCAGACGAAAGGACGCCCGGCGGCGCGTGCGACGAGAGCACGGGTCTTCCAGTGCAGCCCGTCCCGCTCGTCCCGGTCCTCCTGTCCAGCCGCCCCGACGACCTCGGAGGGTTCCGGCCAGTGGACCACGGGCAGCGGCGGCAGGCCGATGCGGGGGGCGATCCAGGCGTTCGCGTCCTCCATCCACGTGGTCGCCCACACGAGCTCGCACGGCAGCGCCGCGAGCCGGGGCCCGTGCCGGGGATCGATCCTGGTCAGAAGCGGATTCGCGCCGGCACCCGGCGTCCCGGCGGCCGTCCCGTAGGTCGGGTGGGGGCGGGGCGTCGCACCGAAGGGGATGAGGGGACCGTCGACGTCGAGGAACAGCAGCGGACGCTGCGCGGTGCGAGTCACGGGAGCACGATAGCGGTGGCCCCACCGGGCACGGACACGGACCCGGTGTCGGGGCCACGACCGGTGCGTCGCGCGGTGGGAGCGCCGGAGCGGACGGCTCCGGGGTGACAGCCGGCCGCTGCCACCCCGGAACCGGTACGTCGAGCCCGGCAACATCCCGAACGGGAGGCCCTAGGTGAGCGGCTCGACCCACACGTCGCGGTAGCGGATCTTGCTCCCGTGGTCCTGGAGCTTGATCGCCCCGGCCGTCGGACCCTCGGCGGCTCCGCCGCCCGTCGGGCCGTCGACGGCCACGTCGTCGTGGACGGTGATGCCGTTCCACACGACGGTGACCCGGGCGTCCTCCGTCTTCGCGCCCGAGGCGTCGAAGCGGGCGGCGCGGAAGGTGATGTCGTACGACTGCCAGGTCTCCGGGGCCGTGGCCGCGTTCACGTCCGGAGCCCTCTTGGTGTAGATCGCCCCGGCCTCGTTGTCGGCGAGCGTGGTGTCACCGTACGAGTCGAGAATCTGCACCTCGTAGCGCTCCTGCAGATACACGCCGCTGTTGGCGCGGTCCTGGCCGGTCACGTCCGGGGGAAGGTTCGGCAGCCGGAACTCGACATGCGCACGGAAGTCCTGGAAGCCCTGCTTGGTGCGCAGGTCCCCGCCGGCGACCTCCATCTCCCCACCGCTCACCGGCCATTCGGGTGCCCGCCCGTCCGGATGCTGCCAGGCCCCCTGGTCCGTGCCGTCGAAGAGCTGGACGCGGGCGCCCTTCCGATGGACGGAGATCATGTCCAGGTTCACATGGCCGGTGTCACCGCTGTCGTAGGAGTAGGTGATCCTGTTGCGGCCCTTGCGCAGCTTCAGCTGTTCGGTCGCCGTCGACCAGGTCTTCCAGTCGGTGGTGGAGAACAGCTCGATCTGCCGGACCTTCGCGCCGTTGACGTGGACGCTCACCGTCTTGGTGCCCGGAGCCGGGTTCGGCCCGTTGGAGTAGCGCAGGCCCACGTCGTGCTTGCCCGCCTTCCCGGTCTCCACGTCGAAGGTGACCGCCGCGCCCTCCTCGCCGAAGTTGTCGACGAAGCCGCCGCCCGAGTAGCCCGCGTGCTCGGTGTCGAAGCCCGCGCCGCCGCTGAGGGCGGCCTCCTCCGCCTCGTACCGGGTGGCCGGGGGCTGGTCGCCCGGCAGGGAGTTGAGGGTGTACCAGGCCTCCGTGCTCCACAGCTCCGTGCCGTCGGCGGAGCTGAAGGGGCGCGGCGAGCGGACGTGGACCACCCGGTTCGCCTTGAGCCCCGGAATGGTCAGCGTGACCTTCTTGCGGTCCTCGGAAAGGGTGGCCGCACCGACGTCCAGGGACTCCTCGTCGATCTTGGGGCCGCCGTAGGCGGGGGTCGGGGCGTACGCCCACTGCTCGACCCGGTAGCTCTCGGCGAGCTTCGCGGCTGTCTCCTCGGAGAGCGGCTCGGTGTACTCCAGCTCGAAGCCGCCCGGCTTCGCGCGCATCGCCAGGATGTCGAAGGCCTTGTCACCGCTGGGGGAGAGCTTCTGGAGCCCGTAGGTCAGCTTGCCCTCCTGGCCCCAGTTGCCGCCCGCGCCGAGGCCGCCGGCGTAGATCGCACCGTCCGGACCCATGCTGATCCGGTTGACCCCCGCCTCCAGTCCCTGGGTGAAGCGGAAGACCGCTCCCTGATACTCGCCGTCGACCTTCTCCAGATAGGCGCGCTGGATGCCGCCGTACGTGACGTCACCGAACAGCATCTGCCCGGCGAACCGGCCCTCGTCCAACTGGAGAGGTGTGCTGGGGGAGTTGGCTATCTCGTTCTGCGGCAGCCACAGCACCGGCTTGGTCACCGGTTTCGCGTCGAAGGGGCCCGACGGGTTGGTGTAGTGGTTGAAGAAGCGGTCCTGCTTGATGTGGAGCAGCTTCGAGGAGGGCAGCCAGCCGCCCTGGTTGTCGAGGACGAACATGTCGCCCTCCGGGCCCCAGCCGATGCCGTTGGGTGTCCGCAGACCCCCGGCGATGTAGTCGACCTTGCCGGTCTCCTTGTTCACCTTGATCGTCGAACCGCGGTTCGGCGCGGGCTGCGGGTCGGTCGTCGCCCCGCCCAGGTCGATCGCCACGGACAGGTTCAGATAGAAGTAGCCGTCCCGGTAGAGCAGGCCGAAGGCGAACTCATGGAAGTTCCCGCCGTACGGCCAGGTCGCCACCGTCCGGCGCTCATCCATCACGTCGTCGCCGTCGGTGTCGGTCAGCTCGGTGAGTTCGTGCTTCTGGGACACGTACAGCTTGCCGTCGACGGCCTTGACGCCCATCGGCTCCTTGAGCCCCTCGGCCACCTTCTTGGCCGTCACCTCGCCGGGACCGGTGTCGCCCTGGACGTTGTCGAGGAGATGGACCTCGCCGGTCGTATTGTCGGTCCCGCCCCAGGTGGTCACGGCGAGCCGGCCGTCGGGCAGCCAGTCCATCGCGGTGACCTGCGGTTCGAAGCCCGCGGGCCGCAGATCGGTGAGCGCGTAGTCCGGGTGCGTCCCGGTCAGCGGCAGCCCGTCGCCGGGGGAGTCGAGGGCGCCCTCGCACTCCTTGCGGCCCGGCGCCGTCACCCGTACGACGTCGGCGTCGGTGCTCAGCGCGGAGTTCGGCACGACGGTGAAGTCACCCGCGCCGGGCGGCTTCCATTCGAGGGTGACCTGCTGACCCCCGGTCCGGTCGAAGTGATCGATCCTCAGCGCGTGGTGACCTGCCGTCAGCTCGGCCGACCCGTCCTTGGGCTCAGCGCCGTGCAGACCGTCGTGATCGATGACGGTGGAACCGTCGATCCGCAGTCGCGAACCGTCGTCGCTGGTCAGGCGGAAGGCGTACGCACCATCGCCGGGAACGGTGAGGTTGGCTGTGACCTGGGAGACGAAGTGATCGCCGAAGCCGAAATCGTCCGGCGAACTCCAGTCGATGCCCGGCATCAACTTGTCGACGTTCGGGGTCTGTCCGGCTTTGATGTCGCACAGCTCGTCGAGCGGGACCTGCACGTCGAAGACGCGCAGGGTGACGCCCGGCTCCTGCGGCGGGAGTTCGTCCCGCGGTACCGGCGCGGCGGCGGCAGGCCCGGAGGAGAAGGCGCCGACGAGAAACGCGGAGACCAGCAGGCCGGTGAGATGTCTGCGGCAACGGTGGAACGGCCGTGGATGCATTCTTCCTCCTGGCCCCTCGCGGCGAGGGGCACGTCGCGGCGGTGGGTGGGGCCACCCGGCGCCCGGGGGTGAACGTTCGGCTCGTGCGGTGGGACAGCGCTTCGTCCGGACAGGGGCTCCGGTGGCTGCGCCGAGAACAGTAGGAGGCTTCTACTGGCGGCGTCCATACTTCGTCACCACAGTGTTCAAAGTTCGTAGGTGTTGATGCAAAGTCACCAAACCCGCTGCTGTACAGCGCACCTGGTGGTCAGTCAGTAGCTGTCAGGCTCGGGGACGCGTTCTCCGGGGAGGTGTTCTCGCGCACGCCGATGAAGCGGGCCCGCGCGGCCCGCTTCATCGAGGTGGGTCATCGAGGTGGGTCATCGGAGGTGGGGCAACGGCTGGGCGAACGGGCGCTACTGGCCCTCGCGACCCGTGGCGGAGGCGAATCCCAGCCACGTATGGCGGTTGCCCCACCAGCACCAGCCGACCTTGGGGGCGTTGCGCCGCTCCTTGCCGTCCCGCCCGGTGCCGTTGCTGATCCAGAGCGCCGGGGTACGCGCGTCCAGGGCGCCGTTCGCCTTGCGCAGCCGGGACCCGATGGTCATGAAGCAGAGGTTCCGTTCGAGCGCCGCCGGCTGCTGCAGGACCCAGTGGATGCCTTCGGTGAGCACCAAGGGGGTGCGGCCCTCCTCGGTGAGGGCGGGCAAGGCCTCTTCCGGGCTCCAGTTGGCCATGTGGTCGCCGCGGTCGGGCCCGGCGACGAAATAGAGAGGCGCGTCGGGAAGTTCGACCGCCTCGGGGGCGAACCGGTCGACGTCGGGCATGTCGACGACGACGAAGCCGGGCTTGCCGTCGCGCAGGAGCAGTGGCGCAAGGGCGGAGGCTGGGGCGCGGTCCGGATGGACGGCGAGCAGAACGTCACGGCCCCGGCCGGCCGTTTCGGCGAAGGCGCGGATGTCCTCGGCGGGAATCCCCGCGATCTCGTGTACCCCGAGCTCGATCAGGCGCTCCGCCTGGGCGGAGGGCGACGGGAGCGGGGGCACGGCGTCGGCAGTGGAAGTATCGGGCAAGGCAGTCCCTCGAATTCACGGTTCGCGGTAGTGGGCCGGAGGTCGAACGAGGGAGTTCGCCGAAGTGTTCCCGAGTTCCGCCGAAGTGTTCCCGACGCGACCACCTCCCCACCGGCCTCCCCCCACCGGCCTCCCCCCACCGGCGTTCCCCCGGCCCTCCGACGGTTCCGTCCCCACCGCGCCCGCGACCCGACGCCCCCGGCACTGCGCGCCCACTGTTCCGCTACCCCTGCTCGCCCGGTTCCGCCGGGCAGGCCAGGTCCCGCGCCGGGCGCTGCCCGGTGGTGAGGAACGCCGTCACCGCGTCGTTCGCGCACGCATTGCGGCCGAACGGGTAGACACCGTGTCCGCCCTGGTCGGCCGTCACCAGCGTGGCCCGCCCGCCGAACGCCCGCCGCAGCTCCCGGGCGCCGGCCAGCGGCGTCCCCGGGTCGCGCTCGTTCTGCACCATGAGCACGTTCGACGGACCCCGGTCACCGATCCGTACCGGCGGCTCGACCCGCTCCGTCGGCCAGAACGCGCACGGTCCGATCCCCGCCGTGGACGCCCCGATCATCGGATACCTCAGCCGGTCGACGGCGACGTTGCGCTGATACTCCCGAACCGTCCCCGGCCAGCGCGAGTCATTGCAGATCACGTAATGGCGCGCGGCCAAGAGGTTCTCCAGGTTCGCCGGCGGCGGCGGAGACGCCGGCAGCGGCCGGTCCATGTCGACCGCCTGCCAGAACTCCGCCAGGTGGGGCATGAGGACATCGGCGTAGAGACGTTCGAACGTGACCGCGCGGAACGCGGTCCCGTCGATGCCCCGGACCGGCTTCCCGTCCAGCCGCTTCGCGAGATCGAAGAACTTGGCGGTGACCTGCCCGGGCGTGGCCCCCAGACCGTACCGGGGGTGCGCGGCCGCGAACCGGGCGAAGTCCGGGAACCGGTCCTCCAGCCCGCGGCCGAACGACCGCATGGCCGTGACGTCATAGCCGCCGGGGCCCAGATTGCTGTCGAGGACAATCCGGTCGCCGCGCTTCGGGAACATCGTCGCGTACACCGCACCGAGATGGGTGCCGTAGGAGTGACCGAGGTACGAGAGCCTCGGCTCGCCCAGCGCCGCCCGGAGCCGGTCCATGTCGCGCGCGGTGTTCGCGGTGGTGATGTGCGGCAGCACCGACGCCGTGCGCGAGGTGGCGCACTGCTTCGCGACGGTCCGCGCGTACCCCGCCTCCCGTGCGACATCGGCGGCGGTGTGCGCGTACGGCGCGAAGTTGCCGCGGTACTGCTGCTCCTGCGTCAGATCGCAGGTCACCGGTGCGCTCCGGCCGACGCCACGAGGGTCAAAACCGATCACGTCGTAGGAGTCCAGCACCTCCCGGGGCAACCCCGCACCGGCCAGAACCGCCGGATAGTCCAGCCCCGTACCCCCGGGACCGCCCGGATTCGTCACCAGTACACCGCGGCGCTCGGACGGGTTCTCGCTCGCCAGCCGGGAGATCGCGATCTCGATCCGACGGCCGTCCGGATGGCGGTAGTCGAGGGGCACGTCGAGCGTCGAGCACTCGAGTCGGGGGGCGGTGATGTCCTCGGGGCACGGGCCCCACCGCACGGGGCCCGGACTCGCCGCGCCGGCGCCCGGGCCCACCCGCACGGTGTCCGGAGCCGCCGCGGACGCTCCCGGCACGGCGATCGTCATCGCCACCACGCCGACGGCGCAAGCGAGGGACAAGGATGTACGCATCTGACGTCCTCCTGGAGAAGGGGCGCACGAGGCGCCAGGAACACCGGCGCGGAGCGCCTGCCGCCGGCCGTGTGACGTGGTCGTACGGGCCGCCTCCACCCTCGGGCCGCCGTCCGGACGAGTCTGTGCGTGCGGGCCGGGGCGGCACATCGGCCCGTCGGTCCGAAGCCGCGCCGACCACGGGCGAGACGCGGGTACGACTCCGGTCGAGGGCGCCTCCGCCCCGGGGACGACTCGCGGGCGTCACGGCTTGGCGACAATGAACGGGTGAACACGTACGGCGCGCCACGGCTGGGACGGTGGCAGCAGGCCTGGCGGCTGGCGGCGGCCGCCGCGGTGAGCGTGCCGATCTGGCTCTACATCGGGGTGCTGCTCCACGAACAGGGCGCCGGACCGGGCTCCTGGTTCCGCGTCGGCGATCCGCTCGTGGCCCTCGGCTGCCTGACGGCCCTGGTGTGGCGGCGGCGATTCCCTCTCGCCGTCGCCATGACGGTCGCGATCGCCTCGACCGCTTCGACGCTCGCCACCGGCGCCGCCCTCCTGGCGCTGGGCTCGATCTCCACACGCCGACGCCCGGTGGAGATCGGGGCCGTCGCCCTGGCCTATGTGGCCGCGTCACAGTTCGCGGGCGGGGTCTACCCGGTCCAGAACCCGCCCGGCATGCTCTGGCTGCAGCTCGCGCTGCCGGCCCTGACCGCGGGCATCGCGGCGGCCGTGGGTATGGCCATCGGTGCGCGGCGCGTCGAGGTGCGGTCCTTGCGGGACCGCGCGGAGAGCGCGGAACGGGAACAGACGGCACGAGCGACGCAGGCACGGGTCCTGGAGCGCAACCGGATCGCCCGCGAGATGCACGACGTGCTCGCGCACCGGATCTCCCTGGTCGCCATGCAGGCCGGAGTGCTGGACCACCGCGGCGACCTCGGAGCCGAGGAGAGCCGTCTACTGGTCCGCGGCATCGCCGAAGGCTCCCACCAGGCCCTGGAAGAACTGCGCGATGTCCTGGGCGTGCTCCGGGCCGATCCGGGCCACCCGGAACCACCGCAGCCCTCCCTCGACCGCATCCCCGACCTGGTGGCCGACGCCCGCGCGTCGGGACTGGACGTCACCCTGACCACCGAGGTGACGGGAACACCGGCCGACGTCGTGGGACGAACCTGCTACCGGGTCGTCCAGGAAGGGCTGACCAACGCCGCCAAACATGCCCCGGGCGCGCCCGTCCGCATCGCACTCGAGGGCGCGGCGGGCGAGGGGCTCGGCGTCGACGTCCGCAACGCACCGGTCACCACGAGCACCACGCACCGGCCACCCGCATCGGGATTCGGACTGCTCGGCCTCACCGAAAGGGTCGGCCTGGCCGGCGGAACCCTTCACCATCACCCCACGGCCGACCACGGCTACGTCCTCAGCGCGCGGCTACCCTGGCCGAACCCCACCCACGAGAAGAGAGCATGAGTGGACAGCGAGCGGGAACCGGTGCGTGTCGTCATCGTCGACGACGACCAGTTGGTGCGGATGGCTCTGCGGCTCGTCATCGACGGCGAACCGGATCTGACCGTCGTCGGGGAGGCGGCCGACGGGAACGCCGCGATCACCGTGGTGGACGAGCAGCGGCCGGATGTCGTGCTGATGGACGTACGGATGCCCGGCCTCGACGGACTCGGCGCGACCCGGGTGCTCCTGGCCCGGCCGGCGCCGCCCCGGGTGCTCATGCTGACGACCTTCGACTCCGACGACCTGGTGCTCGGCGCCCTGCGGGCCGGAGCTCTCGGGTTCGTCCTCAAGGACACCCCGCCGCCGCGGATCCTCGACGCCGTGCGGGCCGTGGCGGACGGCGCCCCCGCGCTGTCGCCGGCCGCCACGGCACGGGTGATCGCCGCGGCCACCGGCCCGCAGTCCTCCCACGCCCGTGAGTCGACCCGTCGGGCCGCGCGCGAACGGCTGTCGGCACTGACCGAACGGGAACACGAAACCGCTCGGGCCATCGCGGACGGACTGGGAAACCCGGACATCGCCCAGAGGCTGCACATCAGCGTCGCGACGGTCAAGGCGCACACCGGCAGCCTGTTCTCCAAACTGGCGGTCCAGAACCGGGTACAGATCGCGTTGCTGGTCCGCGACGCGGAAGAAATGACCGCGGACGAATGACTGCGGAGGGGTGAACGCGGAGGAATGGCCCGTCGCCCGGGGGAAGCCCAACAACAAAGGCAAGAAGGGAGACCCCTCCTTGCCACTCTCAACTTATAGCTCACCGGGGGGCTTGCGGCAAGACCCCGGTGACAGCGCAGAATCCTCGGGTCGATGCCACCACCGGCGAGAACGGTGGCACGACATGCGCCGACCGGCCGGGAGGATCCGCCGGTCCATTCATCAGAGGGAAGACAGCCAGGAATGAGTACGCGCCCGACAAGAGGTTCGACAGCGGGTGAGGCGCCGGTGATCCGATCGGCCGCCGCAGTGCAACGGATGACGACCGCCCCGGAGGTGTCGCGATGACGTACCCGTACGTGCTGGACCTCAGCGAGGTCGACGAGACGCGTGTCGCGGTCGTCGGTGGGAAGGGGGCACACCTGGGCGGCCTGGCGCGGATCGAAGGCATCCGAGTGCCGGACGGCTTCTGCGTGACGACGGACGCCTTCCGGCGGGCCATGGCGGAGGTCCCGTCGATCGACGGACGGCTCGATGAGCTGTCGCGGCTGAACCCGGAGGACCGGGAGGAGATCCGCACGCTCAGCGCACGGATCCGCCGCAGCATCGAAGAGACCGCCGTGCCGGGCGACATCGCGGCGGCGATCACTGGCTCGACCGTCCGGTTCGGCGAGCAGGCCGCGTACGCCGTCCGGTCCAGCGCGACGGCGGAGGACCTCCCGACGGCCTCCTTCGCCGGCCAGCAGGACACGTATCTGAACGTTCTGGGGACGGCCTCGGTCCTCCAGCACATCAGCCGGTGCTGGGCCTCGATGTTCACCGAGCGGGCGGTCATCTACCGACAGCGGAACGGCATCGACCACCGTACGGTCCACATGGCCGTGGTCGTGCAGCGGATGGTCTTCCCGCACGCGTCCGGCGTCCTGTTCACGGCCGACCCCGTCACCGGCAACCGGAAGGTCGCCACCGTGGACGCCGGCTTCGGCCTCGGCGAGGCCCTGGTCTCCGGCCTGGTGAACCCGGACGTCTTCACCGTCCGGGACGGTGAAGTCACCACCAGGACCATCGCCGCCAAGGAGCGCGCCGTAGAAGCCCTGCCCGCCGGCGGTACGCGGGAAGTGGCGGTCGGCACGCAACAGCGGGACCGGCCGGCGCTGACGGATGAGCAGGCCGTACGTCTCGTGGGGCTCGGCCGCAGGATCGAGGCGCACTTCGGCCGCCCGCAGGACATCGAATGGTGCCTGGTCGACGACGGCTTCCGGATCGTGCAGAGCAGGCCGATCACCACCCTCTTCCCCCTCCCCGTCATCGAGAACGGCGACGAGGGAAATGATGACGGGGAGAACACCGACGGGGGTGACGGGAGAAACCGTGTCTACGTCTCCGTCGGCCACCAGCAGATGATGACCGACCCCATGAAGCCCCTCGGGTACTCCATGTGGCAGCTGACGGCCATGGTGCCCATGCAAGAGGCCGGCGGGCGGCTGTTCGTCGACGTCACCCCGCGCCTGGCGTCGCCCGCGAGCCGCGACAGCCTCCTGGACGCCATGGGGAAGGGCGATCCGCTGGTCAGGGATGCCCTGGAGACCGTCCTCGAACGCGACGGCTTCGTTCCCTCGCTCCCGGACGCGGCTCCCGTCGGTCCGCCGTCCACCGGTGCGCCCGCCCCGATCGAGACCGATCCGGCCGTCGTCACCGCACTGATCGAGCGCAGCCGGACGTCCGTCGCCGCCCTGGAACGGGACATCCGGACGAAGGAGGGTCCGGCGCTGTTCGACTTCCTGCTGGAGGCCTTCGAGGAGCACAAGCGGGTTCTGGCCGACCCGCTGAGCATGCGGGCGCTCATGGCGGGCATGGACGCCACCTGGTGGCTCAACGACAGGCTGCTCGAGTGGCTGGGCGAGAAGAACGTCGCGGACACGCTGACGTTGTCGGCCCCCGACAACATCACATCGGAGATGGGACTGGCGCTGCTCGACGTCGCGGACGTGATCCGCCCGCTGCCGGAGGTGCTGGCCTTCCTGCGCGACACCGAGCACCTGGACGACGCCACCTTCCTGGACGAGCTGGCGAAGACCGGGGGCGGAGGCGAGGCACGGGACGCCATCGAGGCGTACCTCGACCGGTACGGCATGCGCTGCGTCGGCGAGATCGACATCACCAGGCCGCGATGGCGCGAGCGCCCCACCACGCTCGTTCCCGTGATCCTCGACCATGTGCGGAACTTCGGGCCGGGCGCCGCCGAGCGGCGCTTCGAACAGGGCCGGCGGAAGGCCCGCCAGAAGGAACAGGACGTGCTGTCACGGCTGAGGGCCCTGCCGGACGGGGACCGGAAGGCCGACGAGACCCAGCGGATGATCGACCGGGTCAGGACCTTCATCGGATACCGGGAGTACCCGAAGTACGGCATCGTCAGCCGCTACTTCGTCTACAAGCGGGCCCTGCTGGCGGAGGCCGAGCGACTCGTGCGGGACCAGGTGCTCGACCAGAAGGAGGACGCCTTCTACCTGACGTTCCAGGAACTCCACGAGGCCGTACGGTCCAACCGGGCGGACGAGCGGCTCATCCAGCGGCGCAAGGAGGCGTTCCGGTCGTACCACGCGCTCACCCCGCCCCGGGTCCTCACGTCGGACGGTGAGGCCGTCACCGGCGCATACCGGCGCGACGACGTGCCGGCCGGCGCGCTGACCGGCCTGCCGGTGTCCGCCGGGACCGTCGAGGGAAGAGCACGCGTCATCCTCGACATGGCGGAGGCCGACCTCGAAGCGGGCGACATCCTGGTCACGACCTTCACGGACCCCAGTTGGTCGCCGCTGTTCGTCGGGATCGCGGGCCTCGTGACGGAGGTCGGCGGTCTGATGACCCACGGCGCGGTGGTCGCCCGGGAGTACGGCCTGCCGGCCGTCGTGGGCGTCGAGCGGGCCACCCGGCTGATCCGGGACGGGCAGCGGATCCGTGTCCACGGAACCGACGGGTACGTGGAGCTCCTGCCCTGACCGCCCATGCCCAGGACCCTCGCCTCTGACGCGGCCGCCCGTGGCGTACGAGGCGCAACTCGGCCGGGCCGCGTCAGACAGCTGACCAGCCGTCGTCCACGGGCAGGACGGCGCCGTTGACGAAGGAGGCCGCATCGGACGCGAGCCAGACGATGGCGGCGGCCTGCTCGCGCGCCGAGCCGATGCGGCCGATGTTCGCGCCGATGAGGCTCCTGAGGACGGACGGCCCGTGCGCGTCGGGGCGGCTGTCGACACCGATGCCGGTCGCGGTGGGTCCGGGCGCGATCATGTTGGCCCGGATGCCCTGCCCGCGGTACATCACTGCCAGGTTCTTCACCAGCCCGGTGATCCCGTGCTTGGCGGCGGTGTACGCGGCCCCGGCGGCGCCGCCGCGCAGGCCGGCCTCGGAGCCGGTGAAGACCAGGCAGCCGGTGCCGGCGCTCAGCATGTGGGGGAGTACGGCACGGGTGAGGATGAAGGGAGCCGTGAGGTCGACGCGCAACACCCGCTCCCACTCGGCGTCGTCGGTCTCGTGCGCCGCCGACATGCGGTCCATGATTCCCGCGTTGTTTACCAGGACGTCGACCCCGCCGAACTCCGCCACCGTGCGAGCCACCACGGAGTCCACCACCCGTTGCTCGGCCAGGTCCCCGACGGCCGCCAGGGAGATGCCCCCGGCGGCCGTGGCCCTCCGCACGGTCTCCTCGACGCCCTCCGCGTCGAGGTCGGCCGCGAGGACGTGGTCGCCCTGCGCGGCGAAGGCCAGAGCGGCGGCCCGGCCGATGCCGGACGCGGCACCGGTGACGATCACGCTCCGTAGGGTGCGAGAGGCGATGTCCGGCTCGGATACGGGTGCGTTCATGGCTCGGTCCTTCCGGCATGGCGAGGGCTGAGGGCTGAGGGCTGAGGGCTGAGGTGGGGTTCGAGGCTGAGGAGCGGGCGGGCCGAACCGCGTCAGGTGGGGTGGACGGTCCTGCTCCGGAGGACTTCCGCCATGGACTCGTCGCGCCAGCGTTCCAGAAGCTCGTGAAAGGCGACGGCTCCGTGCGGATAGGCGAGGGGACCGTTGGGCCGGCCTCGCCCTTCACGGTTGTAGTAGCCGGGGGTGCACTCGGCGTGGAACCACTCGTGGTCGGGCGCACCCTCGGCCAGGACGGCGATCCAGGCGTCCTCGGTCTCGGGGGAGGGTTCGATGAGGGCGCCGCCGGCTTCCGCGGCTGCGATGAGGGCGGCGGCGTGGATGGCCTGCTCGTCCAGGATGTGGGTGAAGTTGACGCTGCTGGCGTTCTGGAGGGGCCCCATCTGGAGGAGGTTGGGGAAGCCGTTGCTCGTGAAGCCGTGGAGCGTGCGCGGGCCCTGTCGCGCCCACCTGTGCAGCAGTTGGACGCCGCCCCGGCCGTGGACGGGGAGCTTCCCGGAGTGGATGCCGGAGGTCCCGACGTTGAACCCGGTGGCGAAGATCAGGCAGTCGAGTTCGTACGTGGTGCCGGCGACCATGACACCGTGCTCGGTGACGCGTTCGATGCCGTGGGTGTCCGCGGTGTCGACGAGAGTGACGTTGTCGCGGTTGAACGCCGGGTAGTACAGGTCGGAGAAGGTGGGGCGTTTGCAGGCGTAGCGGTACCAGGGCTTGAGTTTCTCCGCCGTCCGCGGGTCCGTGACCGTCTGCTCGACGCGGGCGCGGAGTTCGTTCATCTTGGCGGCGTCGGCGGCCTCGTAGGCGGCTTCAAAGGCCTGCCGGTCACCCTGCCGCCGGAAGCTCGGCAGGAGCTTCTCCAGCAGACCCGCCGACGCGGTCCACTGGTCCGCCACCAGGTCCAGGTCGGCGCTCTCGCCGGAGACGATCCGGAGGTAGTTCTCCCGTCGCCCCCGGGCCCAGCCCTCACGGTCGGCGCCCACGTCCCGGGCGGTGGTGCGGCGGTTGCCGCGTAGGTCCACGGTGGAGGGGGTGCGCTGGAAGACGTAGAGGTGTGCGGCGTCCTCGGCCAGCATCGGGATGACCTGGATGCCGGTGGCCCCCGTTCCGACGATACCCACCCGCTTGTCCGCGAGTCCGGCCATGCCGCCCCGGGGGGTGCCGCCGGTGTAGGCGTAGTCCCACCGCGAGGTGTGGAACGTGTGGCCGGGGAAGTCCTCGATGCCGGGGATCCCGGGAAGCTTCGGGTCGGTGAGGGTGCCCGTGGCGTTGACGACGTACGTGGCCCGGAAGGTGTCGCCGCGATCCGTGGCCACGACCCAGGTCTCGGATGCCTCCTCCCAGGTCAGTGAGGTGACCCCGGTGGAGAACAACGCATCCGCGTACAGGTCGAACTTCCGCGCGATCCGCACCGCGTGGCGGCGGATCTCGTCTCCGGGGGCGTACTTCCACTCCGGGACATAGCCGGTCTCGTCGAGCATCGGCAGGTATACGTGGGACTCGACGTCGCAGTGGACTCCCGGGTACCGGTTCCAGTACCAAGTGCCGCCAAAATCACCGCCCTTCTCAAGGATCCGGACGCGCTCGACGCCCTGCTGCCGCAGGTGCGCCCCGGTGAGAATGCCGCCGAATCCGCCGCCGATCACGGCGACCTGGACGGTGTCGTGGAGAGGGTCGCGCACGACCGGCGCCTCCGTGTAGGGGTCCGCCGCGTAGTAGCCGAACTCGGCGTCGGCGTCGCGGTACTGGGCGGCACCGTCGGGACGCACACGCCGTTCGCGTTCGAGCCGGTAGCGCCGCCTCAGTGCGGCGAGCTCGTGGGGAGCCGGTGCTTGAGGAGTCGTCATGGTGGGGGTCCTCGATCCGGATGGTGGGGCGGCCCCGGTCGGGCGGCCGTCCGCTACGGTAACAACTACCGGACAACACTGTCCGGTTGAGGCCGGGGCGGGACGGCGACATTCGGCCAGGCGTTCCCCCTTCCCGCAGGGCGCTTACGCCCCGCCCCCGCCGGAACCCGCCCACTGGACAGGAAGAGTGACCCCCATGCAGCGACTTTCAGCCCGGTCCGTTTCCGTGCTCGCCGCCGTCGGCGCGCTGATCATCACCGGATGCGGTACGGAGAGCGGCGGCCCCGAGGACGAGGTGTCTTCGGTCTCCGCGGGCAGGACCATCCAGGCGCAGAAAGTCATGCGGCTGACCCAGGTGCACAGCGAGACCGGGATGACCTTGCTGGAGGGTCCAGTGTTCGGAGACGACGGCGGCCTGATCGTCGTCGACGTCACGGCGCCCGAGGGCAAGCCCAAAGTCATCCGCGTGGACGTCGCGAAGAAGACGTCCCGGGCGATCCACACCGACGGCGAAGGGGCCTATACCTCGGCACAGTTCAGCCCCTACGACGGACGGCTCTACCTCAGCGACTTCGCGCACGGCGAAGTCGTCAGCCTGGCCCCCGACGGCGGCGACCCGCGGACCTTCTTCTCCGGCGAGGTCGACGGAGCGCGGATGAACCCCGACGACATCGCCTTCGACCAGGAGGGCAACCTGTACGTCAGCGACTCGCGCGGTCTGTCCGAGGGCAAGGCACACGGGCGTGTGGTGCGGATCGACCGGGAGGGCGGCCGGGCCACCGTTCTGGCCGAGGACCTGGCCGCGCCGAACGGGGTCTCCTTCGACGCTGACTACCGGGGGCTGTGGTTCAGCGAACTCACCGAGAACCGGATCTCCTATCTGCGCCTCGACGAGAAGGGCGGGGTGACGTCCCGGCACACCGCCATCCGCGTGGACGGCGGACTCGCCCAGACCGACTCGATCGCCGTGGACGCGGACGGCAACCTCTACCAGGGGCTGCACGGCCGGGCGGCCATGGCCGTGTACGACCGGCACGGTGAGCGGCTGGCGACGGTGGAACTTCCCGCGCGGGCCGAAGGCCTGGAGTCGGCGACCAACGTGGCCATCACGCCTGGCGGGACCAGGGCGTACATGACCGTCAGCGGTCCCGCCGGGGGCTACCTGTACGCCTTCGACGCGCTGGCGGAAGGCACTCGGCAGTCCAACGGCGGCTGACGCGGACCTCGGCTCAGCCGCCGAAGGCCCGCACCGGCCCCACCTCGACGCCGAGCAACCGCCAGGCGGCCAGCGCCCGGTGCTCGCGCTCGTCACGAGTGGAGCCGATGACGGCGGCGGAGACCATGGCGACCGAGAGGACGAGGTCGTCCCCCTCACTCAGACGATGACCGCGGGGGAGGTGCTTGCGCAGAGCACACTCCACCCGCTCCGACAGGGCGAGGGCGTGCGCGCGGATGCCCGAGCGCCCGCCCGCCCGGTCGGCGTGCAGAAGACCGATGAAAGCCGCCGACTCGGCAAGATGCCACGTCAGCACACCGAGCACGCCGTCGAAGGTGGCGTCCTCGTCCGAGGCGGCCTGCTCGACCTGCCGCACGTTTTCCTCCAGGACCGCCGCCACCGCGGCGCTGCGGTCCGGGAAGTGCCGGTAGAGAACGCCCTGCCCCACCCCGGCCCTGCGCGCGATCGCGGAGAGCGGCGCCTCCAGACCATGCTCGGCGAAGACCTCGCGGGCGGCCGTGACCAGAGAGGCCCGGTTTCGGGCGGCTGCCTTCGGCCCGTCGTTCGCCGGCCGCCGCCCGTCCTGCTCGATCTGCTCCCTCACCCCGGCAGCGTACCGGCCGGGCAGGCGTCACGGTCCGGGGCCGGCACGGTCGCTACTCGAACGTGCAGCCACTTCGGCTTCGGGCCGGCCTCCTCCTGGAGGGCGCGCAGAGAGACGCTGGAGGCAGGCAGATGAGGGCAGGCGCAGGTTCCGTGATCACGGAGTCGGTGGGTTCCACAAGAGCTGGGGGAAGCCTGTTGACCGCTCACGACAGTGCATGCTGCTGCGACGGCGAGGAGTCGGGCGGCGGCGAGGAGCCGGAACGGACCTGAATCTTCTCGGTGTCGCTCTCCGCGTACACGTTGACCGTCCAGTTGTCGCGCAGCCACGAGGCGGACACCGCCCAGGGCCGCAGTCTCCTCGTACGGCCCCGTGCCGGAAGCCGGAAGGCAGTTCCCTGTGCGATCTCTTCCGAGTGTTCTCTGCGCAGTGCCCACTTCATGGCCGGGAAGTTGTCGGGACAGTCCCGGCCCAGCAGATGCGCGCGCTCTTCGAACGGCTGACCGGTACCGGGCAGCGGACGGACAACGACCCGGAGATCCTGGTTGCCGGTGTTGATGCCGGTGCCGGCACCGGGCCGCGGCCCTGGTCCGATGTGTGCGGTCCAGAGCGTGCAGGTCCGACTTTCGGCCACTAGCGGAAGGATCGAACGCAAGTGACGGGTGCATACGCACCCCACGACCGGTGGGAGAGTCACGCAGACGGCTACCCATGTCACTAGGCACACTGGCGGCTTGGCTTGATTCGTGTGGGTACCATCGTCGCTACACCCACGTCGAAAGCCGAGGACTACATGTCTGGAAACCTTCCCGCTCCGAGTGTCACGGCAGACTATGCCCAGCGGGTCGCCGACGACCTGTCGGCGACCCGGAGCGAGCAGGAGCGTGTGCGCACCGAGCTCGCACGGCTGCAGGACGAGCTTGTCCGACTGGAGGACAGCGAGCAGGTATTGACGAAGATGCAAGACGTGCTCGGCGGCACGCCCAAGCAGACAACAAAGCAGAGGAAGAGCCCCAAGGGAACCGTGGTCCCTGCGGCCCGGCGTTCCAACAGCAAGACAGCAGCGGGGAAGCCGACTGCCACAAAGCACAAGGGTTCCAAGAAGACGGCTACGCCCAAGAAGGCGGGAGAGCCGACGTGGCTGGAGCTGACCAGCGCCTACCTGGGAGGACAGAGCGAACCCAGGTCGGCAGCAGAAATCGCAGCCGCGCTCACCGAGGCGCATCCTGAACGTTCGGTTCAGGTGCCGGTCGTGCGCAACACGCTGGAGCAGGGTGTGGCGCAGGGGCTGCTGGAGCGTTCCAAGCAGGGGCGTTCGGTCTTCTACAGCCCTGCCTCCGCTGCCCCGGTCCCGTCCGATTCCTAGCCGCCTGTGGGCCGGTTCGAGCTGTGACGAAGCAGGAACCGGCCGTCCCGCAAACCTTTGCCCCGTCCTCGCGCCGCCCTGGTCTCTTCTGGCCCCTGCTGCGCCCTCGTACCCGACCGGAGGCCCCGAGACCACCGGGTGAAGCGGGTCCCTTGGCACCGGCTTCGACCCGTTCACACTGGGCGGGGACGTCCGGATCGGCAACCCCTCGGGCGCGAGCGCGCTCGCCCTGGACGGCACCCTGGTGACCTGTTCACCACCGTCAGCCAGGGCCGCCGGGGCCGCCACGTCCGCTTCGGCGTGGAGGGCACCAACGGCGCCTGGCGTGGCGGCTTCCCGGGCTGCGAGCCGCGGCCAACACCGGGACCACTATCGTCGACGACTCGAGGTCACCGAGGCCCCTGCGGGCGGTGTCCAACCGGTGACCAGGCCGGACGGACCTACGTGAGGGAGCTGGCGAGGACGGCGGTGGACACGGCCGGCTGAGCAGCGTATGCGGCAGTCTTCCTGCGCGATGCGCCCGGCACCCCAGCTGATGCCCCGATGGTCCCGGCGTTCCGTTCAGTGCCCACTGCTCTCGTAATGGCGGGACTGCCGTTCCCAGAAGCGGTACGCGGCGTACATGAGCACGACGCCGATGCCCGGAGCGCCCCAGGCGAGCCACTCCGGCACGGCGAGTTCTTCCTCCCGGCCCATCAGTACGGTCGCCGGCAGATAGGCGACGAAGGCGAGCGGGAAGACGAAGGTCAGCCCGAAGCCGGCTACCGGACCGAAGATCTTCAGCGGGTAGTTGCCGAAGTCGCTGAAGATCATGTCGATGGCGAACTTGATGGGGGAGACCCTCTTCATTCTGAACACGAGTGCGGAGGCGGCCAGTTGCAGGGAGCCTTCGACCAGAGCGCCGCCCACCACCGCGAGCAGGAGGAAGCAGACGGCTCCCGGCGACCAGTCGACCGGCGAGGAGGCCGAGGCGATGGACAGGAGAACCGATCCGCCCGCCAGGTCGCCGAGCGAGCTCAGCCGCACCCTGCGGGTGAGGAGCTGGACCAGCGGTGGCACCGGTCGGACGAGATAGCGGTCGTACTCGCCCTCGATGACGACCTCGTCGACGTGGATCAGCTGGTGACCGGGGAGCAGCCACAGACCGTGGGCGGTGAGCCTTATTCCGTAGAGGAAGGCGATCTCTCCCAGTCCCCATCCGCCGACCTGCCCGAAGCGGTCCAGCACCGCCCAGATGAAGGCCAGTCCGACGCCCTGGTAGAACAGGCCGCCGATGATGTTGATGAACAGGTTCCCCCGGTACTGGAACTCGGCACGGAACGCCGCGCCGGCCAGCAGCAGATAGACACGTGGGCCTCGCATCGTCCTTCATCCCCCCTGCGACAGGACGCGGCGCCGGGCGCGCGACCAGACGAACGCGGCCAGTGTGCCGAGGCCGGCGATCCATACGAGCTGGACCCCGAGGGCGGCCGCGATGCCGACACCCTCGACCTGGCCCAGGTAGACGGCCGCCGGGGTGTACGCGGTGGCCTGGAAGGGCAGCCATTCCGCGGCCGCCCTGACGGGGCCGGGCATGAACCACAGCGGGACCAGGGCCCCGGAGAAGAACTGTGCGACGAAGCGGTAGGCCATGAGGGCGCCGCTCACCTCCAGGGTCCAGAAGGCCACCATGCCGAGCAGAAGCCCGAGCAGCTGGTTCACGAGCAGCGCACCGATGAGCGCCACGGGGTAGGCGAACCCCGCGGCCACCGAGGCGGGGGCCCGGCCCGCGCCGATCAGCAGCGCGAACGGCAGCGCCACCAGCAGGACCGGGACCGCGGCTGATGCCCACCCGAGCTGGCCGGCGAGCATCTGCCCGGGGAAGCCGATGGGCCGCAGCAGGTCCACGGCGACTTTCCCCTCCCGCACCCGCTGCTCGATGGGGGAGGACCGCCACGGGCTGACGAGGTGGTACTGGAGCGTCGTCAGTGTCGCGTACGCCGTCATGGTGGTGAGGCCGAGTCCGTCCACCTCCTCACGGCCGTCGTAGAGGGCCTTCCATACCACCGTCAGCAACCAGATCTGGAGGAGCATCATCGCGAAGGACGACAGATAGGCCGTGCGGTAGGTGAGGGCGACGCGGAACTCCATCCGAGCACAGGCGAGTTGGGCCTGCAGCAGCGCCCCGAGTGGCTGCTTCCCGGCGGCACGGGCCGTCGGCGCGGTCATCCGCGGTCCGCGTAGATCCGGTGGATGACGCTCTCCAGCTCGGGTTCCACGATCGAAAGATCGGTCACCCGGTGCTGAGCCAGCACCGCGGCCACCAGTTCGGCGGGTGGAGTGCGGACGGGGTCGAAGCGCAGCCACACCTTGCCGCCTTCTCGGCGGACGACCTCCGCGCCCTCGACACTCTCCAGCCGGTCGGTCTGTACCACGAGTTCGCGGTGCGGGGCGTAGCGGGCCTTGAGTTCGTCCACCGCGCCGTCGTAGGCGACCTTGCCGTGGTCGATGAGGATGATCCGGTCGCAGAGTTCCTCGACGTCGTCGAGGTCGTGGGTGGTGAGGACGACCGTGGTACCCGAGGTGCGGTTCAGCTCCCCGACGAAGGTACGTATCCGCTCCTTGGCGATGACGTCGAGCCCGACGGTCGGCTCGTCCAGGTAGAGGATGTCCGGGTCGTAGAGCATCGCGGCGGCGAGGTCACCGCGCATCCTTTGACCAAGGGAGAGCTGGCGGACGGGGGTGTCGAGGAACGGACCGAGGTCGAGCACCTCACTGAACTGCCGCTGCTTCTCGCGGAACCGGGCCTGCGGGACGTCGTAGAGACGGCTGATCAGCCAGAGGGAGTCGCGCAGTGGCAGGTCCCACCAGAGCTGGCTGCGCTGGCCGAAGACCACGCCTATCCGGCGGGCGTTGCTGGACCGGTCTCGCCATGGGGTGGTGCCGGCGACCGTGACGGTGCCGGAAGTGGGTACGAGGATACCGGTGAGCATCTTGATGGTGGTGGACTTGCCCGCACCGTTGGGGCCGAGATAGCCGACCATCTCACCTCGCTGGACCTTGAAGTTCACGCCGTCGACCGCACGTTTGACGGTCTGCTCGCGTGTCAGCAGCGTGCGGATGCCCGCGAAGGCGCCCTCCTGCCGTTTGGGTCGGCTGAACTCCTTGACGAGGTCTGCTACCTCGATGACGGGCATGGGTGCCTCTCCTGGAGCGGGCCGGGCCCTGTCGGGCGAGGTCTGAGAGTGTGCACACCGAGGCTTGGTCTAGTCCAATCATTTTTCCTTCGGCTGGTGTTCATGCGAGCGGTGAGAGTTTCCGGTGGGCCGCCGGTCCCGCCGGACTCAGCTGTGTGGCTCGTCGGGCCGGCGTTCGGATGGAGATGCGCCGGGGGTCGGCTCTCCATCGAGGGCCTGGACCCGTGTCCGGTGGAGCGGGGTGTGCCCGTCGACGTAGTAGTCGTTGCGGGTGCAGCTTCATTCCGTACGCAGGGCGCAGTTGTGGCAGGCGAGGGTTCCGACCATGCCGGGGATGCGTCGCTGCCATTCCGCGTCCAGTTCGTAGATGTTCTGGGCGAGCGGGATGAGGCGGCGGCAGAGGCGGCAGGTCAGACGGAAAGGGGCCGGCATGGTCGCTTCCTTCGGGGCGGTGGGTGCTCCTGATGGGCTGTCAGTAGCCTGGAATCAGTTCGGACATGGAGGACGCCGCTGTGCTCGGACAGATGTTGGCGTCGGGGACACTGCTGTGCCCGGCGTGGCCGCTCTCGGCCCGGTGCGCGGCGCGAACGTGGTCCAGGAGGGCTGTCAGAGCGGGAGGTTCGAATGTGGCGCGGGGGCGTTGGGTGAGTTCGCGGATCAGGGTGCTGAGCCCGGCGCAGTTGAAGGTGCGGTGGGCGTAGTCGGTCGCGGCGAGGAGCAGGCCCTGGACGGCAGTCATGTTGGCGGCCGCCACCCCGCTCAGCGCCCGGCGGGTGAGGTCGTGGTCGTCCAGCGTCAGCCGGCCGCAGTCGCAGGGCCCCATCCGCTTGGCGAGGGCGATGGTCTCGCTTTCGGGGAGGACGTCGCCGACAGCGTCGACGCCGATGAGCCCGAAGTCCACAGAGATCTGGAAGGCGGGGTGGCACACGGCCGGGTCTGCGGCGTACTCGCCGGTCAGCGCGGCGATGGTCAGCGGCGATTCTTCGTCCGGGCCGATGGACTTCAGCAGCCCCGGGTGGTCCTTCGTGTAGGTCAGGGCCAGGGCGGTCAGGATGTCGGCGCACGGTCCGGTCACTTCACCGTGGATCACCGCGTGCATGTTCGCGATGAGGTCGAACGTCATCAGCTCCCCGGCCACGTTCATCCGCGCGGTGGCAGGGTACGCCCGCTCGTCGATGAGCTCGGCCTGGTCCCGGTACACCGGAACGGCGGGGCCCTGCGACTGGTGAGGCAGGGCAGGCGTGCTGGGAGTCGTGAAGGCTGTCGCCCGCCCCGGCCCATGGGCCGGGGCGGGCGGTTGACGCTCCGGTGCCAATCCTGCACGGCTCGGCAACCCGACGCGGGGTCCGACCCTCTGCGCGTTCGCCGGGCGCCGCCCCGGCAGACCGGTCATCTATCGTGATCATCGACAGCTCCCGTCCAAAGGAAGTGTTCGTCCTTGTGACAGCGCACATGGCCACTCTCCGTCCTCTGCCGGATCTGCTCCGGGAGCATGCCCGGCTTTTCGGTACCAAGACCGCCTTCCAGGACGACCGGTCCCGTGTCACCTACGAACAGCTGGAACAGCGAACAGGCAGACTGGCGGGGCATCTCGTCAACCTCGGTCTGCGGCACGGGGAGCGCGCGGCGATCCTCCTGGGCAGTCGTGTGGAGGCCGTCGAGAGCGTCCTCGCCGTCCTCAGGGCGGGCGCGGTCGGTGTGCCGATGGACTCGCGGAGCACCACCGCCGAGTTGGCGCACCTGCTGGACGACAGCGGGGCCCGGGTCGTCTTCACCGACCGTTCCTCTCTGGGCCAGTTGCTGCCGTTGCTCCCGGAGCGTCCCCGGCTGAGCGTGGTGCTCGTCGAGGACGAGGATCAGGATGCCGGGACGCGAGGCGAATGCCCGGCGGCGAGGGCGAGTGGCGACTCGGTCGACGAAGCGGGCATGTTCCGTTACGCGACCCTGGCTGCCACCGAGCCGCCCGCGCCGGCTCCTGATGATCTCGGGCTCGACGAGGTGGCCTGGCTCTTCTACACCTCCGGGTCGACCGGTCTGCCCAAGGGGGTGCTGTCCACTCAGCGCAACCGGCTGTCGTCGGTGGCGGCCGGTTTCGTCACCGTCCTCGGCCTGTCGGCGGATGACCGCCTGCTCTGGCCCCTCCCACTGCACCACGCCATGGGGCAGCTCCTGTGCGTTCTCGGGGTGACCGTGACCGGAGCGTCCGCCCTGCTCCTGCCGCGATTCTCCGTGGCGGATGTGCTGGGTGAACTACGCCGGACCGACGACCCTTTCACGCTCCTGGCCGGGGTACCGGCGACGTACGGCAAGCTCCTCGACGCCGTGGGGACCCGCGGGCTGGAGGCGTCCGCGCTGCGTGGCTGCGTCAGCGGAGGCGCGGCCGCGCCTCCCGCTTTCCAGCGGGCCTTCGAGGAAGTCTGCCGGGTTCCGTTCCTCGATCACTACGGAAGCACCGAGGCGGGGCCCGTCACCATGACGGCACCGGGCACCGCCCGGGTAGCCGGCTCCTGCGGCCGTGTGCTGCCGGGCATGCGGGCGCGTATCGGCGACGGCAGCGGCGCCGAGGTTTCGGGCGAGGGCGAGTTGTGGGTCTCCGGACCCGGTGTCATGGCCGGTTACCACCAGCGTCCCGACGACACCGCCGAGGTCCTGCGCGACGGGTGGTACCGAACCGGTGATCTGGCCCGCATCGGCCCTGGCGGTGAACTCACCCTCACGGGCCGGGTCAGCGAGCTGATCATCCGGGCCGGGGAGAACGTCCATCCCTCCGAGGTGGAGGCGGTGCTGCTGGCGCTGCCGGGAATCAGGGACGCCGCCGTGGCGGGCGTCCCGGACGACGTACTCGGTGAGGTCCCGGCCGCTTACCTGGTTCCGGCGAAGGCCGGTGTCCTCGACAGGAGAGAGATCCTCGCCGCCTGTCGGAAACACCTCTCACCGTTCAAGGTGCCCGTAATCCTCCATGAGGTGGACGCGATCCCGCGTACCGCCTCGGGCAAGGTCAGGCGGTATGCGCTCGCCGGCCTGCCCGCGCGCCCTCTGCCGGCCGGGGGCCTCTCGCTGACGGAGGCAGGGCAAGTGGACCTGACGGCTCTGGTGCGGGCCGAGGTCGCCGCCGTGCTCGGCTGCGCCGTGGACGAGGTGGAACGGGGCACCGCCTTCCGTGACCTGGGGCTGGACTCGTTGACGTCGACGGTGCTGTGCAACCGTCTGTCGGCGGCGACCGGTCTCCCGCTGTCCGAGGCCGCGCCCTTCGACTTCCCCACCACGGACGAGCTCGCCGCACATCTTCGGGCGCGGCTCACCGGCCGGACGACGACCGCCACGCCCAGCCGTCCGGAAGGCACCGGCACGGACGAGGACCCCGTGGTCATCGTAGGAATGGCGTGCCGCTTCCCCGGCGGCGTGGAGAGCCCCGAGGACCTGTGGCGGCTGGTCGAGGACGGTGTCGACGCCATCACCCCCTTCCCCACCGACCGGGGGTGGGACGTGGACGGGCTCTACGACCCGGATCCCGGACGGGCCGGCCGTACCTACGTACGCGAGGGGGGCTTCCTGTCCGGTGTCGACCGCTTCGACCCGGCCTTCTTCGGGATCTCGCCCCGCGAGGCCCTGGCCATGGATCCGCAGCACCGGTTGCTGCTCGAAGTCGCCTGGGAGGCTTTCGAACACGCGGGGATCGATCCCGGTACGGTGCGCTCCACGCCCACCGGCGTGTACGCCGGACTCATGTACAGCGACTACGCCGGCCGTATCGCCCGCACACCGGAACGTGTGGAGGGCTACCTGGGCATCGGTAACGCGGGCAGCGTCGCCTCCGGCCGTATCGCCTACACCCTGGGCCTGGAAGGCCCGGCGGTCACGGTGGACACGGCGTGTTCGTCGTCGCTGGTGGCCCTGCACCTGGCGGCTCGGGCCCTGCACAGGGGCGAGTGCTCACTGGCGCTGGCCGGCGGCGTCACGGTGATGTCGGCACCTCGGTCCTTCGTCGAGTTCAGCAGGCAACGCGCGCTGGCCCCCGACGGCCGCTGCAAGGCGTTCGGGGCGGCGGCGGACGGCACCGGGTGGGCCGAGGGCGCGGGAATGCTGCTGATGACACGGCTGTCGGAGGCCCGGCGGGCGGGTTACCCAGTCCTGGCCGTGGTGCGCGGTTCCGCGGTGAACCAGGACGGTGCGAGCAACGGCCTCACCGCCCCGCACGGACCGGCGCAGCAACGGGTGATCCGCCAGGCTCTGGCCGACGCGCGGCTGGAACCCTCGGAGATCGACGCGGTGGAGGCACACGGCACGGGCACCCGACTCGGTGACGTCATCGAGGCGGAGGCGTTCCTGGAGGCATACGGGCAGGCCGGTGCACGGGAACATCCCCTGTGGCTGGGCTCGGTCAAGTCGAACATCGGGCATACGCAGGCGGCGGCGGGCATGGCCGCTGTGATGAAGATGGTCCAGGCGATCGCGCACGGCGTACTGCCGCGTACGCTCCACGCCGAGGAGCCGAACCCCGGCGTGGACTGGTCGTCGGGTGCGGTGTCATTGTTGTCCCGTTCGGTGCCCTGGCCCCGGACCGGGCGGCCTCGGCGGGCGGGTGTGTCGTCCTTCGGGATCAGCGGAACCAACGCGCATGTGGTGATCGAGCAGGCGCCTGTGGAGGAGCCCGATGACTCGGGCCGCTCGGACAGGCGGTCCCCGGACAGCGGATCCCCGGTCGCCCGGGCGGCCGGGGCACCGGTGTCGGCCGTGCCGTTCCCGGTGTCGGCGAAGAGCGCCTCGGGGCTGCGGGCGCAGGCCCGGCGACTCCATGCCCACGTGGGGGAACGGGCTGGAGCGGACCTGCTGGACCTCGGTTTCTCGCTGGCCACGACCCGCGCCCATTTCGAGCACCGCGCGGTGGTGGTGGCCGGTGACCGCGACGAACTGCTCGCCTCGCTCGACGCGGTGGCGGAAGGCCGCTACAGGCCGGGCCTGAGCACGAGCGGTCCCCGCCCGGCGGGCCCGGTGGTCTTCATGTTCACCGGGCAGGGCAGCCAGCGGGCGGGCATGGGCCGGGAACTGTACGAGACCCATCCCGTCTACGCCCGTTCCTTCGACAAGATCTGCGCACTGCTGGACCCGCTTCTGCCGCGGCCACTGCGGGACGTGGTGTTCGCCACCGAGAACGCCGAAGGCGGCCGGGAGGGCACCGAGGGTGACGGGGCCTCGCGAGCGGGCGGGCTCCTGCACACGACGCGCTTCGCGCAGCCCGCACTCTTCGCTCTGGAGGTCTCGCTGTTCCGGCTGCTGGAGTCCTGGGGTGTACGTCCCGGCATGGTGGCCGGGCACTCGGTCGGCGAACTGGCGGCGGCGCACGTCGCCGGTGTGCTGTCCCTCGCGGACGCCTGCACCCTGGTCGCGGCGCGGGGCCGACTGATGGACGCACTGCCCGCCGGCGGCGCGATGGCCTCCGTACAGGCAGACGAGAGCGAGGTCGCCGCGTATCTGGCGGGCGGAGCGGACACATTGCGGGAGGTGGACATCGCAGCCGTGAACGGTCGCTCCGTTGTCGTCTCCGGGGACGAGCCCGCGGTGCTGGAGGTCATCGCGCACTGGCGCGAACAGGGACGGGGGGCCACCCTTCTGCGGGTGAGCCATGCGTTCCACTCCGCGCACATGGAACCCATGCTCGAGGCCTTCGGCCTGGTCGCGCGGGGGATCGTCTACTCCCCACCGGAACTCCCCCTCGTCACCGCGGTGGCGGACCGGCCCGCGACCACCGAGGAGATCTGCTCACCCCGGTACTGGGTGGACCATGTTCGCCGGCCGGTCCGTTTCGCCGACACGGTGCGGTACCTGCGTGAGCGAGGGGCCACGCACTTCGTGGAGCTCGGCCCGGACAGTGTGCTCGTGGGCCTGGCACGTGACGCCTTCCCCGGCCCCGGCCCGACGGCCACGGTGACGGCCACCTCGGGCGGCCGTGCGGACAGCTCCGCGCCCTTGGCCGTCCCGACGCTTCGTGGCCCGCGTCCTGAGGCCGGGGCGCTGCTCGCCACGGTGGCCGCGCTCCACGCGCACGGTGTGCACGTGGACTGGCAGGCGGTCCTCGCCGGGCGTGGCGCACGGCGTGCGGCGCTGCCCACCTACGCGTTCCAGCGTGAGCGGTACTGGCTGGACGCCGACCTGCCGGGGTCCGCGGCGGATCCGGACGCCGCGTCCCACCCGTTCCTGCGAGCGGTGACGTCGACGGCGGACGATGACGGCCTGCTGCTGAGCGGTCGGCTGTCCCTGCGCGACCAGCCCTGGCTCGCCGACCACACGGTGTTGGACACGGTGCTCCTGCCGGCGACGGCCTTCGTCGAGATGGCGATCCGCGCCGGGGTCCGGGTGGGCGCCTCCGTACTGGAGGAACTGACGCTGACTGCGCCGCTTCCGCTCTCCTTGGACGAGGCGGTCGAACTCCAGGTGAAGGTGGCGCGAGCGGACGCGAACGGGCGCCGGGCCGTGGTGTTCCACGCGAGGACGCACGCTCCCGGATACGACGACGGCCCCTGGAACCGCCATGCCTCCGGAGTTCTGGCCCCTGCGGACTCCGGCCTTCCGCAACCGCGGACCTCCGCGGAAGCGCCGTCCCCCTGGCCGCCGGCGGGCGCTGTCCCGCTGCCGCTCGGCACCGAGGCGGGTATCGGCCTCTACGAGGGACTCGCGCACAGCGGGCTCCGTTACGGACCGGCCTTCCAGGGCCTGCGGGCTGCCTGGCGCCTCGGCGACGACCTCCTCGCCGAGATCGAACTCCCGGAGGGGGAACACGGAAACGCCGACCTCTTTACCCTGCATCCGGCCCTGCTGGATTCGGCGCTGCACACCTTGATGCTGGACCGGACCGTCCCGGGCGGTGAAGACGGCGACACCGGTAGCGGAACCGGGGCACTGTCGTCGCTCCCGTTCGCCTGGAGCGGTGTGCGGCTGTACGCGTCCGGCGCCCGCACACTGCGGGTGCGGGTGTCCCGGGCGGAGGGAAACAGAGCCCGGCTGGAGCTGGCCGACGGGACCGGAGCCCCCGTCGCCACGGTGGACTCGCTCGTCCTGCGGCCGCTCTCCCGCGAGCAGTTGAGCGGCGTACGCGCGTACAGCGACTGTCTGTTCCTCCTGGACTGGACGCGTCTGCCGGATTCCTCCGTCCCGATGTCGGGGAAGCCGCCTCTGTACGGGCTCCTGGGCGAGCCCGGACCGCGGCTGGACGACACACTCCTGCGGGCGGGCATCCGGCCCACGCTCTACCCGGACCCGGCCTCGGCGGCCGCCGACGCACCAACCGTCGTGATCGCCTGCCCTCCGCTCACCGGGGCCGACCGAACGGACCGCGCGTCGGCCGCACACCGTACGGCCGGCTGGGCGCTGCGGCTCGTACAGGACTGGCTCGCCGAGGAACGGCTCGCCGGCTCACGTCTGGTCGTCCTCACTTCGGGCGTCGTCGCCACCGGAGCCGAGCGGGACGGAAGCATCCGCGACGACGACGCCGCGCTCGTCCACGCACCTGTGTGGGGTCTTCTCCGCTCGGCGCAGACCGAGAACCCGGGCCGCTTCTCGCTGGTCGACGTCGATGACCACCCCGCCTCCGTGGGGGCCTTGGTACGGCTCCTGACGAGCCCCGAACCGCAGACGGCCGTGCGCAACGGTGTCGCGTACGTACCGAGACTGGTCCGCGCGCCCCGAGCGGCAACGGAGACGGCCGATGGGGCGTCGCGTCGGCTGCGCCCGGACGGCACCGTCCTGGTCACCGGGGGATCCGGTTCGCTGGGCAGGGAGTTCGCCCGCCACCTCGTGGTCGCGCACGGGGTGCGCCACCTGCTGCTCGTGGGGCGGCGCGGAGCCGATGCGCCCGGTACCGCCGAGCTGTGCGCGGAACTCACAGGACTGGGCGCGGAGGTCACGGTGGCGGCCTGTGACGTCGCCGACCGTACGGCGCTCGCCGCTCTGCTCGCGGGCGTGCCGGAGGCGCACCCACTGACCGGCGTGGTGCACACCGCGGGTGTCCTGGACGACGGTGTGATCCCGGCACTCACCCAGGAGCGGCTGGACCGCGTACTGCGGCCGAAGGTGGACGCGGCCCTGGCCCTGCACGAGCTGACCCGGGGCAGCGACCTGGCGGTGTTCGCCCTGTTCTCCTCGGTGGCCGGGGTGTTCGGCTCCGGCGGCCAGGGCAACTACGCGGCGGCGAACTCGTTCCTGGACGCGCTGGCACGGCACCGCAGGGCGCTCGGGTTGCCCGGCACTTCTCTCGCCTGGGGGCCGTGGCAGCAGAGCGGTGGGATGACGGCCGCGCTCCGGCACGCGGACCTGCGCCGGATGGCCCGTTCCGGTTTCGTCCCGCTGCGGACCGAGGAAGGCCTCTCGCTCTTCGACACCGCAGTCGAAGGACGGGACTCCGTCCTGGTGGCAGCTCGTCTCGACCCGGCGGCAACCGGGGCATCCGGGGCACCTGGGGCGCCGCTCTCCCGGGTACCGGGCCGGGGACCCGTACGGAGCGCCTCTGCATCGCTCACCGGGCCCGGCACCGACGGCGAGGACTCCCTTCGCCGTCGGCTGGCCGCCACGCCTCCGGACGAACGCGGTGCTCTGCTCCTCGCGCAGGTCCGAGCGGAGGCCGCCCTGGCACTCGGCCACGGCTCGGAGGATTCCGCGGTCGAAGCGGACCGCGCGCTGGCGGAACTGGGCCTCGACTCACTGGCCGCGGTCGAGTTGCGCAACCGGCTCGAGGGGCTCACGGGACTCGCCTTGCCGGCCACGCTCCTGTTCGACTACCCGACGCCGCGTGGGGTCGCCGCCCACCTGGCGGAACGCTGGTCCCAGGACGCCCCTGAAGCGCTCGGACCTCTGGCCGCTCCCGGCACCACCGATCTCAGTGCGGCCGGAACCGCCCCGGGCGGGGCCTCCTCCCGGCGGCAGGGCGGTGCCGTGGAAAGGGCCTCGGCCACGAAGGGCGCGGACGCCGACTCCTTGTCCGCGCTCTTCCGTACGGCGTGCGCCCGTGGCAAGGCGTGGGACGGGATGGTCCTCCTGACGATCGCGTCACGTTTCCGTGAGGTGTTCGAGGGCCCCGAGGCCCTCGGCTCGCCACCTTCGGCCGTCACTCTTGCGACAGGGGGCCCCGGGCCCCGCCTGATCTGCTTCCCCGCCCTCAGCGCACTGTCAGGGCCGCACGAATACGCCCGTTTCGGGGCGGCTCTCCAGGGCCGGCGTCCGGTTTCGGTCCTGCCCAACCCAGGGTTCCTGCCACAGGAACCGCTGCCGGCCACGCGGGACGCCTTCGTGGCGGTACAGGCCGCCGGCGTGCGCGCGTGTGCGGGCGGCGAGCCGTTCGTCCTGCTGGGGCGCTCGGCAGGCGGATGGGTGACACACGCGGTCGCCGAGGAACTGGAGCGCACGGGCCTGATGCCGTCCGCCGTCGTACTGATCGACACCTATCCGTGCGAGGACAGCGGCCTCGGCGGCAACCGCGGTGACGGGCCCGCGCTCTCGGCGATGACCGCGGGCATGCTGGACAATTCCGCGCAGTTCGCCTCGGCCGAGACCGACCGGCTCACCGCGATGGCCGGCTACCTGGAGCTCTACGCCCGCTGGAAGCCGGCGGAACTGGCGGCTCCCACCCTCTTCGTCCGGGCCGGAGAGCGCCTGCCGGGCATCGAGGCCGCCGAGGCGTGGAGCCTGCCGCACTCCGAGATCACCGTGGCCGGTGACCACTTCACCGTTCTGGAGGATCATTCCAGCACGACCGCCATCGCCGTCCACACCTGGCTCTCCGAACACCTCACAGGGGTGGACACGACCGGAGGCCGCTCCCGGCACCAGGATGGGGCAGCCTGACGACGGCCGAGCTCCCGGCAGCCACCGGCCCTTTCGTTACGGCCCCCACCTGGAGGGCTGGGAGCCCAGCGTCCGGGCCAGGATCGGCAAGTGGCGGGGCCGGGAGTACGTACGGAAGATCTCAACTGTCACCGCTTCTCGGCGAGAGCCAGCCCGCTGGGGAACCCCTCGTGGGCCTCGGAGCATCGCCATTCCCACCACGGTCGTCCCCACGAGCAGAAGGATTATCAGGACGTGGACCGTCACGTCCCACTTCTGCGAGCGGTGTTCAGCCGCGGGGGCCGGCGTGGACTCGGACGGGTCGGCGGACGCGTAGGGGACCGTGTCGTCGCGGCCGTACGCTGCGGTGGGATCCGGGAGGTTCGACGTGCAGTGGGCCGTGACGGCCCCTGCCCTCACGGGTGGTGAACGACAGGACCGGGGTGATGGTGGTCAAGGTGTGGCCGGCGTCCTGGTCAACGGTCCTGGAGGCTGGGGCCGTACCGGTCCAACGAGGGCACCACAAGGGTGTTGGGTGTCCCGGCCTGGAGGAAGGCGTGGCAGGCCTTCAGCTCCGGGCGCAGGTCGTTCTTCCCGGACTTTCTCTCGGGGAAGACGTGCCGGCACCCCGCCAGGGTGAGCACGTCGATCTGCGAGGCCGAGTTTCGGCCCGCCGGTGGAGAACCGGGCGTAGCCGATACGGATCTCGGTCGGACAAGACGGGAAGACGCCGAGGGGTCGTCGTCGACGCCGATCACACCGGTCACGGTCGTCACGCGTGCCAGTCCGTCGGTGACCGGCTGACCGCCGGGCTGCGCACGGACGGTCCCCACGCCCCGGGGAAGCGCTCCTACGACAACATCACCTCGCCCGTGTGGCCCCGTGACCGCGCTTCCGGTCAGACGCTCTCGCGGTCGGGCGGGGCGCTCAGCAGGCGGTGGACAAGGACGCCCCAGCTGTCGGCCAGTGGGCGGCCTTCGGCCGAGGAGACGGGTCTGTCGGTCTCCGGCATGGCCAGGAACAGCAGCAGCGGCCCTTCGAGGGCGCCGGTCAGCTGGACGGCCAGGCTGTCCAGGTGTGGGAGATCGACCTCGGCCTGTCCCAGCAGGACGCGCAGGTGGACACGCGTGATCGACGCCGGGCCTGCGGGGACGGGCTGGTTCCGGTCGAGGGCGGCGCGGGCGACGCTGTGGTGGTCCAGCAGGAAGGCGATTCTGGCCTGCCCGTAGGCGACCATGCGGTCGAGCGCCGGCGCACCCGGGCCCAGGGGCGGCGGGCCGTGGAGCACCTGTTCCTGGAAGGCGCGGTCGTCGGCGTCGAGCAGGGCGCGGAAGATGCCGGCGCGGGTACCGAAGCGCCGGAAGACAGTGCCCTTGCCCAGGCCGGCGCGTTCGGCGAGGGCGTCCATCGTGACGCTGCAGGCTCCCCCGTCGGCCAGCATCTCCCGGACGGTCGCGAGGAGCAGCTCGCGGTTACGCACGGCGTCGGCGCGTTCGGGGCGGGGCCGGCCCAGAGGGATGAGGGGTCCGTTCACCTGTCCAACCTACCGCCCTCCACATTAAGCGGGGTATAGTCCGTTTATGGCGGCGGCGAGGTGCCCGTCCCGGGCCTTCCCGCCGACCGCCCTCCACGACTGCCCTTGAGGAGTTCCCCCATGAACCTGTTCCGTCTGGACGCGAGCATCTTTCCGACCACTTCGGCCAGCGCCGAATTGGCCTCCCTGGTCGAGGCCGAGTGGACTGCCGCACACCCCGGCGCCACCGTGACGCGACGGCACATCGCCACGGACCCCCTCCCCTCCGAGGCCTGGGCCCTGGCGACCACGGCCGGCTTCACCCCCGAGGCGGACCGGAGCCCGGCTCAACGCGACGCGGCGGCTCTCGCTGCCACGCTCGTGGAGGAGCTGCGCGACGCGGACGCGGTTGTCCTCGCGGTGCCGTTCTACAACTTCGGGGTCTCCCAGCACTTCAAGGCCTGGGTCGATCTCGTGATCGCCGGAGCCGGCCCCACCGACCCGGTGCTCAAGGGCAAGCCCACCGCCCTGATCACGACCATCGGCGGCGGCTACAGCTCCGGCACGCCGCGCGAAGGATGGGACCACTCCACCTCGTACCTTGAGCGCATCATCCGTGATGTGTGGCAGGCCGACCTCACCCTGGTCAAGCGCGAGCTGACCCTGGCCGCCACCAATCCGGCCATGGAGCAGCTGCGGGACCTCGCGGACCAGCGCCACACCATCGCCAAGGAGCAGGCACGCGAGGCCGGACTCGCCCTGGTCGGCAACTGACGCGGCCCACCGGCTGACGTGATCACCAGGGGCGGCCGGTTTCTCCCGTCGCCGGGTGCTCGGCGTGGTCGTCGCGCCTGCCGCACGGTGAGCAGGGGTTCGAGCAGCCGGGTCCCGGGGCCGGGGATCTGGGTGGTGCCGGCAACGGCAAAGGGGCCACCGCGGACGTCGCAGGTGACGAGCGGTGTGGCGAGGTGTCCGCAGGCGTCGTGGCGGACGTGGGCGGATGGCCCGGCAGGGGACGAAGTCAATACCTACTGACACATCTCACGTCGGAACCACTGAGGTGTGCGGCTACCGACGCCGGACCGAGACC
Source organism: Streptomyces sp. CA-278952 (assembly GCF_028747205.1). Classification (NCBI taxonomy): domain Bacteria; kingdom Bacillati; phylum Actinomycetota; class Actinomycetes; order Kitasatosporales; family Streptomycetaceae; genus Streptomyces; species Streptomyces sp. CA-278952. The sequence continues at coordinate 8,108,762 of NZ_CP112880.1, forward strand.
CTACCGGGGGCGGCCGGACTAGTCACCGCGACCTGGGCCGCCGTGCTGGACGACCGAACCGACGTCGACGCCGTCACCGCCGGCGTCCGGGCGTCGATGGAAGCCGATATCGAGCGCACCCGGGGTGAGTTCCCGGACTCGGTGGAACCAGGCGAGCCGGACCCAAACCCGATCGGTGCGGCATCCGTCCTCGTCCACCGCGCTCCAGGCCGTGGAAACGCCGCTGCCGGACTACCGCAGCAGCGCGCTGGGGCGGCTCGGGTGGACCGAGGCAGCCGAAGGGGAAGCCCGGGGGCCTACAAGACCGAGCAGGGGCGCCGCTGGTTCCGACACAACCCGACCGGTGCGGACGCTATCGCGGCGGCGACGAAGGCCGCCGACACCGCCCGGGTGCGCGCTGCCGAGTACCTGCTCGCAACGGGGCTGAAGCAGCGGGGCGAGCAGACCGCTGCCCGGACCGATCAGGCCCCGGCCGTACCGTGGACGGACCGGCTGCCCGAGCTCGCCGCCCGCCCGCCCGCTGGACGGCGACGCCGGGGCGGTGATCGCATGACCACCGAGTCGGAGCCGGGCGGCGTCGACCTCGCACGCCAGGCCCTGCTCGCGGCCAGGGATGCGGCGAAGAAGAACGGCGCCACCAACAAGAAGCCGAAGCGGCGCACCAACTCCACCACCGCCGTACGGCGCGAGGGCCGTGAACCGCTCGGGCTCGGCAGTGCGATCAGCCGGATGATGACCGAACGCGGCATCGCCGCCCCGGCCGCCGCCGGCAGCGTCCTCGGCCACTTCGCCACCATCCGCACCGCGACCGTGCCCGAACTAACCGGCCGTGTTCGGGGCGCGGCGTTCGACACGGACACCGGCCGCCCGGTCGTCCCCGACGCCCCGGCGGTCGGCACACAACTGCGCTGGAGCGCACCGAAGCTGATCGCAGCGGCCAGCGAGGTCCCCGGCCAGGTGGGCCAGCGGGGCGGCGGCCATCTGGGAGCGGCCGGCGTTGTAGACGCAGACGTACAGCACGGACGGCTTGCCGGCCATGGTGATCGTTCTCTCCTGGTGCGGCGGAGACCGGACCGGTCCGGGGGCGTGGCCACCCCACCGTGGGCTGGGAGGGTGCACGACCGGCTCTGGACGTACGCAGATACGCCCGGCTTCGCACGGCCTGACGGGTGGGCGCCGACGAACACGAGCGATAACAGGCGAGCGCATGCATAAGGCCTTTGCAATAGTGCGCGCCTGCAAGTAATATTCTCATGTGTAAAGCGCGCTGCATCCAGATGCGGCGCTCACACGGGCCACTCCGGCCCCCCACACCACTCGCAAAGGCCCCTCTCATGTCTCTCAAGAACCTCCTTCCCGGCCGCCTCGGCTTCGGCACCGCCCCGCTCGGCAACATGTTCCGCGCGATTCCCGACGACGAGGCCCGCACCACCGTCGAGGCCGCCTGGGGCCACGGCGTCCGCTTCTACGACACCGCTCCCTTCTACGGCGCCGGTCTTGCCGAGGAGCGGCTCGGGGAGGTCCTGGCGGCCAAGCCGCGCGACTCGTACGTCCTGTCCAGCAAGGTCGGGCGGGTCATTCTCGACGAGCACGAGACGGACGTCCCCGACTTCGGCGAGAAGGGAGGCCTGTTCGAGCACGGCAACCCCAACAAGGTCGTCCACGAGTGGACCGCCGAGGCCACCGAGCGCTCCATCGAGGACAGTCTCAAGCGCCTGGGCACCGACCGGCTGGACATCGTCTGGGTCCACGACATCGCCCAGGACTTCCACGGCGACGCGTGGATCGGCAAGTTCGAGGAGGCCCGCACCGGCGCCTTCCGCGTCCTGTCCCGGCTGCGCGACGAGGGCGTGATCAGGGCCTGGGGCCTGGGTGTCAACAAGACCGAGCCCATCGAGTTGGCCCTCGCCCTCGACGAGCCGCAGCCCGACGGCTTCCTCCTCGCCGGCCGCTACACCCTCCTCGACCACGAGCACGCCCTCCAGCGCCTGCTGCCCATGGCACAGGAGCAGGGCGTCGACATGGTCGTCGGCGGTCCGTACAGCTCTGGAATCCTCGCCGGCGGCACCCACTTCGAGTACCAGCAGGCCCCCGCCGAGATCATCGAGCGCGTCGACAAGCTCAAGGCGCTGGCTGCCGAGCACGGCGTCAGCATCAAAGCCGCCGCCCTGCAGTTCGCCCTCGCCCACCCGGCATCCGCAGCCGTCATTCCCGGCGCCACCCGTCCCAGCCGCATCGCCGAGGACACCGCGGCGCTGACCGAGACGATCCCCGCCGCGTTCTGGACCGGTCTGCGCGCCGCCGGCCTGGTCAGCCCGGCCGCCCCGCTCCCGAACGACGCCTGACCCCCCCCGTTACCTTTTTCGTGGCTCCGCAACGGGGCCTCCGGCCTTCGGGTCCGGCATGACTTCCCCCCCTTGTTGTTCATGATCCGGGGGGTGGTGTCACCGGGTCCGGAGGCATCGACGGACCGCTGATGAGGGGCTTGAGCACCGGCTTCACCCGAGCCGGAAGAGCTCTCCGTAACGTGGATGTGGCAGCTCGGTGCCGAGGCAAGGCCGGACGAAAGTGTGATGGAGGGGCCTGCGCGTGATCGACACCGGCGACATCGACGTCTTCCTCGGCCTGGACGTCGGTAAGGGCGAACACCACGCCACCGCCGTCACTCCGGCCGGCAAGAAAGCGTTCGACAAGCGCCTGCCCAACACCGAACCCAAGCTCCGCGAGCTCTTCGCGAAGCTGCAGGCCAAGCACGGGACGGTACTGGTCGTGGTCGATCAGCCGGCCTCGATCGGCGCCCTGCCGCTGGCGGTCGCACGGGACATGGGCTGCCCGGTCGCCTACCTGCCCGGGCTGACAATGCGGCGGATTGCCGACCTCTACCCAGGTGAGGCGAAGACGGACGCGAAGGACGCGTTCATCATCGCGGACGCGGCTCGCGCTATGCCGCACACGCTGCGGGCGATCGACGGCGAGGACGAGACGATCGCCGATCTGGAGATGATCGTGGGCTTCGACGACGATCTCGCAGGGGAAGCGACCAGGGTTGCGAACCGGCTGCACGGCCTGCTGACCCAGATCCACCCTTCGTTGGAGCGGGTGCTGGGGCCGCGATTGCAGCACCCGGCCATCCTCACGCTGCTGGAACGGTTCGGCTCCCCGGACCAGATACGCAAGGCCGGACGTCGGCGACTGGTCACGCTGCTGCGGCCGAAGGCCCCGCGGATGGCCGAGCGCCTGGTCGAGGAGATCTTCGCCGCCCTGGACGAGCAGACCGTGACGGTCCCTGGCACCGAGGCGGCCGCGTTGATCGTCCCGAGCCTGGCCGGATCCCTGGCCGCTGTCCTTGACCAGCGGAAACTGCTGGCCGGGCGGATCGAGGAACTCCTGGATGCCCACCCTCTTTCCAAGGTCCTGGCCTCGATGCCGGGAGTCGGCGTCAGGACCGGAGCCCGGATCCTGATCGAGGTCGGCGACGGCAGCACCTTCCCGACCGCCGGCCACCTCGCCGCCTACGCAGGTCTCGCCCCGGCAACCCGGAGCTCGGGCTCCTCGATTCGCGGCGAACAGCCTTCCCGGAGAGGAAACAAGCAGCTCAAACGGGCCTTCTTCCTCTCCGCGTTCGCCGCCTTGGCCGACCCTGCATCGCGGGCCTACTACGACAAGAAGATCGCCCAAGGGAAGCACCACACCCAGGCCCTGCTCTGCCTCGCCAGACGCCGGGCCGACGTCCTGTTCGCGATGCTCCGCGACGGAACCTTCTACGAGCCCCAACCCGCTGCGGCCAGGTGAGGAGTCCAGACTGCTCGATCAGTCCTCCGGCCGAAGCCGCTGCCGAGCCGCCTCAAGCCGCTGGTCATAATCAGGCGCGAACAGATCAGGAAGCGCCTTGTCGAGCGTTCCGGCAATCCGATGGATCGGCGCCCAGACCGCCGGATCGTCGACAACGCGGCTGAGGTCCGTCATCTGGAGCTTCTCCAGCCAGTGCAACAGCACCAGTGCCTCGTCACTCGTGAGCTTGACCGTCACCTGACTACCACCCATGCACACCCCTACGGCTCGGCCCGCCCTTGACCGCACGAACCTACTGGCCTTGGACCTTGACCAAACACATAGGGGCACCCCCCTTCCCCCACAGCAACAGGAGCACCACCATGGCTTCCACGTCCGTCTCCCGCATCGTCCCCGCTTCCCCCCAGGAGGTCTGGAACCTCATCGGCGGCTTCGACGCCCTCCCGGACTGGCTCCCGTACATCCCCGAGAGCACAGCCCTCGAAGGCGGTCGTGTCCGCCGCCTCGCCAACCCCGACGGCGACGTCATCATCGAGCGCCTGGTCGACTTCAACGAGGCGGAACGCCACTACAGCTACGCCATCCTCGAAGCGCCGTTCCCCGTCGACGGCTACGTCTCCACCCTCCGCGTCCACACGGTCCCCGGCCGCAACGACATCGCCGAGGTGCAGTGGTCCGGCCGCTTCAACCCCCAGGACGCCACCGAGCAAGAAGTCGTCGACCTCTTCACCGGCATCTACACCAGCGGCCTCGACGCCCTCCACCAGACCCTCGCCGTCTGAGAATCCGCCGCACCCGCTGATCTATATGAACCGGCTCATGTCCCGCCGCCACATCCGCCGCCGCATGAACTGGACGCGCCGACACCGCAGCCGCTGGCCCAGCCGGAGGCGGCCGTGGAGCTTGTACCGGCAGCCCGCTCCGGTCCAGGCGCACGATCGCCCCTTCCCAGACCCGCAGCAGGCCCAGGCGCTCATGTCCGTGCCACGCGAACTTCGCCACCGCGACCTTCGAGGAACGCTCCAGCGCCGCCCCCGTGCGGCGGGAAATGCGTATGGGCCCATCGTCCTGCTGCGGCACCGCGCTGGGGCACCCCTGGCAGCCCCGGTGAGCCAGTCGGCGACCGGGCGCGGGGGATCCGCGCGAAGGTCCAGGAGATAGTCGCCGCCCATGGAGTCCAGGACCGACTCCACCAGGGGCGGGGCGGGCCGGGGCACCCGATGGGGCCGGGCGTCGCTGTACGTGGCCAGTCGAGGGGGACCAGAACAGCACCTTGTGACCGGTGTTCCGGTACCACCAAGCGGCGTTCTCGGCGAACGCCCTTTCGTAGTAGCCCCGGAGGAGGGCGAGTACCTCTTCGGTGCGGGCGAATGGCTCCGTGGCCTCCAGCAGCGAGACCGGGTCCCCGGTGCCGGTGCGGGGGTAGGTGTCGAGCAGCACGCAGAGCGTCCAGTCCTGGTCGAGGGCGACAGCCCGGAATACGGCCTCGTCGACCAGGAGCCGGGCAATGCGCACCCGCATGGCGAAGAGTTCATGCGCTCCGCGTCCCGGCGCCGTATCCCACCACAGCCGTGTCTTCCCCGAGCATGCCCAAGAGAGGCCGCAGGTCCTCCAACGGCGCCAGGGGGTCAACGGTCGTCAAGGAGTACGCCGTGCTTTTGATCCAGTTCCGAACCGGCGCATGTCGTTGTGCTGGGAGTGTCATGAGGACACTCTCGTAGCTCAAGTCTGGCTGAGGCCAAGCACCGCCGTCACCGGGCTCCTTCCCTGCGGACGGACCCCAGCCGGTCCGATCCGAGGTTAAAACTCGAGCTCAGGGTCCGGTGAGCCCGATGGTGGCGGTGGTGGTCCTTTCTCCGTCTGCCCGCCAGAAGGTCTGTACGCGGTCGGTGATCGCATGCACGATGCGTTGCCTCAGTCCGTCCACTTGTCTGCCTCCGGGGGGCGGTCCCGGCGGCGATGACGGCTGGTACGGCCGGGTTGACGTGTCGTAGGACCCAGTGACGCTGATCGTCACCCCCGAACGGTCGAGGGTGCAGGTGAGTTCGCAGGAGGCTCCAGGTGTACTGCGTGTCAGGGCGTCGGTGATCAGTTCGGAGGCGACCAGTAGGGCGTTCTCCACCCCGCACCTGTGGGCTGCGCGGAAGCGGGCGTCGGGGGCGCAGAGCAAGGGGTGCAGGGCGAGTTCCACTTCGCTCCGGGCGTGGGCCGCCGACCGCGGCCGACAAGTCTGCCCTCCAGGGCCGTCATCGGAGGCGTCGGCGGAGTGGGGATCGGTCGGGTCTCGATTCGCGGGACTCATGACCCCCGCCTACCCCGCCCGGCCGGACCATGCGGAAAGAGCAGAGTGGAAAATGCCTTGCGCCTCAGTGGTCCGCGACCGGGCGCACGGGGCCACTCGGAGAAGAGTCATCGTGTCGCCACCGGACACTGCACGAGCGATGCCACGCAGATCGGGCGACGTCCTGGTCGTGCTCGTGCTCCTGGTGGCGCCTGCCGGCCCCGGCAGGGATGCCGCAGCGGTGTCGCGGCGGGAGCACGCAGCCGCGGCTGCCGCGGAGGCGGTCCGGCAAGCGCTGGCGCGCGGGGACTGCGGGGCAGCAGAGCGGTGGGCTGTGTGAATCGTGCGGCTACCGGCGACGGACCGAGACCTTGATCAATCCTCGCTGCCACATCCACTGCCATGGCCAGCCTCGGAGGTGCGCACGGCAAACGCCGGCCTGGCGCGGACGGGGCGCCTGAGCAGACAGCGATGACAGGCAGGAGGTGGCGCGCGACGTGCCGGGGAAACCGTTTCTGGTCGAATGCAGAGCTCCCGTGCTGGTCAAGTAGGCCGCGCCTCTTGTGGCCCGCTGAGGGTCACACCAAGGATCGGACGCCCGGCGGAGCACGTGCGGGGCGGTGCCGCAGCCATGCAGAAGGAGACGAGAGCGTGTCCGTGCCGTCGACGATCGATCACCAGACCGTTGGTTACAGCCCCGCCCACGCGTACTGGCTGGTAAGAGCCTCTGATCTGGCCTACAAGAAAGAAGCGACGATCGAGCAGCAGGTGCGCGCGTGGGGCTTCGACCGGGTGCGGCACCACCGGACCCGGTTCAGCCCGCCTTTCCCCTTGCAGGACACGCAGGCGTTCACGGCGGCCAGCGACCGCATGATCATCATCGCGTTCCGGGGTACGGAGCCGGCCCGGATCAAAGACTGGCTCTCCGACGCCACGACACCGCCCGTCCCGGGGCCTGCCAAGACCGGCTACGTCCACTACGGCTTCGGTGAAGCGCTGGAATCGATCTACCCCGAGGTCCAGGCGGGCCTCGCGGAGTTCCGGGACAATGAGCAGAGCGTGTGGTTCACCGGCCACAGTCTCGGCGGCGCCCTGGCCATGCTCGCAGGCGCCCGCATGTACCTCGAGGAGCCGCGCCTGGCCCCTGACGGGGTGTACACCTACGGGCAGCCCCGCGTCTGCGACCGGCTCCTGGCCGCCGCGTGCAACAAGGGCTTCAAGAACCGCATGTACCGCTTCGTGAACAACAACGACGTCGTTCCCCAGCTGCCACCGGAGCCCGTGTTCACCCACGTCGACACGCTGCGCTACATCGACTCGCGCGGCAAGGTCCACGAGAAGATGCCCCTGCTCGGCTCACTCACCGACCGCGCCAAGGGGATGACCGCCGACGCCCTGGCACCCGCCAGCGACGGGGTGCGCGACCACTTCATCGACGCGTACGTCAAGGCCTTGGAGAAGAACCTCACCTGAGCTGGACGCGTGCCCTCACCGGCCCATGTCCTTGTGCACACCGCCATACTTGGCCGCGCTGCACATTTGCCGCCCTGAAGCGTCCGACGTGGCGGGCCGACATCCGCGCGGCGGTCGTCTCCCGCACCCGCGTCAACCTGCACCGCAAGATCGTCAAGCACGCCGCCTTCACCGGCCAGTACCCGGTCGCGGCCCTGTCCGACTGCGTCGTCTACGCCGCCGACGGCCCCTCACCGCTGGACTTCCTCCCCTACCGGGACGGCAAGCCGCTCCCCGGAGGGTTCAAGCTCGGCATCAACCGCGGCCTGGTCAAGCACGAAGCCGCGGGCGACGGTGTGAGGGAGCGTCCGGGCCCGGAGGAGGATGCGCACACGGTTCAGCAGCCAGCCCACGGTCTCCGGCCGGATGCGCAGGGTCTGGGCGATCTCGACCTGCGTACGGCCCTGTGCCAGGACGCGGAGCGCGGCCAGCTCGTGTTCGGTGAACAGGTCCTTCACGTGAGGATCGGCCGGTCGATGTGCCGGTGCTCGGTCTCCGCTCCGTGAGCCGGGCGTGTCAGCGCTCCGCCTCCAGCCGGGCGGTGATGTCCTCACGCAGCCGTACCTTGTCCGTCTTACCGACCGCGGTCAGGGGGAGCGCCGGGACCTCGACGAGACGTTCAGGCAGCTTGAACCGGGCGAGTCCGCTGTCCTCCAGGTGCCTGCGGATCTCCCGCAGCGGCGGCGGGGCTGCCTCGCCGGCGCCCACGACGTACAGGCAGACGGCTTCGCCCAGCACACGATGCGGCATCGCGACGGCCGCGGCGGCCCGCACACCTGGGTGCGTCAGGACCAGCGCCTCCAGTTCGTCCGCCGGGATCTTCTCCCCTCCGCGGTTGATCACGTCCTTCAGACGCCCGGCGACCACGAAGTTCCCGGACGGGTGGCGGCGGACGAGGTCGCCGGTGCGGTAGAAGCCGTCAGGGGTGAACGACGCGGCCGACGCGTCACCGTGGTACCGCGCGATGACTCCCGGGCCCCTGACGAGCAGTTCGCCGATGTCGCCCTCGGCTACGCGCCTGCCCTCATCGTCCACCACGAGGGTCTCGTCACCCGGAGAGGACGGCCGCCCCTGCGTGGTGAACGCAACCTCGGGCGCATCATCCAGCCGGGTGAAATTCAGCTGGCCCTCACTCATTCCGTACACCTGCTGGACCCGGCAGTCGAAGACATCGGCCAGCCGGGCGGCCGTGGACGCGTCCAGGCGTGCCCCACCGACCTGCAGGACCCGCAGGCTCGACAGGTCATGGCCGACGGCCGCGGCCCGGGCGGTGAGCCACTGCCGGGCGAGCGCCGGAGTGAGCGCGCAGTGGGTGACGTGTTCCCGTTCGATCAGTTCCAGGGCCGCAACCGCGTCGTCCGGTGCGGCGAGTACGACCTTTCCGCCACGGGCGAGCGTGCCGAGAATCCCCGGAGCGGAGAAGGCGAAACCGTGCGTCACGGGCAGGACGGCGAGAAACACCGATTCCGGCGTCAGCCCCGAGACCACCGCCGCGGCACGGATCACGTGGCCGAGTGCCTCATGGGTGCGCGCGATGGGTTTGGGTGCGCCCGTGGTTCCGCTCGACAGCAAGAAGAGGGCGGTGTCCGAGGGGTGTCGGTCCGCGTGTGCGTGAGGTGGATCACCGGCCTCGACGAGACGGCCGATGTCCACGTGCGCCCCTGCCGGGCCGAGGACTGACCGGTCCCCGGCCGGGTCCGTGAGGCCGGAAACGAGCAGGGTCCGTACGGACGGATGCCGCTCGCGGAGCCGCTCGGCTAGCCGCAGGTGGTCGAAGCGCCGGTGGCGGGCCGGGACGGCGAGCGCGGACGGTGCCAACGCGGTGATCACCGGGTCCAGTTCGTGTTCCCGCAGGGCAGGTAGGGCGAGAACAGGGCGCGCACCGAGTCTGATCAGCGCGAGTACGAGAACGACGAACTGGATGTGGTTGGGCAGTTGCACGAGTACGGTTTCGCCGGTCCGGACGACGCCGGAGCGTGACAGCCGGGCCGCGCAGCCCGACACCGCCGCGTCGAGCTCGGCCCTGGTGAGTGTGCGGTCGGCGTCGGCCAGCGCCGCACGGTGCCCCGGGTGCAGGCGGGTGCTCAGCGCAAGGTCGTCCAGGAACTCCGGGCGCCACCAGCCGCGGTTCCGGTACTCCGCCCCAGTGTCTCTGCCGGTGTTTTCGCCAGGTTCGCGCGCGTCGAGAACCTCGGCGAGCTGTCGCACGGTGTAGTCGTGCTCGGTCCAGAGGTCGATCCGGGTGGCCAACCGGTCGGCCAACTCCACCTGGATCTGCGTAAGGTCCACGGAGTCGAGTGCGAGGTCCGCGCGCAAGCGCGCGGTCGCATGCAACAGCTCTTCACCGATTCCCAGGTCACGGAGGATTCTGCGCACGTCTTCAATACCCGTCATCCGGACGGTATGCCCGGCAGGCCACGGCGGGAGACCGGCGCGCGGAGGCAGTGAGAAGCGCACGCGGCCGGAGAGGCGTTTGAAGTGGATACCGCCGAACCTCGCGCGCCCTGCATTGTCCGTGGGTTCTGTGTGACGCTGTGGATCACACCACACCGATCACACCGGTCTCGGCGCGGGAGTGAGATGAACCCATCGGACAGCGGAACGCTCGCGGTACGGGGCGCGACGATCTACTTCGAAGTACGCGGCGAGGGGCCGCTTTTGCTGCTCATCGGAGGAGGGAACTCCGATGCGGCCGTATTCAAGCGCCTGGCCGCGGTCCTGGCAGCCGACCACTGTGTCGTCACGTACGATCCCCGCGGAAATTCACGCAGCGTGCTCGACGGTCCCCCGGTGGACCAGAGGGTGGAGGAGCACGCCGACGACGCGTACCGCTTGATTCACCATCTCGTCGGCCCCGACACGCCCGTGTACGTCTTCGGAAGCTGCTCGGGCGGGCTCATCGCGCTGGAACTCACGATTCGGCACCCGGACAGGATCCGGCTGGCCGTCGCCCATGAACCACCCGTGCTCGGCATCCTTCCGGACGCACCTAGCCACACAGCGCTCATCGAGGACATCAGCCGGACGTATCGCAGCGCGGGCTTGGCACCGGCGCTCGTCAAACTGCAGGCCCTCCACGGCGGCCGGCCCGCTCCCGCCCTTCCCGAGGAGCACAACAACACCGACTTCTTCCTCAGCCACTTCGTCCTGCCGTTCACCCGCTTCGTACCGGACCTCACCGCGCTCGGAGAGGTCTCGGACAAAGTGGTGTGGGCCGGTGGCCACGCCTCGCGCGGGGACCTCGTGCACCGACCCGTGCTCGCCCTCGCCGAGCGGTTCGGCCGTGCAGTGGAACTGTTCCCCGGCGGTCATGTCGGTTACGCGAGATACCCGGCCGACTTCGCGGAGTGCCTCGTCGAGATTCTCCGCACCTCACCCGGCGCGGTGGACCCTCCCCGGGAGAATACGGGCGGAGGCGCGTGACATGCAGATCGTGATGGGGGCGCAGAACTGCGGTTTCGGCCCCGTCTCCGAGCTCGTCGCTGTGTCCCGGGGACTCCACAGGCACGAGCGGATGTTCGTCGGCGACGGTGTCGCCGCCGTGTTCGCCCGGCGCAACCCCGACGCCTTCGACACGGTCCACGACACCGGGGGCATGACCGGCGAGGCGGCCGCGGAGATGACCGATGAGCTGCTGCGGGGCAGCGATCACGTGATCTCCGTCATGGACGCCGAGTTGGTGATCCGGTCCGTCGTGGCCCGGCGACCGGTGACCCTGGTGGACAGCCTGTTCAGCTTCTGGCAGCTCACACTCCCGTTGGCCAGGATCCACGAACGTTGCGTGACCATGCCACGCTCCGGTCTCGCGGCCGCCGAGCAGCACCTGACGGGCCTCTCACCGCACGACCGGGTCGTCGCAGCCCACCTGCTCGCCAACCACAGCGTCGTCCAGAACCTCCCCGGCGTCACCGAGCGCGTGACGGAGTTCGCCGCTCTGGGCACCGTCCCCCGGATACACGTGACCGGCTCGATCGTCGACGTCGAGGGGCTGCGGAGTGTCGCGCGTGACACCGGACCGGAATACGATCTGCTCATCAACGTCGGCGGGTTCAAGAACTTCCTGCTGGACTTCGACGTCAACGACGACTACCTGCGTCTGCTCCACCGGTGGCTTCCGGACCTGCTGCGCGACTGGCCCCGGTTCCGTCGCGTCCTCGTCTGCGGAGGCCCGTTCGGCGAGGGCCGGGAGCGGACGGTCTGGGCCGGCGGCGGCACGGCCGAATGCCGTCTCCTGCGCCAGCGTGAGCTGCTGCAGGTGGCGGCGAGCACCCCGGACTACCTGATGGCTCCCGGGCTCACCGCGCTCCACGAATCGCTCGCTCTCGGGCGGCTGCCCTTGGCGATCCACGAGCAGCACTACGCCCATGTGTTCACCATGCGCGCCCTGGACGGCACGGAGTTCGGGCGGAGCGGGGGCCGGTTCACGGACGTCGTGCCGGACCACCCGCTGCCGGAGGACGATCTCGCCGGCACGGCGGCCCTCGTCGAGCTGGCCGGCCGTATCCGGAAGGACGACGAGCTCTACGCGAGATACCGCCGGACCTTCAACGAACGCATCGAGCACTACATCTCGCTCGCCCCGTCACAGCGGCGGCACGGCGTGGAGGAACTCGGCCGGCTCCTCGGCGGTGAGCCGGTCCACGCGGTGATGAACGGCATCCTGGACACGCCGCGCGCCGCATGACGCGGAACGATGTTCCAGCTCGTCCAGGGCCCGGACGGCCGCGTCCGCCGCCGAGGGGTCGCGGTCGGCGAGCCCGCCAGCACCTACGACGAGGCCGGGCTGAAGGCCCTGAGCAACGCAGACCTGCGCGAGCAGTCCGACGTCCGCGACGAGCGACAGGTTCGCCGGGCTGTGCGACATCACGGAAGGGCTGTGGGACACCGCCATTCTCACTCTCGCGGAACGCGAGGACTGATCCAGCGGGCGTGTCCGCTTCGCGCGACACACTGCCTGTCGTAGTCACACTCCACCCCCGGCGCAATCCCGCGCCGGGGGGCGTCCGTACTGACACCCCATGTCGCCCGCTGACGATCTCGTGTCGCCCGACAGCCGCCCCTCGGCGTGGACCGCTCTACCCCGAACCGCACCTCGGCCGCGTACGACGACGCCGTGTCCACCGGCGACGAACCGTCCCTTCCTGCCCGGACGGAGGAACTCGTCTGTTTCGCTTCGATCGGCACGGGTCCGTCGGGACCATCCCCGCACGCGCGGTGAGCAGGACGCCCGAAGTATCTACCTGCTCCCCGCGCCCGTGGGGGGTGTCTCTATGTCCTTCGTCAAGGACGTGATGTTTGATGTGTGGGTTTTTGGGGTGGTCATGCGGCGAGGGCGACGGTAGGGATGCGGGACTCGTAGAAGGTGCCGTCGCGGAGCGTGGCGAACAGGACGCTGGTGCGTTGGCGGGCGAGTCGCAGGAGTGCCTGGGAGTGGGTTTTGCCGCGGGCTCTTTGCCGGTCGTAGTAGGTGCGGGAGGCCGGGTCGGCGTTCATGCGGGCGAAAGCGGAGAGGGATATGGCGCGTTTGAGCTGCCGGTTTCCGCCTGAGGTCCCCGACGACCTGGTCGTCGGGGCGAGTCCTGCGTAGGCGGCGAGGTGGGCGGCGGAGGGGAAGCTGCTGACGTCGCCGACCTCGAAGAGGATCCTGGCTCCGGTCCTGATCCCGACTCCCGGCATCGAGATCAGGACCTGGAAAAGAGGGTGGGCCCCTAGCAGTTCCTCGGTCCGCCCGGCCCGGAGCTTGCGCTGGTCAAGGACGGCGGCGAGCGAGCCGGCCAGGCTCGGGACGATCAGGGCGGCCGCTTCGGTGCCGGGGAACCATTACGGTCTGCTCGTCCAGCGCGGTGAATATGTCCTCGACCAGGTGCTCGGCCATCCGCGGCGCCTTCGGCCGCGGCAGCGTGACCAGTCGGCGACGGCCTGCCTTGCGGATCTGGGCCGGTGACCCGAACCGCTACAGCAGGGCCGGGACAGCCGGATGTTGCAACCGCGGGCCCAGGACCCGCTCCAGGGGCGGGTGGATCTGGGACAGCAGGCCATGGAGCCGGTTCGCGACCCGGGTGGCCTCACCGGTCAGGTCGTCGTCGAAGCCGACGATCACCTCCAACTTACCGATCGTCTCGTCTTCGAGGTCGACCGAGCGCAGCGTGTGAGGCATCGCGCGGGCGGCGTCGCGATGATGAACGCGTCCCTTGCATCGGTCTTGGCCTCGCCGGGATAGAGGTCGGTGAGCCGCGCATCGTCAGGCCCGGCAAGTAGGTGACCGGGCAGCCCATGCCCCCTGGCCACCGCCAGCGGCAGAGCTCCGATCGAGGCCGGCTGGTCGACCACGACCAGTACCGTTCCGTGTTTGGTCTGGAGTTTCGGAACAGCTCGCGGAGCTTGGGCTCGGTGTTGGGCAGGCGCTTGTCGAGCGCCTTCTTCCCGGCCGGGGTGACGGCGGTGGCGTGGTGTTCGCCCTTGCCGACGTCCAGGCCGAGATAGACGTCGATGTCGCCGGTCTCGATCACGCGCATCCTCCGGTCGTGCTTCTGCCCGGCCTCGTCCACGGCACCGATTGCCACATCCACATGACGAAGAGTCTCCCGACCTGCGACGCGTCGGTGGGGTGGTCATGCCCTAATCAGCGGTCAGTCAGTGCCTCCGGGACCGGTGACACCACCCCCGGACCATGGTTAACAAGGGGGGAAGTCATGCTGGGCCCGGAGGCCGGTAGCCCCGTTGCGGGGCCACCAAAAAGGTAAGGGGGGCCACGTCTACTCACCGCTTCGGGCGGCACCGTGCCTTGGGGCTGTTCGATAGGCCGCCAGTCCTTGGAACTACTTCTTCAGGGACGGAAGGTGCGGCGGTAGGTGTCGGGTGGGACGCCGACGCTGCGGTGGAAGTGGCGGCGCAGGGTGGTGGCGGTGCCCATGCCGGTGGCCGAGGCGATGGTGTTCACGGTGGCGTCGGTGGTCTCCAGCAGTTCCTGGGCGTGGCGGATGCGCTGGGTGTGGAGCCATTGCAGTGGCGTGGTGCCGGTGAGGTGCTTGAAGTGGCGGCCGAGGTGGCGTGAGCTCATGCCGGCTTGGCGGGCCAGGTCTTCCACGGTCAGCGGCTGGTCCAGCCGCTCCAGCGCCCAGGGGAAGAGCTCGCCCAGGAGGTGGTTGCCCGGTGCGGGGAGCGGGGTGGCGATGAACTGGGCCTGGCCGCCGTCGCGGTGGGGCGGGATGACCAGGCGTCGGGCGATCTTGTTGGCGGTGGCCGAGCCGTGGTCGAGGCGGACCAGGTGCAGGCAAAGGTCCATGGCGGCGGCCTTGCCAGCCGAGGTGAGGACGTCGCCGTCGTCGACGTAGAGGACGTCCGGATCGACGGTGGCCGCCGGGTGGCGCCGGGCCAGTTCTCGCGTGTGGGCCCAGTGTGTGGTGGCGCGCCTGCCGTCGAGCAGTCCTGCCGCGCCCAGGACGAAGGCGCCCGTGCACAGCGAGGCCACGCGGGCACCGGCAGCATGGGCCGCACGCAACGCCTCGACCAGCTCGGCGGGCGGGTCGTGCTCGGTGTCGGCCCAGCCGGGGACGATCACTGTGTCCGCGTGCGACAGGTGGTCGAGCCCGTGATCGGGTTCCAGGCGGAAGCGGCCGACGTGCACCGGACCGCTCCCGCAGAGGGAGAAGTCGTACCAGGGGTCCACGATGTGGGTCAGGTCGGCTCCGAAGGCCTCGACGGCCACGGACAGTTCGTAGTGGAGCATGCCGTCGGTGACGGCCAGCGCAACAGCGGGCATGTCCGAAACTGTACGCGGCGTGTCGTTTCCGACGCTCACACGGGGCGCTGCTGGAGGGACAGGATGTGGATGTCAGGCCGCAGCGGATCGACCTCGCAGCGGACGTTCGAGTACACGGGAGCGGTCTCATGGGTTCAGGTCAGCTGGTGACGGTGTTCGGCGCCTACGGTCACACCGGGCGGTTCGTGGTCGCGGAGCTGGCCGCGCGTGGGTTCGTCCCGGTGTTGTCCGGGCGCAACGCGCAGACCCTGGAGGAGCTGGTCCACGAGCACGGGCTGGAGGCCCGGGTGGCGTCGGTCGACGACCCAGCCTCGCTGGACCGGGCCCTGGCGGGAATGGCGGCGGTCATCAACTGCGCCGGCCCTTTCGCCTCGACCACCGGCCCCGTGATCGAGGCCGCGCTCCGCGCGAAGATTCCCTACCTGGACGTGGCCGCCGAGCTCGAGGCCAACCTCGACACCTTCGCCCACTACCGCGAGCGGGCCCGGGAGGCGGGGGCGGTGATCGTCCCGGCCATGGCCTTCTTCGGCGGCCTCGGCGACCTGCTGACCACCGCGGCGATGGGTGACTGGACCAAGGCCGACGAGGCACACATCGCCTATGCGCTCAGCAACTGGCACCCCACGGTCGGTACCCGGCTCTCGGGCGCGGTCTCCCGCGAGCGACGCGGCAACCACCGCCTGCGGTACAGCGGCGGACGGTTGGAGCAGCGCACCGACGCCGCACCCACCCTGGAGTGGACCTTCCCGCAACCGATGGGGCCCCGGCCGGTGATCGGGGAGTTCACGATGGCGGACGTCGTCACCGTCCCCCAGCACCTCTCCATCCTCGACGTGACCACCTACATGACCGTCGAGGCTGCCCGAGACGTCGCAGCCCCCCGCACGCCGGCCCCGACCGCCACCGACGAGAGCGGGCGCTCGAACCAGACCTTCCTCGTCGACGCCGTCGTCCGCTCCGGCGGAGCCGAACGCCGGGCCACGGCCGGTGGCCAGGACATCTACGCCGTCACCGCCCCCCTCGTCGTAGAGGCCCTTGAGCGCGTACTGACCGGCCGCACCAAGACCGTCGGCGTCGTCTCCGCCGGCGAGATCTTCGACGCCCCCGACTTCCTGCACGCACTCGACCCGCACATCACACTCGACCTGCACCCGCAGGAGCAGAACACCTGACCCGAGCCATCCGTCCGGCCGTCGGGGGCGCGTCCTCAGCGAGCCGTGACGACATGGGCGTCGGCAGACACCCCCGGCCACGGGCCTGCACCCGCCGTCACTGACCAGGAGTCGGCAATGGCACCCCGTCTGACCGCTGCGGAGCGAGCCGCGTAAAAGGAAATCCTCCTGTGCACCCCGGCTTCGGTGGCCCCTGCGAGGCCGACACGCCTGCCGATGCCGCCCACCGCTGGAGTTCCGCCCGGCCGGTGAGCACCGTCGACTCCGCCTGGGAGAAAAGGTCTGTCAGTTCCTGTTCCTGTTCCTGCTCCGCCTCGCCCGCATCCACCGCCGTGCAGGCCAGAGCGTCCAGGTCCGCGTGGTCCATGAGCACGCTCGCAACTTCCGTCCCCGGCTCCTTGAGCTTGTTGAGCTTCTTGAGCGCCATGTTCCGGGCGATCGTCTTGATGTACGCGACCGGCTGGTCCGACGGGTCGAACTGCGCCCTGCTCACCGCCCGGACAATCGCCTCGCCGGCCACGTCCTCGCGCTCGGCCGCGTTCAGTTGCTTGAAGCCGGTGAGAAAGGCGATGACCTTCTTCACCAGGACGCCGTACCCGTCGGAGCCCAGCTCCATGAGGTGGGCGTGGCCCGGAGTGGACAGGCCCCCATCGTCGCCAGTGTTCTCCACAGCCGGTACTCCTCGGGCTCCGCCCCCGGCGACGACCAGCAGGTCAGCACCGTCCCGTCGGGCGCCTCGCGGCGCAGCACCGCGCCGGGCGGCATACCGCGCACCAGTTCCGGCACGGTGACGGGGCCGGCCGGGGGCGGGTGCTGTCACCGTGCCGGCCGCGCCTGCGCGATGTCCTGGGTCCGGGGCGGTCGAACAGGGCGAGCATGTGGGGAAGCATCTGGAGGACGATCGGGATGAGCTCGTTGAACTCGGGCATCGGGTAGGGGACTTCCTCGGGTCAGGGCCAGCAAGGCAGCTTCACCGGCTCATAGGCCCGCCCACGCCCGTTTCTCAACAACGGCCTCAATCTTTTTTCCTCGCACATCCGCATCTCGCGTGTGGCAGGCCTGTGACCTGGGCTTCTGTGTCCTGAAGTGCCGTAGATTCCTTGCGCCGCCCCGGCGCTTGGGGTGCCCGCCCCTCTGCGTGCCCCTGGTCCGGGACATGGCAACGCTGCGGTTGCGACGTACGTGGCCTCCGGGCGCAGGCCCACCCAGCGGTGCGCGCCGTTGTGTCCGCCGGCAGCCGCGCTCCGGCGGCACTCGGCGTGCCCGGGCCCGGTACCCGCGCTGTTCAGGTCAGGGCGGCCCGGAGGCGGGCGAGGGCCTCGGCGTGGAAGTCGTCGCGGGTGCGGTGCCATTTCAGCTTGCAGTACCACACCGGCCTTCCGGTGGACGGATCATGGAAGTTGACGGTGCATCCGGTCGCGGTGCGGTGGTGATCACATTGGCAGGTGCATATCTTGCGGGTGACCTCCCACCCCAGTCCGCAGGGCTTCTGTGTCAGGAGCCGGATGAGGTCGGGGCAGGGCGGCCCGTCCGTCGTCCGTCTCCAGGCGCAGCCCCCTGCAGCTGGTCCAGACGTCGGTGCTGTTGACCGGCCCGGCACCGGCGGTCGCCCGGATCCGGCGCAGCAGCGAGGACAGGGTGCCGAACTGCTGGGTGGTCTGCGCCTCGTAGGTCGCCTTCTCAACGGATGTCCAGTCCGGCGCCCGCAGTAAAGACCCGTACAGGCCCTCGCTCTTCGCAGCGATCCGCTCCCACCTGCCGGGGTGGAATCCGCGCAGGAGGATCGCCGCCCCCAGACCCGGCCGGTACAGCCGGACCCCGCCGGGTACGCGGGCACTGTGCAGCCCGGGCACACCGCCGACCCGGTCGCGCGGGTCCGGGCCGGCGTCTTGACGTCACTGACCCGGGGATACAGGAAGTCGACCCAGTGCCCCAGGACCAGCGGCTCGTCGACGAGCCGGAGGGTGAGCGCGTCCTCCTGAGACCACACGCGGACGATGCCCAGCGGATGACTGCTGAGACCGCCCATCGCGCAGATCCGCCGCAGGACCTCGGCCTCCAGACGGGCCTGCTCGCCTTCACGCGCAGCCGGGATGGACAGCCCCTGGCCCGAACCGGGCAGCAACGGGAACAGAGCCTGGTGGTATTCACCGGTGCTCTGCCGCCGGTCGGCGGTGAGCTGGAGAGCGGTCGCAGGGTTCACAGGTCTTGCGCGCAGAACCGGCCCCCGGGCGGCACGCGCTGTGAAGACAGGGACGGTGCGGCAGGTGCGGTGAGACTTCTGGCCGGTCCTCTTGCGACGGATGCAGCGGGGGCGTCGTCCGTCGCGCGGCCGGGCGTTCACAGGGCCCGGCCGCCATGAAAGCGTCCGGCCGATCTGCCGTCAATCAGGCGCGCGGGCACACCCCCACCCCGCCGGAAGCACCTTCTTCGCCTACAGCCGGAACTGGAGGTCGAGGAGGTCGGTGAGTTCGACTTCGAGGCCGTGGGCGCGGCGTCCGTTGTCGCGGAAGTAGGTTTCGCCGAGGGCTTCGGCGGTGAGTTGGAGCAGCCGGTCCTCGGTCATTCCGGTGGCTTGGGCGTCGAGGAGGCGGGCGGCGTGGTGGGGTGGGAGGGCGAGGGTGAGGTGGCGGATGCGGGACTGGTCGGTGGAGCCGGCGGCGGCGGTGTACCCGAACCGGGCCTGGACGTCGATCATGATGCCGTCGGTGGTGGCCGCCTTCTGCCTCGCCCGGGCCCTGACCTGCGGCTGCCACCGCGTGCGGACCTCCCCCTCCAGCCGGGCAGCCAGCTGCGGGCGGGGATGCTTGATCTGGTCCTTCACATACCGCTCCACCGTGCGCCGGCTGATGCCGAGCAGGTCGGCGACCTGCTGAGTGCTGCCCTTGTGCCGGCGCACCAGGTAACGCACCTGGGCTCCGGCGGACTTGGGCACCGGGCGTGTGAACGCCCCCTGCACGGCCCGGCCGAGCTCTTCCTCAACGGTGACCATCTACCGCCACGCTCCCTATTCCCCGGTGTCCCGGCCGGTGACCTCACCGGTCTTGATGTAGCGGGCGAGGTTGGCGACCTTGCCTTCCGCGCCGAGCTGTTCCAGCACCCCGACACCCCACAGCACGTCCTGGGTGCCCTCGTGCTTGACCATGCCGGGGGAGACCCCGAGGCGGAACGAGCCGGGCACGGTCTTGCCGTCCTGGTCGTAGGGCAGGACGGCCAGTGGGCTGGGGCCGTCGGCGGTGTAGACGGCGCAGTCGGAGAGGACCGCGACGGGGTAGCGGCCGGTGGCGGCGGCGAGGGCGAGCATCTTGCGGTGCATGTTGATCCGGGCTCGGGAGATGACGGTGGCCCGGATGTCGGGGCGCCACGTCGGCCGGGCCAGCGCGGGCCACGCCTGCCCCGGCACCCAGTTTCCGCCGCGGGCCTTCTCCTGCAGCTTGCCGATGCCGCCCTTGACGGTCATCTTCACCGCGTCCAGCACGATCCCCAGCTCAGGATCCCGCCCCTTGTGACCGTCCATCGCCTTCAGGAACTCGCCGGGGGTCAGCTTCTCCGCCACCTTGAGGTCGGCCATCGTCGCGACGTAGGCGTCGCGCAGCCGCTTGTACCAGCCGTCAAGGAACCGCCCGCTCCGAGGACGCACCCACGCCTGGAGGGGGGTGACGTCGTAGCCGAGCTCGACGGCGTACGCCACGGTCGGCGTCGCGTACCAGGCCGGGCCCTCAGGCCGTGCGCCGGTCGGGGTGAACGGACTGGGCAGCAGGTCGCCCTCAAGGTCGCGCCACTGCTTGGCGACCTTCACCCGGTGCAGGTCGACGTGGGAGAGGTCCACCAGCCACGAGCCGGGCGCCGCCGGGTCGAAGACCGGGTGGGTGACGTGCTCGGGCGGTGAGTCCAGGCCGACGACGGCGCCGTTGGCGGCCGCGCCGAACGCCAGGTTCACATCGACACCCACCAGGTGGCGCTGCATGCACTCCGCGTCGGTGAGGTCCCGCGCCCAGTCGCGGGGTGCTCGGCCTGCTCGGCAGTCACGCCGGCGGCGCGGGCGTGCGTCATCGCCGAGCTCTCGTCACCGAGGTCATGGCAGGCCTTGGCCATGTGTCAGGACAGCAACGTGGCCAGGATGTGTGCTGGCGGGGGATGCGAAGGTGTCCTTCGCGCTGGGCGTACTGGGCGATCGCGGCAATGCCCCGCTCGAACGCTCCGGCCCCCTTCCCGGCCGGGGCGCTCTCGGTCCGGGCTTGAGTCCGAGTGCTTCCAGGCGTGTGTGCTGCTCGGGGTCCCGCGACGCCCGCGCAGATCGCCACCTTTCTGCCGCGGATCATCGAGGTAGTACGGCGCATCCAGGCCGGCCTGAACGCTGAGGGCGCAAAGATCGTTTTGGTGGGCGACGGCGGCACCCCGCCCGGGGTCGCGGGCTGGGTCGCCCCCAGCGTGACCGACGTGTACAACCGCGTGTTCAATTCCAATCAGCAGAAGAGCGAGGACCTTCCGACCATGGACATGGGCCGGACTGGCGGTTGGTGAGCTGGCGCAGGGCACGGAAGAGGGTGAGGGTTCGGTGATCAGGCCGATGGGGTCGATGGCGTCGCGCAGGGTGGCGGTGTCGAACGCTGCGTCCTCGATCAGCGGGGGCCAGTGGGTGCGGGTGTGGTCGATGACCTTGTTCCGTTTGATGGTCCAGGCATAGGCGGCCGGTACGGAACAGCTTTTGTCGGCAGGCCACCCATAATTGGTCTGTACCTGTCGGGGCAGAAGAGCGGCATGAGCGACAACACCATCTCGATAACAGTCGAACTGCACGGCGGACCAGTGGATGGGCAGACCACCTCCGTGACCCTCACGGATGAGGATCCCTGGGTCGCGCTTCCCAACGACGGCTGCACCTTCCCGGGCGGCAGCAGCATCTATGCGCCCGACACCAACGGCCGTTGGGTGTGGCAGGACGACCAGCCAGCCGATACTCCGTGACGCCGCCCGTATCCCCCCGGCACCACGGCAGCACCCGGAGGAAAAGTGGTGAACCGCATTCGCATGACAGCTGCGTGGCTGGCTGACCTCGCGGCAGCTTTGCTGTGCAGGGAAGAGGAGGTAATCCTCGGAGTCCTTCAGCAACCTGACTATCCCGCGCTCGTGTCATGTCCGATCTGTGACGAGCGCCCGGAAAGCGTCGTGTCATGTGTCGAGGACCCCACTATCGACGGGCGCTCGGTGGTTCTCGTGGACTTCAAGCCCTGTCGGCATGGCATTTGGGTGCCCACCGACGAATAGCGGACCGCCTGAGCGCTCGACCATGGCGTGTACCAACTCGGGGCCCAGAGCGACCAGGCCCCTGCGTAGCACACAGCGCGTCGGCAGCCGACTAAAAGGCGCGCAGAGCGTCGGGGGAGTCGGAGCCTGCGGGGGCGTTCAGCCGGAACCAGGCGGCAGCAGACACGCCTTCACAGGGAGCAGCCACCCCCGCGCCTCGCCCTGGACCGCCCTGGGTAGATCCTCCGCCTCACGGCGTCGGCGGGTCGTCGTACGACTCACACCGCACGCGGCGGCAGCCTCCCGCCGGGTCAGCATCGGACGCGTCATCCCCTATCCTCCCCCCCCGGCCAGCACCGACTGCCGTGCCCGCCGGTCCGGTCGGGTGACCCGCATGGGTCATCCGGTGGTGGTGGGGCCGGTACTGAGCGGGCGTCACCCGACCGGACGGAGCAGCTGCGCCTGGTGGATCCGCCGCCGAGTGACCTGACCAGGCAGCAGGTCCGGAGCGCTACGCCAGACCGCTGAAGCAGGTGCGAGGGACAGCCGGGATCCGGCTGCCCCTCGCGGTGTTCCACAACGTCACCTGGAACCGGACACGAGGCCGCCAGCCTTGGCAGGACCGGATCAGACACACGCACTCACCAGGACACCTCCGCGCCGGCCCACTGCCGAGCTGCGTAGGCGCCAGCTACGCATCAAAGCCCGGCCACGACCTCGGTCGCCGGGGCCCGCCGAATGGCAGTCACACCCACGCACAGCAGAAACCCCACGCCCACCCCGCTGCACACCCATCCGAGAGAAGTGCAGATAAGCACGCACAGCTGGACGCAGCGCCGCCGCGAGCCCTCGGGCTCGCGGTAATCGCCTCCGCCTGCTCCCGCAGGTCCACGGCGGTGAACCCGAGCAGCGCCTCGGCTGATCAATGAGCCGGCGCTACTGCGGGTTGCCGTTGGCTTCCAAATGGGCGCTCATCTCCGCATGGGCACGCTGGGACTGAAGGTTGGCCGGATCGTGGTTGAGCCGGAGGTAGTCGTAGAGAACTTGTACGCATTCGTCCCGGGTGGAGTAGGGCGCGTCGGAGGTCAGGCCAAGGCTCTTGGTGATCTCCATCAGCTCTCCGTCGGCCGCGGTGTACACCGGGTGCCAGATGAGACGCACCGCAGGGTTGAGCGCCATGACCACGCGCAGCTGCGGGACCTCTTGCGCGATGAGGACGCTGTCGGGGTTGTACGCCCGCAGGAAGATGTGGACGGGGCCGCGTGCGCGGTTCACGAAGGCCTTGGACAGGACATTCCACATCGGCGTCTTGAGCATCCAGTCCGAGGTCAGGGTCAGCTTGTCGACCACGCCACCGAAGGGAGTGGTCTCCAGGGGAGTGTGGCCCCTGGAGCGGGCGTAGTCGCTGGTCACCCTGCCGCCCGACCAGAGAGCCAGCGTCGGTGTGTCGATCTCCAAGTAATCGCCGACGAGCTCCACCAGCTCCTGGTACCAGCTGTTTGACGCACGGTGATCGCGTTGCTTCTGGCGATCGGTGTGCTCAGCCATGGCTTCGTCGTTGAGCTGTCCCTGTTCGGCGATGCCACCGAGGACGAGCTGCCAGGCGGCGTCCGTGACGTCGTTGGGGAAGCCTGCCTGAGCCATCATGTCGCAGAAACTGCCCCACTCGCCGTGTCCGGTGGGATCGGCGGCGTGCCGCCGCGCCTCCTCCCTGACCTCGGGATTCTCCTGGCGCTGTACCCAACGCGTCACCGCTGCGTTGCCCACCGTCCGCTGGAGAGCAGCAAGTTCGGCGGGGCGCGATACCTGCCTGGCGGCGTGCTCCGGCGCCTCGCTCTCTGCCCGCCTCCTCGGCACCGTCGCAGTTGTCGGTGGTACCGAGGGTGTCCGTATCTGCCGCACGCTCGTCGTTCCTCCGGGTCGTTGTTCGGACCGAGGGGCCCGATGACCCGAGGTTAGAGCCTCGCAAGGCCGGGGCCGTGCTGCTGGTCGTTCAGCCGGACAGACCAGCTGTGTTCGCGAACTCCTGTACATCCGGCCTTATCGGCGATGGCCGGAGGCCTGAGTGATGGGCTGCGCGCCACGTTCAACACGGTGCTCGCTGCGATCCATACACCGACGGCCTCACCTGTCGCCCCGACGCCCGCATCGCCGACCATGTCCCCGCACCCCTTGAAGAACGTGGAGTGCGGGGCAGGCCCGTTGCCGTTCGCTCTCTACTTCTGGCGCGTGGCCCGCACGGGGAGACGGAGCACCGCCCTGCCCTTCCACCAGATCCGTCGTGCGGTCGAGGTGGAGGTGGAGTAGCTGACCGGGTGGCCGTGCTCTTCGCCGTTCAGCGGGTCCAGGGACCGGCCCTCACGGGGGTAGCGTTCCTCGGGAGCCAGGGCCATGTCTCTTCCTACGGAGCGGTGAAAAGGTTCGCCACCGGCGGCGGCTCCAGCTGTCCTGCGCTGACGCGGACGAGGTACCGAGGCTGAAGGCTGTTGCCACCGTGCAGGTGACGGCGGCTATGGACATGGTTGATCGCGAAGCTCGCATGTGTATTCCTTCTCGTCATGTGCCCTAACTCCCGGACACGCCGGCATCGTTGAGCCGCAGCGAGGCTTCTCCAGTCTACTTGTGGGAGCAGACTGGATTTCGCCCCGCCCAGCAGGTGCACGATCACGCTCTGATCCGATACTCGGGAACTACGAGGAGGAAACGGCCAATATGGTCGCGCCCGTTGTCCTGGTCCGCGGCGCCAGCAACCGGCCGGGCGCCTCGTGGCGTACGCGCCTCGCGCGCGCGGGGCCCGGAGAAAGCGTGGAATTCTACGTGCCCTCTGGGGGCCTTAGGCCGTTAGGGGTGGCGCGGACGCACTTGGCGTCCCGAACGAAGGGATGTTTGATGTCGACGAAGCGCGTTGCCCGCCGCCTGCTGGTACTGACAGCCACGGCGGCCACTGGCACGGTTGCGTTGAGCGGTCCGGCCGTCGCGAGCACGAACATCCTGGCGGTCGGCAACGCCGCATACGACACCACGATGATCAACAAAGACCGTGAGGTCACGGCGGTTGGCGTGACGACTTACAGCAGCGGGGTGGGCAGCGGTCTGGCCCAGCTTCCGGTGAACAGCCCGCAGAACCGCGGTGGCGGAGGCAGCCTGCTCTTCTCGGACCATGCACTGAAGACCGACGTCACCGCAGTGGTCTGGGAGCGATGAGCTACCGGCGGTTGAGGAGGTCCCTGGGCAGGATGCGGACGTCGCCCCTGGTCAGGATGCGGCCGCGGCGGAACGCTTCTGCGGCTGGTCTGGCATCCGGTGCTGTGTCGGGTGCGGTATGCGGTAGCGATCCGGTCAATGGCTACCAGGTACTGGAACAGGTGGTGCAGCTACCGGTCAGCACGTGGCGATACCACTGGGACCCACCCCACGTACGCCACCTGGGCCCCATGGCGCAGGACTGGTGGAAAGCGTTCGGAGTCGGTGAGAACGACCGGACGATCTGCTGCACCGACGCCAACGGGGTGGCCATCGTCGCCATCCAGGCACTGCACCGGGAACTGACCGAACTACGAGGTGAAGTCGAGGCCCTACGAGCCGAGAGTCCACGACAGGCACACCCGGGGCGTGCACCTGCGCACATGACATCAGAGAAAGCCGCAGACCAAGCGTAGGAATGCCCTGCGTACCAGCCGGACCGGCCAGGGATGCCGACTCGGCAGCACCGGTGCCAACTGATCCGAAGGTGCCGTCGTCCGCCACCTCCCCCGGCTTTCCGGAGGCGGGCGGAACGAGTATCGCGACAGTCGGACGGGCCTGCTGGATACTGACGAAGGATGGCTCGAACGCACCTGAGCTCGACCACGGTCCGCGGTACGCCAATCCGGTGTACGAGAGCGATCGGTTTCGGATGAGCGGGAATCCGCTCCCATTTCCTGTACATCACCAGCGCGGCGTCGCTCAGCGATCCTCGCGTCGGACCCGTCGCCGACCGCGGCGTGGTGGGCGAGGCGGCGCAGGCCGTCTACGGGAAACCCCTGTTGCGTATCGGGCAGCTCGTCCCGGCCGTGCTGTACGCGCACGTGATGGACCGCCAGGGCATCGCGGCCGCGCCGCCTCGTCCGCGTTCCGGGGGTCGTGCAGCCGGTTCACGGCTATCCGGAAGCAGGGGTCCTTGTGCTCCCGGAAGAACGCCTCGAAGTCCGCGGGGAACTTGATCCGCTGGGGGCTGGGGGCGGGGGTGGGATTCGGGTTCCGGTTCCGGACTGGCCAGTTCGAATCCCCGGCCGAAGGTGTCAGTCACCGGCTGCCCCGCGCGGCTCCTGGGCCTGCGGCCGTGATGCGAGGTGCCGGCGGAAAGCCGCAGCCGTGCCGGCCTGCAGGGCTGCACGTACTACGACGACTTCGAAGTACGCAGTGAGCATCCGGAGCGCGCGAGCCCGGGCGGGCACGGACCGGGTCTGGTGGAGCTTCACGAAGCCTCCTTCATTACGGAGTTCGGACCCCCGGAGGCCGCACCATCGCGACCAAGGGGTGGAACACAGTGTGTCCTCACCCTTACTCACCGAACTCGCACCCCCTCAGAGTTACCTCTGAGACACACGTTCCCCATGGAACGTGCCCGTCCGGTTACTTACGGTTGCCCTCACCTGCACCGTAGCTATTGGCTCGTGATGCACGTCACAGCCCGCGCGCATGACGCGCCACGGCATGTCACCAGCTCATCACCCGCACCCGGGCCGTCGGCACCACGGCCGCACGCGCCGCGACCGCGCGCGTATGGGGGCTGTGCTGGGCATTCTCACGAGGCGCCGACCGTCGTCTCGCCAGGTGCTGAGGAAGCGCTGCTCACAACCCGTTGCCTCAGACACGAGAGCGAGAACGCGATCCGGCGCGGAAGTGAGAGTCAGCACTCGGATAGCCACCTGCTGACGACGCCACGGCTCCGGCATCACAACTGCCGGGGCCGTGACGTTCCGCATCGTAGCCACGCCGTATCCACTCGGACGGCACAGCGGATTCGCGCCGTCGTCATCAGGTGCCGCGAGGGCGGTCGGCACCGTGCTGGACCTCCCGTCGGCACTCGCCGCAGTCCGGCAAGCCGCTCGCGTGCCGCCCTTCCCTCTCCGCCCTCCTGAACCCGCACAGCGACATGGACAGGTCCTCAGTGGGGTCGGTGGCGTGAGAGCCGTGGCCCACAGGACCAGGAGCGCGGCGTCGAACCTGCGCGGCCGCCGCTCACCGCGGCCCGCACACGGGAGACGACGGAGCCGGGCCGCGCGGCAGTCAACTCCCCGCACATACCGCTGCACCTGCCTCTGGACCGCGAGCTGTCCGCAGGACCCAAGATCCGGCCCGGTCTCCGGCCATAACCACCACGATTCCATCGATGGCGGAGCTCCGTGGCTCGGAAGAGCAGCAGGATCCGCGTGGCGGTGGCTTCCTCGTGATAGGGGCGTCACGGTTTCGTCGGACTGCATGCCCCCGAACCGGGTCCGTCCTCCGTGATCAGAAATTGGGGTGGCGGCTGCCGAGGCAACCGCGTTCTCTGCTCCAGAAAGCGGCGGAGGTGCGGTGGCACAGGGGCTTTGGCAACCGGGCTTCTTGGACCATGTTTTGGGAAGCAGGCCACCGCACCGCTGCTGACGTGTATCAACCCGATCTCCGGTGAGCCCCCCATGGGGGGCGCGTTCTGATACTCAGTCGCTTGTTCACAGTTGACGCAACGCATGTCTCACCTCTGCTCCTGGGCCGGGCACCGCGACATCGCGGCTCCTTGGGCCGCCAGCGGCGGCTTGATGTTCCTGAGCACACCTACGCTCCAATGTTCGCCGTGCCGTGGCAACCCGCTACCGAGCAGTTGTCTGGTTACCAGGTCTGCCCAGCCTGGGCTCAACGGTCCGGCTCCCGTGTCGGCGTGTCGGTGGCACGCAGGCGGGCGTCGAAGCGTCGGATGGGGCATAGCTGCGCGACTCCGGGGCGGGCTGCTCCGTCGCTCCAGTCAACGGTCCGCTGGGGAGGGCAGCGCAGGCCGGGACGCCAAGGTCGAGGCGTGGGAGATGATCCGCACCAGCGAGCACGCCGACCGGCCCCGCGGCGTCGACGCCACGAAGTTCGCGCCGCCCCGGGGCTCTTCTCCCCGTTTACCCGCGACCGTTAGGTCTAGACCTTTCTTCGTCGGTGGTGATCTCCTGGGTAGCGGGCGGTGGTTCCGGAGGGCGCGCGGTGGCGCCCTCCGGTTCTCTCGCCTATTTCGAGCTGTTGCTTCCGACTGCAATCGATCATGGTTCATGAGGTTCCGGTACGAACCGTGTCCGGCAACAGGGGGCTCTATCCGCTCCCACGCCGCGTCCGTCACCTCGCCTCGACCTGCCACAAGATCGATTACGGACCGGCTATAGGGTCCTCCCTGTGGCGAATCATCAGGACGAGACCAGGGCGGCCTACGACGGAGTCGTTGAGCTGTACGCATCGCTGTTCGCAGACCGGCTGGAGACGCAGCCGTTCACCCGGGCCATGATCGGCACTTTCGCCGAACTGGTGCGCGCGACGGGCAACCTGCGGGCAGCGGACGTTGGGTGCGGGCCCGGACATCTGACGGCCATGCTGCACGAACTGGGCTTGGACGCCTTCGGACTCGACCTTTCCCGCGGCATGGTCGACCACGCCCGGCGGGCCCATCCGGCGCTTCGCTTCCAGGAGGCGCGGATGGAGTCCTTGCCGATCGAGGACGGTTTGCTCGGCGGCGTACTGGCCCACTACTCAATGATCCACACCCCACCGGGGGAACTGCCTGAGCTGCTCGCCGAGCAGGTCCGCGTCCTGGCGCCGGGTGGCGTGCTCCTGGTCTCCTTCTTCGGGACCGACGGACCGGAGCCGGTCAAGTTCGACCACAAGGTGGCACCTGCCTACAGCTGGCCGGCAGACCACCTCGCCGAACTGCTGGCCGATGCCGGACTCGTTCCCTTCGCGCGGCTGCTCCACGACCCGGCCACCGAACGGGGCTTTCTCGACGCCCACCTGCTGGCCCGCCGCCCATAGGTCCATCCGTCCGGCTGGCTCCATCCGCTCGTCGCGCGCGTCAGGTGGTGCTGGTGGGCAGGCTCCGGACAGGGCTGCGGCGGGTGGTGTCGTCGGTGCGCCGGTCCAGCTCTGTGCGGAGTTCGTGGATGACCTGGGCATAGATGGCGACGTGCTCACGGAGCTGGTCGTTGTCCTCCCGCAATGCGTGGGCGGCGGCTTCGGCGTCGACGGCGCGTGCGTGGAGGTGCTGGAAGGCGGCGGGATGCCGTTCGCCTCGGTCTTTCGGCGGGCGAATTCTTCTTTCAGGTCAACATGCTTGTGCGTCAGGACCCAGCGCTTGACGCCTGCCTCGGCGGCAAGTTGCAGCGTGGTGAGCGCCCCGGTGGACCGGGTCGGACGGCCGTCGAGCAGCCGCTGGATCGCCGCCGTGATGGCGTCGCGTTCGGCATCGCGGTCAGTCATCGTGGAGTTCTCCGCTGTTGGCGTGGGCGGTGACGATGCGCTCCAGGCGGTCGAGCTCGTGCTGTTCGCGGACGTGTCGGAAGGCGGGAGCCAGCGGATCGTCGACGAGCGGCCGTAGCTGCTCGATCTGGACGTGAACCTGTTCGATGTCGCGATCGGTCCGCGCGATGTTTACGCAGTTCGGGCGGCAGTCGTCGAGGTCGGGGGTGCGGCGGGTGCTGTCCTCCTCGCTGCGGAGGCGACAGGCTGCCCGCTTCGGGTCCAGGACGCAGGTCATGCCCTTACCGGGGAAGATCTGCAAGTCGGGGTTGGCGAGCATGGCGTTGGCATGGCGCTTGGTTCGCAGGACTCGGCCGGCGAAACGGGTGGCGGCCTGGACGCGGTATCGATACGTCTCGGCTGCTGGGCCACTGACCAGCTCGCCTTCACGCAGCCTTTGGTGGGCGTCGGCGAGGGTGTCCAGCCGGGCCAGCCAGTCCTCGAACGCCAGGTCGTCGGGGAAGCCCGAGGCGTAGTTTCCGGCGTAGCCGAGGGTCATCTGGACGCGCAGGTGCCCGTACTGGATGGCGGCGGCGACCAGGCCCCGCGGCCGACGGACGATGAACCAGGCCAGAGTGCGGCGCAGGCGCCCGGAGAAGATGACCGGGTAGACCGGGTCGGGCGGGATGCCGTCGCCGCGGCCTCGCTCGGAGCAGTAGGTCTCGACCCAGGCCAGGAACTCGGCGAGGTCGTGGTTGATCCGGGTCTCCGACCGGGAGCCGCCGACGCGGCTGCGCAGCATGGCCGCGCCGTCGCGGCCGTCGGTGAACAGCGTCGCCGGGAACAGCCAGGTGCTCGTGTGCAGCCGCTCCAGGACGGCGACGGCGGTCGCGACGACCTCGGTCACGACCCACGGGTCGGCCCGGATCTCACCCTCGGGCCTCTTGTCCCCGGCATCGTCACGGACGCCTTTCCAGTGTCTTCCGCGCAGGAGGACCAGACCGTTGGCCTGGTCGCGCTCGACGCAGCCGCGTTCGAGGCTGAGGACTTCGCCTGGGCTCATCCCCGACAGGTAGCTGATCACGATGAAGCAGGCTGTGCTCAGGTGCCGGGTCAGTGGACCGGCCTCGGTGTACTCGATGGTCGCGGCGTGCCAGGGCCAGCCGTCCAACCGACCGGTGACCGGCGCGTCCAGGGGCGCGCCTTCGATCACGGGCAGCCGCGCTTCGGCGAAGACGGCGCGGTTGCTGGGGGCGTCCAGCGCACCGCGGGCTGTGTCGAGCACTTTCGCCAGGTGCGAGAGGTTGACCCGGAGCGTGCCGTCATTGTCACGGAAGCCGGGAAGCGGACGTCCCTGCTCGCGGTAGTCAGCCAGCAAGGCCCTCAAGTCGTCGGTCAGTGCACCCTTCGGGCGCCGCGACGGCGGGATGTTCCGACCCCTGCGGCTGCGGCCGCTGCGCTCGCTGAGCACGAGGTGTTCGTCGAACGCCGCGGTGATGTCCGCAGCGAAGGTCTCCACGAACCGCAGGGCCCAGCCCAGCAGCGCCGCCATGGTCTCGGGGTGGATGCGGGGTGTCCGGTTCTCTTCGCGGATGGCGCGCCGCTGCTGGAGGATGTCCTGGATGCGCTCACCGCGCCAGGGCGGTGTTTGCGGCAGCCGGTCGGCCTCGGGCAGCAGGTCCCGGTAGGACCACACCCGGTTCACGATCGAAAGCCGGTCTTCGCGCAGGGCATGGCTGGACTCGGCGGCTTTGACGTGTGCGGCGTAGTCGTCGAGGTCGGCCAAGGACACCTCGCCGAAGCATGTCCGGCCGCGTCCGTGAAGCCAGTCGGTGAACAGCCGGAGGTTGCGGAACGTGGCGGTGATAGTGGGGATCGCTAACGTGCGCGGGCGGAAGTAGAAGGTGGAGACTCCGGCGCTGGAGTGGTTGAGCAGCAACCAGATGAGCGTCTTGACCGTAGGTAGGAACGGTGCGGTGACGGGGCTGAAGTCGATCGAGAACGCGGTGGTGTGGCCCTCGAAGACGGCGGGTGAAAGGCGCCAGCGCTGGTCGGCGAACACCGACAGCGTGCTGGGGTCGGTGCCGGGGCGCAACGGCCGGTGAGCAGCACGAGCGTGTCTGGCTCGGGCAGCGGAGCCGGAGAGATGGCCGGGGCGGTGTCCAGGCGGCTCATGTCAGGTCGAGTCCTCGGGTCAGGAACCGCTCGACCAGGGCGCGCTGCTCGGCGGTGATCTCGGCGCGGGTCGTGGCGATCGTCGCGGTGGGGAAGGCGGTGAGCAGGTCGGCCAGTTGCGCGACGGGCCCAGCGAAACGTTCGGCCCAGCGCAGCGGCGTCATCTCCTGCCTGCGCGCCTCCAGTCCTTCGTGGACGGCGACCAGCACCGGCAGGTGCGACGGAGTCGCGCGGGCGCAGGGGCAGGACAGGCAGAGCAGGAACGAGGCCCGGCAGGGCTCGCCCACAGGGGTGTGCGGGCTGGCCAGGCGGTCGGTGCAGCCTCCCAGCACGGTGTCCAGCTCCCCGGCCAGCAGCTTCTCCAGGATGGCCGGGTCCAGGCCGTGGCGCCGGGCGACGGTCTCGGGCGCGTGGCGGGCTTCGGCGACCTCGGCGGCCGTCAGCACCCGCATGACCTGCGCGGCCCTCACGCCGGCGAGCTGGTCATCCAGCACAGCCGCGACGACCTTCTGATAGTCGGCGAGGTTGCCGCGGTTGCGCGCCAAGTAATCGTTCGCCAGCGTCCGCTCCGTGTGCGCGACCGGCTGCTGATGGCGTTCCAGCCAGCTCATCCGCAGCCGCCGGCTGTCGACCACCAGCCGCATCGGGAGACCGTCCTCGCCGAGTGCGTCGGTGCGCAGGTCCGCGTCACGGCCCCAGATAGCCAGGATCGACTTGGGCAGGCCGGCGCGAAACCCACGACCCCGGTCAACTCCGTTGGAGCAGTGGAAGACCAAGAGCTGGTCCGTCCCCATGTGTGCCCGTGCCGGGCCGACAAGATCGACCAGCAGCGCGTAGAACCCGAACGGCGTGTTCAGGTCGTGCTGCCGGTGGGGGCTGCGGTCCGGGCCGCCGGGCGCGGTGCCGGAGAACGCGGTCGGCATGTGCGCGCGGTCCCGGCCGCGGCGCTGCTTCACCAGGTCCACCACCGCGGTCGCGGTGGCCCCGGTGTGCCCGTCGGCGCGGTGATGCGTCGATGAGGCTGTGGAGATCGTGCTGTAGTTCTGCCCGGTCAGGCAGAGCAGCAGCACCCCGGCCGCGCCGATGTCGGAGTAGGTCAGGTGGAGATCCGCCATCAGTTGGCCAGCCCCGAATGGACGGATGCGGTGGTCGGGCTGCCGACCCCAGCGGGTGTCCTTGCGCGGGACGTCGCCTTGCCGGTCCACGTGGTCCAGCAGTTCGCCGTGCTTCCAGGCGCGCGGTTCGGCTTCGCGGTCGATCCGTCCGGCCCGCCAGCGGGCCAGCAGTTCCCGCCCGGCGAAGATCCGGTCGGCGGCCCGCCGGAGCTGGGTGCGCGCGACGGTGGTGATGCGGTCGAACTCGGCCGTGGTGTAGCTGGCGGCGGGCGTCGAGTTGAGCTCCAGGCCCTTGCGGGCCAGCCGCGCCAGGAAGTCCTGCCCGGCACCGTCGGGTGCGAACCGCAGCACCGAGCGCAGCGTCGGCAGCTCCCGGTTCAGGTTCGGCGTGCCGAGCCTGGCCAGCATGAAGCTCTCCAGGTGTGCGGCTCGAAGCTGCGCCGGACGGACGGGCTGGCGGTTCAGCGAGGCCAGGTGCTGGGCGAAGCGGCGCAGCAGCCCGAAGGCGCTCGTGGCCGAGGAGGTCGTCCGGCGCCGCCCGGCCGGGGCGGGTCGACCCTGCGAACGCGGTCGCCATCCACACCACCAGCTCGCGGGCGACGGGGAAGGCGGCGAAGTCGTAGTCGACCGCCGAGCCGCCGCGCTCGGGAAAGAACCGGACCAGGCACTGCCCGCCTCAAGGAACAATCGTTGCGGCGCTCGGTATCCGGGCTTCGGCAGCGCGGCCGGGCGCCCAGCAGCGCGGGTCATGACGGATGTCCGGCGAGGGGATCGGAGAGCACCTGCGGGTGCGCGGCGAACATCGACGCCATCAGAGCCGACAACGCGACGCCGTGGGCGTGCTCGATCAGCAGCGAGACGTCCAGGTCGCGGAAGGGCTCCAGGTAAATGTCCATCCTGGTGGTCACGTTGGCGTGCCCCAGCAGCGTCTTGACCAGATACCAGGTGTCACCGAACTGGGCGCGGAAGTCGCGTACCTCCTCGGCGTTCAGGTGCGCGACCTGCCGCTCGTAGAGCAGCCGGCCTACCGAGTACCAGCGCAGCGCGAACGAGTGCCGCATCATGTGCGCGTTCGCCTCGAACGAGGTCAGTCCGGCGCGGGCGACCCGCTCGTTGGCGGTGTCGAAGGTGTGCTGCCAGCCGTGTGCCTCGCGCGGCAGGCCGTCCTCGTTCAGCCAGACCGCCAGCGGTTCCAGTCCGGCGGCGGTCCGGCGAAACAGCCGCTTGCGGCCGCTGGGGTCCAGCGAGTCCAGCGATGCGACCAGCTGGTTGCCGTTGGCGTCGCGCATCTCTAACCGCCGGTGGCGCGACATGCGCTCGACCAAAAGCAGCCGCGGCAGCCGCTCGTAGCGGCCGGCACGCTGGGCGCGGCGGACCGCTGCGGCGCGTTCGCCCTCCTCATAGGCCAGCACGTCGGCCAGCACGCGGCGCGGCATCCAGAACCGGCGGCCGCGTCCACCCTTGGCGCAGGCCGCCGCCAGCCGACAGGTGTAGTAGGTGCGGTCCTCATCGTCGGCGGGCAGCTCCAGGCGCAGGACACTGGCCCACTCACTCAGCCGCAGCCCTGTGCCGTAGAGCCCGTCGACGAACGCGGCAGTCGCGCTGGCTGTTGCGCCCGCGCCATCCGTCGACCTCCCGACCGCGCAGGTCCAGCCCCCGCAGCCCGACATCGACCCAGCGGGCGTAGCCGGCCGGGTCCAACCACTTCACGTCCTTGCCCCGCACGAGGTGCGGCCCGGCCTCGAACGACTCTGTACTCGTGCCCGGATCAGGGCCGGGAACCTGCCGCCGGGCCACCGGATCGCTCACTCCAGACCGGAACCCGGCCCAGCGGTAGAACGCGCTGATCGCGACCAGGTCGTCCAGCACCGTCCCGCCGGCCACGCGCCGGACGTTGTCCTCGTCGCTCATCCGCCAGAACTTGAACCCGGCGATGTCCTCCTCGTCGGCGTCGTGCCAGGCCCGGCTGGTCGCGTCGAGGAACCCCAGCCAGACGGCCACCGCGAAGGCGTACTTCCTCCGGGTGCCCGCGCTCGCGTTGCGCATCCGCGCCTAGGCGAAGAACCCATTGACCTCCGGCACCGACCAGCCGTCGGACGGCAGCAGCACCGGCTGTCCCGGCTGCGTGCCGTGCGCGTGCGCCCATTCCGCCAGCGTTGGCAGGCCCGCCAGCACCGGATCGGCCGCGTACCACGAGACCTCCCGCCGTGGGTCGCACCAGTGGACCTGCCAGCGCGCCAACGGACCGACTTCCACCTCAAGTTCATCCATCATCAACGAGTAAACGTACAGCCACCCACAGTCACTGAATTCCCGGCAACATCCGATTGTGGCTAGAGACCTCCTGCGCACGCGTCTTCACCACCACCCCACACCGCGCCGCCCGCCGAAGCAGCCAGCCCCCGCGGCGGCCGCCCACCGCTCCGCACCCGCATCACGACACGGTCCTGGACGAGCGCGCCCACCTCTTCGTCAACAGCCACACCGACATGCTCAACCTCGTGGAGGACTTGGTCGAGCCCTCAGGCGCTCCCGCCGTGACCGGGCCCGGGGCACCGCGGACGTCATCTCCACGCGGGCGGGTAGGAGAACTGGCGGAAGACGACGAACGACACTGGCTCCCCCGATGAACGAATGAGAGGCACCGGCGTGGCCGATTCTGAGATGAGGGCGGTGGGCTGGGCGCAGTCCTTCCCCATGTCCCAAGGGGCGCGGGCCGGGCGTCGCTGGGCGCGGGGACATCTCGACTCGCTGGAATGGGCGCAGAACGCACCCGACTTGGTGGATTCGGTGCTTCTGACCGTGACCGAGCTCATTACGAACGCGCACAAGCACGCTCATAGTGACGCCCAGCTCGTCCTGACCTGGGACAGCACCTGCCTGCACGTCAGCGTTCACGACGCCAGCCCGAACCCGCCGACCCCGGCCGACCGGGGCCTTGACGCGACAGGCGGCCGGGGCCTGGCGATCGTCGAGGCACTGTCCGACAGCTGGGAACACCATCCGCAACGAGACGGAAAGACCGTGACCGCCTGCTTCGTTCCGCCCGGATAGCCCGCGCCGGACCACGCTCTCAGCCCCGACTGCACCACCTGACCAGCAGCCCTCCAACCCCGCACAACGCCAAGACACCGGCAGTAGACCCGCTCGTCCGGGATCGATCCACCCGTACAACGCACGAACTCTGACAGACCGCGCCGGTACTCCGGCGCCACGCACCCTCCGGTGCGCTGCCGATCCAGGCGACCGGCCCCTCCACCGTGGCGCCCAGGCGCTCGCGCTCTCCCCCGGCCAGCTCCTCCCACCCGTTCTGCTGGGTGGACACCCACCGGCCCACGCCGCGTTGGAGGCGGCCCGAATGCGCGAGGAAGCGGCCCGCGTCGAGGTGACCGCGATCGAGAGCAGTGCTTCGCACTGCGCGGCGCGGCCGGGGTGTGCTTGCGCGGGTAGCACGGGCGGGCCCGCGACGGCGTCGAAGCGCCCCGACGCGGCCGATCAGCCGGCCGGCTGGCTTCTTGTGTCTCTGCGATCTGCGGTGGCCGACGGCCCGATCCACGCCAGCTCCTCTACCCGCGCGGCTGCGACGGGGGAGAGGCGGGCGCTGTCGCGGGGCCGGTGGAGGGGACGAACGGACTGTCCGATGCGGCGGTGCCGGGGTGGACCTGCTGGAAACCGACTGGGAGAGCGACGAATGACCAAGAGCACGCGGCCCGGGAAGATCGAGGACATGCTACCGCTGTCCCCGCTCCAGGAGGGTCTGTTCTTCCACGCCCTCTACGACGAGGCCGGCCCGGACGTCTACACCGTCCAGCGCGCCATCGACGTGGCCGGCGAGCTGGACGCGGAGGCGCTGCGGGCGGCGGCCGAGGCGCTCCTGCGCCGGCACGCCAACCTGCGGATGGCCTTCCGGTGCGCGGGGCTCAGCCGCCCGGTGCAGGTCGTGCCCCGCCAGGTGCGCCTGCCCTGGCGGGAGGTGGACCTGCGTAGCCTCGCCGACGCGGACCGGGACGCGTAGGCCGAGCGGTTCGACCCGGCCAAGCCGCCGCTGGTCCGGTTCACTCTGCTGAGGCTGGCCGACGACAGTCACCGTCAGGTGCTGACCCCCCTCACCTGCTGCTGGACGGCTGGTCGTTGTCGATCGTCCTGCGTGAGCTGATGCAGCTCTACGCGCAGTCCGGGGACCCGGCGCAACTGCCTCGGGTGCGGCCGTACAAGGACTACCTGGGCTGGCTGGACGCGCAGGACCGGGACCGTGCCCGCCAGGCGTGGCGCGAGTCGCTCGACGGGCTGGCCGCGCCGACCACGCTCGGCGCCGGCAGCCCCGGGGGGCTATGTCCTTCGTCAAGGACATGGTGGCGGGTATGAGGCTTTTTGGTGGTCATGCGGCGAGGGTGACGGTGGGGACTCTGGACTCGTAGAAGGTGCCGTCGCGGAGCATGGCGAACAGGACGCTGGTGCGTTGGCGGGCGAGTCGGAGGAGTGCCTGGGTGTGGGTTTTGCCGCGGGCTCTTTGCCGGTCGCAGTAGGTGCGGGAGGCGGGATCGGCGTTCATGCAGGCGAAGGCGGAGAGGGACATGGCGCGTTTGAGCTGCCGGTTTCTGCCTCGTGGTGCGTGTTCGCCGTGGATCGAGGTCCCGGACGATTTCGTCGTCGGGGCGAGGCCGGCGTAGGAGGCGAGGTGGGCGGCGCTGGGAAAACCGCTGCCGTCGCCGACGGTGACCAGCAGGACGGCAGCGGTCCTGACGCCGACTCCCGGCATCGAGATCAGGACCGGGTGAAGAGGGTGAGCCTCCAGCAGGGTGCTGATCTGCGCTTCCAAGGCCCGGCGCTGGTCGTGAACCGCTGCGAGGGAGGCGGCCAGGGACGGGATCACGATGTCGAGGGTCCCGGTTTCCGGGACCACGACGCTCTGTTCGTCGAGAGCGTCAAAGACCTCGTCGACCAGCCGCCCGGCCATCCGCGGGGCTTTAGGGCGGATGAGTTCGGCGAGTCTGCGGCGGCCTGCCTTCCGCAGAGCGGACGGGGACCCGTGGCGCTTGAGGAGCCAGGTGACGGCCCGGTGGTCCAGCCGCGGACCGAGCACGCGCTCCAGCGACGGGTGGAACTGGGTGAGCAGGCCGCGTATCCGGTTGCTGGTGCGGTCGCCTCGGCCGCGAGGTCCTGGTCGAAGCCGGTCAGTACCGTGAGCTCGGCGGTGATCTCGTCGGTCAGCTCCAACGACCGCAGCGTGTGGGGCACCGTCCGGGCGGCGTCCGCGATCACCGCGGCGTCCTTCGCGTCGGTCTTCGCCTCGCCCGGGTAGAGATCGGCGATCCGTCGCATCGCGAGTCCGGGCAGGTAGGCGACCTCGCAGCCCCCGTCGCGGGCGACGGTCAGCGGCAGAGCGCCGATCGATGCGGGCTTCCCGCCCGGGGCGGCGTCAGGGTGGGTGCGCCGCAGCTCTTCTGGTTCAGCAGGCTGCGTCGACGGAGCTCATCTTGTTGTCGTGGGCGGAGTTGAGGTTGCCCTGGAACCATCCGGGCATGGAGCCGAGCCGGCTTGTGTAGCCGCCGCCGTCGTAGAGGATGATGGCGGTGCCGGTGCGGTTCCAGGCGGAGGTGGCTTTGCCGTCGAAGTAGCCGGGTACCTGGTGGCGGCCGCAGCTGGGGACGATCCACATCAGTTCGCCGGTGCCGTTGGTGAGCTGGAAGAAGCAGGTGCCGGCACCGCAGCGTTCGTAGCCCGCTGCCTGGATGGCGGCCTCGTCCGGTCCGGTGATCTTGTAGAGGCCTTCGACTCCAGCGACCGGGGTGACCTTGGTCTCGGCGGCGCTTGCTGCGCCGGGGAGGGCGAGGGCGGTGGCGAGTGCGGCGATGCTGGCGAGTGCCGCCAGTTTCTTGCGCATGGGCGAGTGTTCCTCTCAGATCGGTGGTGACAGGTGATACCTGATGCCGATCGACGATTCTGGGGCGTGAGGGAGGGTGGGGAGAGCGGGTTCCGGTCACGAGTGAAGGTTTGTCCCTTTCTCTCCGAAGATCGGGGGGTTCCGCCTCCGGGGGGCGAGGGAGGGGGCGGCCTGCTCTGGTCGCCGCGCGGAGCGCGTCCCCTTCTTGACAGTCGAACCGTCGCAGTAAATACCGGATTTACTGCGGCAGAGCTTCTACCGTGATCACCGCGACCTGAGGCGGGACATCTCGGCCGCCGGGGGAGGTGTACGCATTTACTGCGGCAGAGCCGGAAGGGAGGGGGTACAACGAGGGCGGGGCGGATAGAGGTACGACGCGGGCACGCGGCAACCGAAGTGCACCCCCGGTCCCGAGTTCGGTCACCGGTTCGATCGCCATGTCCGCTGACGATCGGCATCGAGCGGCGTCCGGCGCCGCCGGACCGCACCAAGGCTCTCGCGGAGAATCAGATCGCTGCACTGTGGCGCCTCGACGTCGCGCTGCGGGAGAAGGCGCAGTGGAAAATGCTCTACGAGTCCGCCGCACGGGCCGACGAGGTGCTGTGCCTGAACGTGGAAGACCTGTACCAGCAGGACAAGCGCGGCAGGATCACCGCCAAGGGCGGGGCGACCGAGTGGATTCACTGGCAGTCCGGCACCGCCCAGATCCTGCCCCGCCTCATCGGCCGCCGCACCCGCAACCCGCTGTTCCTTACCGACCGCAAGGCCCCCGCCGGAACACCTACGCTCGACGTGTGTCCGGAGACCGGCCGGGCCCGGCTCTCCTACCGACGCGCTGAAGAGATCTTCGAGGAGAACACGCGGCTGCTGGCCAACCCCCTCGCCTCACCCGACGACATCGAGGATCTGGACGGCTGGACGCTTCACCGGCTACGTCACAGTGCCCTCACGCACGACGCGGAAGACGGCACCTCCACCCCGATGCTGCTGGCCCGCTCCCGCCACGCCTCCGTTCGCTCCCTGGAGTGATACGCACGGCCCGGCGTCGACTCGGTCGCTCGGCACGCCGCCGAGCGCGACCCCGCTGCACGTCGCCGCACGTAGATCCGAGCGGATCAGGGCTTCAAGATCATCCCGTTGCCCCTTTGGCGCATATCTCGGTCACATCGGTCACACCCCGTGAACGCCTCAGCCGTGATCGCCCTGGGTTTCCCGGGCCGCCCCTGGGCCCGCGGCTCAGAGCCGCTTCTCCTCGTAGCACTTCCACTGCTCGTCGACGTCGTCCTTCCGCCCCACCGCATCGCGGGACTGGTAGTGCCAGCTGCATACCAGTGTCGGATCGACAGCAGTACGGCAAATCCACTTGTGCGGCGGACTGGACAGGGCCTTGACCTTGTGAGTCTGCTTGTACTTCTCGCGGCAGTACTCTGGCAGGTTGTCGACGCCAATCTCCGTATTACGCCCGGAAGCCGTGACGCACACGCCGGTGTTCGGGTCGTCGGGCTCGGTGAACTTCATGGTGTCGCCGTCCCTGTCGAATCGTTTGTCGCAGGCATCTCCCAGGTCGATCAGGGATTGGCAGCCCATCCCCTGGGTTCCCTTGAATCCGTACGAGGTGCAGTAGCCGCTCAGGTCTACGCCACCCAACTCCTCTGTCACGGTTGTCCGTTGGGCCAGCAGGTACCCGCTGATCGCGAGCCCCGTGGCGACCGCGCCCACCACCACGAAGACCAGGATCGCCTTCCACCATTTCTTGCCTGAGATCCAGGCCGGCCAATGGATCCGCCGCGCCTCCAGAATAATGGTGATGATTCCGGCGACTATGCCGACCAATACCCCTATTGTGCCGAGTGTCGCGATCGTGAGGTCAAACACCCCGTTACCCCCCGCAGTAGCACCAGCGTCCGATGCGGTGCCCCACTCTCTTACTGAGTCAGTGCTGCGGCGTCAAGGTATCGAGCAAACATCGGAACGCAGGGGCTGGGACAGCGTTCCGGCGTCGGACCGTCCGCGCCACTGCCGTCCCCACCACTGCCGTCCCCACCATGGAGGGGTGTGGGGTGATTCGCGTAGCGGCGGTTTTCGTGGGCCCCCTGGGGGACCACCGATGGCAGAGGGCTTCCGATGCCACCGCATGAGGGGCAGTTGGTGTTCCAGGTCCGGGTGTTCCCCTAGGGCACGGTGCACACCTTCTCCAGGCGCTCGAAGACCGACTACCGGGCTCACCCCTGGCGCAGTGCCCTCGAATGAGCCGCTCGTTCAGCTCGCTGATCTGCCCCAGAAAGGTGCTCAACCAAGACCCTCGACAGCGTCAGGTACTCACGAGCTGGACCAGCCGTACCGGGAGCCGACCCCGCTGGAGAAAAACCGGGCCGTAGTTGAGTGGCTGGAGTATCAGCTACGGCAGGCGCGGCAGCGGGTGCAGCAGCTCGAAGCCCAGGAGGCGGAGGAATGCGTGCGCCGCCAGCAGGCGCACGCCGGGCTCCGGTGGAAGCTCCAGCCCGAGCGGCCTGCCGCCGCAGCGCTGCTCCACCGCGGCGACTGCGCCACGTACCCGGTGGTCGGCGGATACATCGACCGGGACGATGCGCTGATCGCGCTGGGGATGCCGGAGGTGGAGTCGTGCCGGGTCTGCCGGCCGGAGATTGGGCTCACTCGCCGGTAGGCGTCACGGCTCACGGGGCGCCGAGCGTTCGCCGGGGGCCGGTCGGACGGTGCGTACCGCGCCGCCGCGCTTCGCTTTGGCCGCTTTCACTCGTTCGTGGCGAGAAGTCGACCAAGACCGGACCATCGCAAACATGGCCCCCGTCTCACGGGATTCGCCACTCCATTCCCCGCAGACCCTTCGGCCGCGCTCATCATCACCCCGGGTCAGGGAGGTGCACCGTGGGTAGTGAAGCGACGGTGCGGGGTTAGTTGATCTCCGTACGTCATATTCGTGCGGGTGTGCATGCGCGTTCGGCTGATTCGGCCGGTTGAGTGGTTCCCGACGGCACCCGTTACCAAGGGTCAACTCAGCCTCAACGAAGAGGATCCATGACCGACGACGTACGCGAGGAGTCCGGCCACACCCCGGTGGCCGAGGTCCCCCGCTCCCGATTCCCCTGGAGCTTGAGGCCTACTACCTCTCCAACCAGGACGCGTTCCACGAGTTCGCCCTGGCCATCCTGAAGACGAACGATCTCGCCGAAGAGGCCGTGCACCGGGCCTTCATCGAGATCAAGCGGCAGTGGGACAGCCTGCTCACCGAGCCCGACCTGCCCGAGCAGGCCTGGAACATCATGCGCCGCACCGTTCTCGACGAGGTCCTCGGGACGTTCCGCGAGAGCCTGCCGTTCATGGACAGCGACATCGGCCTCTACCCGGCGATGTGCAAGCTGTCCCCGCGCCAGTACGACGCGGTCGTGCTCAAGGCCATCGGCAAGTACGACACCAAGCACATCGCCTGGTATAGGCCTCACCCCCCCCAGCACGGTCACCCACCACTAGCGCAAGGCCCAGGAACGCCTGGCCCCCATCCACCGCCGCGCCACACGCCCGATCCACCGGAGGGGCGCCACGTGAACACCACGCCCTGGGAGCAGCTCCTCGCGGACGCCGGCCGGCGCGAGCTCCGTCGGCCCTTCGACGTCGGCGCCGGGCTCCGGCGCCTGGCCCATGACGACGGCCGCACCCCGGCCGCCGCACGGGGCTCCACGGGCCCCAACGCCCGGCGCGGTCTGGGCGCCTGGGCGCAGTGCGTCGTCAACCATCCCGGGGCGGCGGCCCACGTGGAGCGGCTGACCGCGCTGCTCGGCCACAGCGACGAGAGGGAGGGCGTCACCGAGTTCGACGGTTGGACCGGCGGCGTCGACATCGACGGCGTGCAGGCCTTCGCGTGCCACGTTCTACCTCGCCCATCACCCCGCAAGCGCCAGGTTCTGGTGGCGGTTCGCCGCCGGCGCCGGACACAACGGTGCCGCGTACTGCCTCTACCTGGACCACCTCGGTCTCGGTGAAGACCGCGAGGCCCGGTTCTGGAGGAAGCAGGTCACCACGACACTGTTCCGGTCCGGTCCGGTCCGGCCCGAGCCCCGATCCGGAGGAGTTCCTGCATGCCCTGAACTCCCTGACCGGGTACTTCGTCCGCAATCCCACCTGCCGGGCCGTCACCACCGGGCGCCTGGAGGCCGATGCCGAGCGCGTGGTCGACCGGTTCACCGACGGCCTGGTCTGCCGCCCCGACGCCTGGATCGCCGACCACATTCACACCCTGGTCGGCCGCCCCTGACCAGAGAACCAGCGGGGCCGAAGGTTCCACTAACCGCCGCCCCAACCCCCCGGACGAACCCCCGCAGAAACGACCCGTACGCACCTGGCTGGTCCGCCGCCGCCGCGCCCTGCTCTCCAGCGCTCTGCGCAGCGCCGCCTACGCCACCGGGGCCGGCACCGTCGGCCTCGCCTTCTGGCTGATCCAGCAGCGCCTGCAGAGCTAGGGTGTAGGCTCCGGCCATGACACCTACCTCAGCCTTCGCGGACCGTCAGGAACTGGGTCCCGGCTGGGGCCTCACCACCGCACTCTGAACAGCAGGGGGCCCTCACCGATCGTGGTGAGGGCCTCCCGCTGCGCCACGTCGGGTCGGCGGCCGTCCCGGCCGGTACGGACGGCCGCCGGGCCGTGGGGCAGGGTGGTGTCAGTCGCCGGTCTCGTGAGGGAGGCCGGCGTCCAGGACGATGCGGATGGTCGGGCCTTCTCCGTCGACGGCCCCAAGACGATGCGCCGGTCAGGGTTGCCCTGGCCAAGTGCTTGGCGCGCCCTCGGCACCTGACTCCTCCAAGATCCACGGCAAAGTCAAGGCAGCCGGAGGGGGCTCGCGTCCGGCCGCCCTCGCGCCGGTCCCGCCGTTGGTTCCTCCAGGGTGGGCTATGCGGCCCGGTCGTAGTGGGTGGGTTCTTCGGGTGAGGAGGGGTCACCTTGCCCGTCCTCGTCTTCGGCGGCCCGTCGGAGGAGCTTCTTCTGGGCGGCTCGGAGAAGGGCCCAGGTGATGAACAGGGTTGCGGTCGCTGCCCAGGTGACGGCCCACCAGTTGGTAGGCGACCGGAGCATGGCCTCGGCGGCGGTCAGGGCCATGGCGGCCGCGTGAGCCCAGCACAGCAGGATGCCGGCCTAGCGTCGCGCGGTCGACTCCGTGGATGCGGTGCTTCGCTCGACGGCCGTCCTGCTCCATGATCCCCCTGCCTGGCACGTTCTTCTTTGCCCGACCTTGACTGTTCATGCGTTCGGGCGCGAGGAGCGGCGCGACTCGCGGCCGGTTTTCAGCCCCGATTCTGTTGACGTTGAAACAGTTGCCACAAGGCAAGAGAGGTTTCAGTAGGGGCCGTTCCGGGGCGAATCGGGTGCTGAAGTCGGCTTGTTCCGGCCCGTTTGCGTGTTCTTGGTCGAGAAGGTGTTCGCGCCTTGTGATGGAGCCGTGGCAGCGTGTGGGGCTCCGGTGGCTTCAGTGGCCACCGCGTCTACGTATCCCGTGGGGGGATTGCATGGTTTCGCGTGCTTCCGGCATGCCGTTTCGGCGTGCCCGTACATCCCGCAGAAGTGCTCTGACAGCAGCCTTGGTGGTGGCCGCGCTGGGGGCAACCGCGCTCCCGGCACTGGCCGCTCCGGCCGACGCTCCCACCGCCGACGGCGCGGCGGCCTCCGCGTGGGGCCCGGGCGGGCCGAAGGCGGAGATACC
Source organism: Streptomyces sp. CA-278952 (assembly GCF_028747205.1). Lineage (NCBI taxonomy): Bacteria > Bacillati > Actinomycetota > Actinomycetes > Kitasatosporales > Streptomycetaceae > Streptomyces > Streptomyces sp. CA-278952. The sequence goes on from NZ_CP112880.1 coordinate 8,152,862, forward strand.
GCCGGTCAAGGTCGGCTCCAACAAGCCGGCCGGCAACCTGGCGGAGGCAGCCCCGACGCCGGAGAAGGCCACTTGGCTGGAGGCGGAGAAGGGGCGGGCCGGGACCGGCACACCGCCCGCACCGTCCCGGAAGGCGGCCCGCGGTTCGACGGCCGCCGCGCCGTCCGCGTACGTCCCGCAGGGGCAGGGTTCGGTGCCCTGGCATCAGATATCCGACTTCCGGGTCACCGATTCGCTGGTGGCGCGGGTGAATTACTCCACGGGCAACCTGATGCTGGCGGGGACGGACTTCGAGGTCGCGGGGGTGGGGCAGAAGCTGCGGCTGGCCCGTACGTACAACTCGCTCGACGCCCCGTGGGGCAAGGTGTCACAGCGGTGGTGGCAGGAGTACGAGCGCTACCTGAACCTGGCGAACGCGGACGAGGTCGTCCTGTACGACGCCACCGGGGCCGCCGTCCGCTTCACCAAGGAGGCCGACGGGGCGCTCACGACCCCGAAGGGCTACTCCCAGGACCTGAAGAGAAACGCTGACGGCACGTACACGCTGACCGACCGCAAGTCGGGCTCCAAGGACACCTACAACGAGCACGGCACGCTGACGAAGGTGACCGACAAGAACAACGGTGCCATCACCGTCACCCAGCACAACACGGGTTCCGAGCACAAGGGCTTCAAGCTCACCGAGACCCGCTCCGGCCGCTGGGTCGACCTGGTCAAGACGTACCCGAACCAGTGGCAGGCCAAGGACCACACCGGCCGCACCGCCGTCTTCGACCTCAACCCCGCCGGCGACCTGGCGAGGACGACGGACACCGAGGGCAAGCACACCGTCTTTGGCTACGACTCCTCCCGCCGCCTCACGAAGATCACCACCCCCAAGGGCCGGGTCACGGTCTTCACCTACGACGACCAGAACCGCGTCACCTCCATGCTCCGCGCCACCGAGCTGAACGGCTCCGGCCACACCGGCCCGACCTGGACCTACACCTACTCCGCCACCACCCCGTCGGCGGCAGGCAGGACGACGGTCACCGACCCCGAGCAGCAGTCCACGAAGTACGACTACGACGCCGACGGCCAGGTCACGAAGGTCACCGACGCGCTGGAGCGGTCGCGCTCCAAGAAGTACGACGCGAACCGCAACGTGCAGGAGGCCGCGGACGCCATGGGCGCGGGTGGCGTCTCCGGGAACGTCACGAAGTACGGGTGGGACTCCCGCAACAACCTCACTTCGTCCGAGCTTCCCACCGGCGCGGCGGCCACAATGGGGGGCTACCAGACGATCGCCGGTGCGGACCTGCCCGAGACGCTGACGACGGCGGACGACGAGAAGACGAAGTACACCTACGACACGGCGGGCAACACCAAGTCCGTCGCGGTCCAGGGCGCGGGCGGCGGCAATCAGTCCTTCGACTACAACCCCGCCACCCCGACCTGTGGTGGTTTCGAGGGACAGGTCTGCAAGGTCACCACGAAGATGACGGCCTCGAAGTCGGTCTCCACCACCTTCACCTATGACGCCCAGGGCAACCTGAAGACGGTCAAGGCCCCGGCCCCGCTCGGCACCACCACCTACACCTACGACGCGCTGGGCCGTCCTGAGACGGTGAAGGACGCCCGCGGCGTCACGGTCCTCTACACCTACGACAACCGCGACCGCGTCAAGAAGGTCGACTCCTCCAACTACCTGGCCGTCACCTACGAGTACGACGGCGACGGCAACCTCACCCAGCGCTCGGACGGCACCGGGGTCATCACGTACGAGTTCGATCCGCTCTCCCGGGAGACGGTCCGCACTCTGCAGAACGGCTCGCAGACGGTGCTGGCCTACACCCCGGCGGGCAACGTCGACACGTACAAGGACCCGGCGGGCCTGACCGACTACACCTGGAACGAGGTCAACAAGCTCAAGGAGCTGAAGGACCCCCAGAGCAAGATCACGAAGTACGAGTACAACAGGAACGACGTCCGCACCAAGACCACCTACCCCGGCAGCACTGTGCAGGAGGTTACCCCGGACAAGTCCGGCCGCCCCGAGAAGATCAAGGCCACCAGCCCCAAGGGCACCCTCGTCGACCTCGCCTACACCTACGCCAAGGAAGACGGCAAGGACGGCGGCAAGATCCGCACCAACACCGACGCGGTCGCGGGAACGAAGACGAGCTACGAGTACGACACGGCGGGCAGGTTCGCGTACGCGGCGGAGAACAAGGGCACCACGCTGAAAGCCTCCTGGCAGTACTGCTACGACCTGGCCGGGAACCTCACCTCGCAGGGCGTCGACAAGGGCTGCCCGCGGGGCACCACCTACACCATCAACGACGCCCAGCAGATCACCGCGAAGGACGGCTCGACCACGAACTGGTCCTACGACAAGATCGGCAACGAGACCGCCGGCACCTCCACCCCCGAGGGCACCCGCACCGGCGTCAAGTGGTCGGACTACTCGCAGATGACGTCGATCACCACCGGCGGCAAGACCTACGCGGGCCAGTACGGCTCCACCGACCAGTCCGAGCGGATCAAGCTCGGCGACACCTTCTTCCACAACGGACCCCTCGGCCTGTCCGCCACCTCAACGGCCGGAGTGGACACGGGATTCAACCGCGAGCCCGGGGGCACGCTGAACTCCATGACCCGCGGGGGGAAGAACCACTACTACCTGACCGACGCACTCGGCAGCGTCGTCGCCCTGGCCGACGAGACCGGCACCAAGGCCAACACCTACGCCTACAGCCCCCGCGGCGTGCAGCGCACCACCACGGAACAGGTTCCGCAGCCGTACCGCTTCGCCGGCGGCTACCAGGACCCCACCGGCCTCTACCACTACGCGGCCCGCTACTACGACCCCAACATCGGCCGCTTCACCACCCCCGACCCCTCCGGCCAGGAAAAGAACCCCTACCTCTACGCCGCAGGCGACCCCGTCAACAACATCGACCCTTCGGGCCTTGGATGGCTTCAGAAAGCAGGAGACTTCCTGAGCGATCACGAAAATAAGGTGGGAGCTGCTGTCGGCTGCATTAGCGGAATTGGTGCCGCAGCCGAAACGGGAGTCATCCAGGCCGCAAGCGTTTTCGGTGGACCCCTCGGGACGGTAGGCGCGGTAGCTGCGAGCTGCGCGGTTGGTGGCGCAATGGGCTACGCAGGCATGGACATCATCAGCTACGGGTGATTATGTGGTGGTGCCGATAGCTCGTTAGCCACAAACTCTGTCGCGGCAACGGATTCATCCGTTGCCGCGACTAAGGGTAAGCATGCAAGAATATGGAGTTCAGGGTGAACGATAAGGTCAAGCTGCAAGTATTCTCTGTCGTTTGCGTTGTAATATCTATCGCGGCATTGGTGGCTGGATTGCAGACAGGTGACGGGATGTATCTTTTCTTGGGGGGCATGGGACTGCTAGGGATTGCTCTGCTTGCCTTCGCGGTAATACGCAAAGGGAAACGTAGTTCTTGATCCGCGAGATAGCCGGTCGCCGCAGGTCGGCGGGGGTGGGTCAGCGGGTCCGGGAAGCCGACGCCTCTTTCTCCGCTACAGCCGGGGCAGAGGGCCCTGCGCATTCATACGAGGCGGTTGTCGGGTCCGCTGGCTGCCGGGGTTGCCGTCCACGTCGACCGGGTCATTGCCGGGCTTCCGGACGACGCCAACGCCCATGCGGAAGGGGGAGGTGTACGTCCGTGTCGACACCGGGCTGGTCGTCGAGGTGCTGGCCGGGTCGGGCCGACACGCCACGCTGACTATTGTGCGGGTCCGCTGACCTCGTTCCGGGCCGGCAGGTTCCTCCAGCGTCGGCGCTGAGCAGGACGTATGCACGGCCGATCATCGCCCGGTAGCCCGCCCCGACGCGCTCCTGGTAGGGGTGTCGCCGGTCCAGTCCCACCGGTCGGAGTCGTCGGGCCGGGCCTTGAGTCGGACCGGCCGCCGGGCCCGTACAGGCCGTGATTGCTGATCAGGAGCGCACCGTCGGCGCGCTCCTCGGCAGTGTCGTCGCCCTGGCCGACGAGATCAGAACCAAGGTCAACACCTACGCTCCCACCCGACTGAAAGGACGAGCCTCATGTGGCTCCTTTCATCCGAAGGTAAAGGGTCTTGGATTCCAGATGGCTGGCAAATACCCATCTTCCTCATCAGCATTTCCTGCGTTGCGATCACCACGCTGATCATCAGGAAATGGAATTCAAAGAAGTAAGAGAAAGTGCATTTTTCGAGGGGGTCAATGAGCAGGAAGAGAATCGCAAAAACCCTGGCAGTAGCGGTTGGTGTCGCCATCTGCTTCCTGTGGGGAGCTGCGGGCTGGCTACGGTACGGATCCATTGCCATAGGGGGGCCACTCATCTTCTTCGGTATCATTCTCTTGCGCGCAGACCGTGCGGGCGATAATGACTCCGCCTAAGGGTTTTCCGGTAATCAGTGGTCTGCTTTCGAGCCACTGAATCACAGAAACCGCTTCGGTGGCAGTCCTCACGGAAACAGCCCCGGCGGCCGTGGGGTCTGCCGGGGCTGCTGCGAACCCGGTCGTACTCCATCCCAGGACCAAGCCTGTAAGGCACCGAGCCTGACCCACATACTCCATGTCGGTGCGGTCTGCGGGCGAGCCTATTTCACCGACGGAATTTCATCGCAGGCGTTCGAGAAGTGAGCACCACGGCTCCGCCTGGCACTGCGACGTCTCACCGCTAACCGTGCACGAGGTCGTTAGGTGCCACAGCCGGGTGTTATGCAATGTCCTGGAGCTCAGAGCGAATAGCTTCCAATCTCGTAAGCGGATAGATGCAATCCGGGAGGGAAAGGCTTTCAGCCTTTCCCTCCCGGATTACGAAAAAGAAGGAGAATCATATGCCTCGCGTCGGATGGTCCATGGAGCAGCGGGCGCTCGTCAAGAGGTATGCCCAGTTCACCGTCGCCCTTTCGGTTACAGGGGTGGCCTTGTCTATTTTCCTTATCGTCATTGGCAATAACGGAGGCTGGGGGCTTCTGGTTCTCATTGCGTGCATCTTGATGGTGTCCTACTATTTCACCCAAAAGGGAAAAAGTGGTCAGCCTTAGACGTCGTCTTGATTGGCTGAGACGAGACGGGAGTGGGGAGGATGAACCCGTGTGCTTCCTTGATTCTCGGCCGGATTGTGTCGGCAGCGCCGGGTAGACGATCATGAGCCAATGGACATGGACATGGACATGAACGGTTGGGCGGTGCTCGAGGACTCGAAGCGAGAGCAGTGGGGTTATGTTCCGCGTCAGTTGGTTGGTCCCCTGGTCTTCGGAGTCGATCGACGTGAAGCGGTGGCGGTCATGGCGGGACATGGCTTCGCTGCCGAGGAGCGCGAGATTGACCGGTGGAGTCCGCAGAGGGCTCAGTGGCGCGTGGAGTTCGGCAGGATGGGGTCGGACAAGCATCGACCTGCAGTGAAGTCCTACTTCGTCGAGGGCGTGGGATTGACTTGTGTGCTTGTTGATGGGATCCGCGGTCCCCAAGTCACCTGCGAGGGGATCCGCCTGATCGGCCGCGTGCCGTCGGAGCTGGACTCGGAGATGGAAGCGTGTGCTGTCGAACGTGGCCTCGGCATCACGTATTGCCTCTCCGGTGACCTTTGCTGGCCCGGCTTCGAGTTCGATCGAGGCGGGCAGCGCGCGGGCGATGCGGTCGTGAGCTGGGCATCGTTCTTCAACACAGGAGAGATCGCCGGTACCTCTTGGGACATCACTCCTGCGGAAGTCTGGCGTCACCAGTAGGCCGCTGAGTTTCCGGCGCCGAGCCGCGGAAGGCGGCCAATCTCATCGGATGAGTCGGCGGAAGCAGATGAGGGTGCTGGCAATGCCAACGAAGGCTAGGAAATGCTCGGCCTTGCGCTCGTAGCGTCGGTGCAGGCGGCGGCAGCCGTTCAGCCAGGACATCGTCCTCTCGACCACCCAGCGGTGCCGGCCGAGACGGTCGGAGGGTTCGATGCCGCGGCGGGCAATGCGCGGCACGATCTGCCGACGCCGAAGCCATCCGCGTAGGTGGTCGAAGTCGTATCCCTTGTCAGCATGGAGCTTGGCCGGGCGGCGACGCCGTGGCCCGAAGCGGGAGCGGATCGGCGGGATACCGCGCATCAGCGGGACCAACGCCTGGCTGTCATGGAGGTTGGCGCCGGAGATACCCACTGAGATCGGTAGCCCGTTGCGGTCACAGACGACGTGCATCTTCGATCCGAGCTTGCCGCGATCGGTCGGATTCGGTCCGGTCAGAGGCCCCCTTTGACCGCTCGGACGCTGGCCGAGTCGATCGCGCAGCGCGACCAGTCCAGCTCACCGTTCCTGCCGAGCTGGTCAAGGACCACACGGTGCAACTTTGCCCAGACCCTCGCCGTGGACCAATCGGTGAAGCGGCGGTGGACCGTCTGCCAGGAAGCTCCGAAGACTGGTGGCACTTGCCGCCAGGTGCAGCCCGACGTGGCGACGAAGATGATCGCGGCCAGCACTGCACGATCGTCACATCTCCGGCGGCCTCCGCCTTGGGCGCGTACCGGAGGCTCCGGCACCACATCCTGAAAGATCTCCCACAGCCTGTCCGGCACCAGGCGCAGAACTATGTCCATGCCGGGAGCAACGATCCAGCACCAATCGAAACACCGTCTTAACGTCTCGCAACACAACGGTCGCTCTGCGCCGCCGTCAGGTCGTCGAAGACCGTCGAGAGCGGCAGCGATCCGGCGGACTTCGTCCTGGAGGTATCCGAGGGTCTCGTCGCCCAGTTGTCCTTGCTCAGCACCCAAGGCGAAGTCCCGTGCTCGTCGTGCGGCCATGGCAGCCCCTCTTCTCATCTCGTGCAGATCGGCACCCTCACGGTCGAGGGCGCCGCCTCGTGACGCGACGGCGGCTTCAGGTGTCTGAGCCCATAACCGCTCGATGCTGTGCCCGAACCAGGCCATCAGCACTCGGCGGGCATCGCGGTTCGGCAGCCGCTGCCCGTAGTACCAGGCCTCGAACGTCGAAACAGCCGGCTCCAGCGTCGCCAGACGCATGTCCCCGTCCCGCTCGGCCAGGAGCCGGGCCTGCTCCGCGAACCGCGGCAGAAACGCCCGCGGATCCCGGAGCTCCTGCTCATCGATGAGCCGTCGGAACAACGTCCTCATGGGCGAAGCCCTCCGTCCGGTCGTCACGTCACAGCGCCGACGGTAGATCCCAACACCCCTACACGTTCCCGCAATCCGGGCACCGCAGTGAGGCCGATGAAAAGCCGGTGCGACGGCGAGGCGAAGCCGATGCAGTTCACCCCCGATCCGAGGTGAGCCCGATGCCGGAACAGGGGTGGAGATGCCACCGCTCCTTGCGCGAACCTGTCCACCCGGGACAGGGAAGCCAGAGGAGCAGAGCGATGGACCTACAAGCGGCAACGGCCCCGCTGAACCAACGGGACCTCGACACGGTGCAGCAGGACATCGACCACGCGTTCTCCCGCCGCGTCACGCTTCCTCCGCGCAGCGTCATCGACGCCGGAACGGACGCCATGGTCCAGCACCTTCGGACGTTCATCAGCCACCTGAACGGGCCGGACGCAAGGACGAGCCGAAACGTCGACGTGCCCAACCTGATGCGCGCCGCCGAACGGAACCTGGACGTCCCCGTGCGGCCCACCCCGCAGTCCACGCGCCGCGACGCGTACGTCTACTGGCACACCGTCGCCACCCTCACCACCGCGTTCCGCGACCTCTACCTCGCCCACAATGGCCAGGAGCCTCGGCATGACGCCCACCGCCCAGACCCCGACGCCCCGCACCGGACTCCCGGGCGTGGACCTGGAGCATCAGTCGAGAAGGCCAAGGGCTGGCGATGCGCTCTGTGCCACCCCTCTCACTGCCGACCGCACCCTCGGCACCTTCACCGCCGAGACGGGACTCCTCACCGGCGCGGCATCGGTCTTCTCCGTACGCGACGGGCACCCACGCCCCATGTCGGCGACAAGGACAACCTCGCGTAGTGCGGGCCTCGGGAAACCTTGGTCGATGAACGGGCGACTGCGTGGGCGTCGACCTGCGGCAGTCGCCAATGTGCGTCCAGCCGGGAAAACCGTGGAACATCCACGGTCATGCCGCCCCCGTCCAGCAGGTGGCCGCGACGGGTCGGACGCCCTGGAATCCAAATAGTATCCGTCTGGGTATGCTGGCGTTATGGCTGATACAACCGTCAAGATTGACATGGAAACGCGGGACCGGTTCGCCGCCGTCGCCGCCGCTCGCGGACAGACCGTCAAGGGGTATCTCGCCGCATTGGCGATAGAGGAGGAGAACCAGCTCGCGCTGAGGCGCGCGACGGGCTCGTTCCGGGCGGCCGTGACACGTCCGGGGTTCGCGGAAGCCTTCGACCGCGATTTCGGCGGCCTCCCCCAGCACCGGGTGGCCTGACGTCTTGGACCTCCACGTCGACATCCGCTGGCTCCTCGACCGCCAGGAGGAACTCCTCGGCAAAGAACTGAGCGTGCGGGACTACTCCGCCCTGGTCGCCGCCGTCGCCCGCCACCGGGTCAACACACCCAGCCTGGACGAGACCGCCCCCGACGCCTTCTGGCGGGCCGCAGCCCTCCTGGAACAGATCGTGCTGCTGCGCCCGCTCCCGGTCCGCAGCGAGCTGTTCGGGTACGGCGTCGCCACCGCCTACATCGAGGCCTCCGGCGAATCGGTGGACGCGGCCTACGGGCCCTGGCGCGACCTGATCATGGACATCCAGGCCCTGCGCCTGACCGTCTACGACGTAGCCGACCGGCTGCGCTCCTGGCGTACTCCCGGAGAAACGAACTGACATGCCGTGTTCGGTGCGATGGTCCTGGCTGCGGCCGCCGTGTGAGCTGCGGTCTCCTGGCTCGCCGCGCACGGATGGGCCCGTTCCCGCTCGGGGCGGCCGCCAGCAGGCCCGGCCGCTCCTCGAGCTGGACGCTCTGCACCACCGCGAGTTCGAGTACGCGATCCGCGACCTGAGCTTGTTCTTTTTCTTCCGGCCTCGAACTGCGTCCCGAACTTGATCGCTCAGGAGGGAGTTCGGCGGACGTAGGGGCGGCCTTGGCGTGATCCTTCGTGCTGACCAGAGCGCGAGTTTCACCACGTCGTAAGACGTCCCAAGGCCGCCGGGGGTGAGTCTGCTGCATCACGATGTCCGGCAGGAAGCGTTCGCGGAAGCGTCACGCTTCCGGGGAGAGTTCTACGAGTGCCTGACGGCCCGACGGGCATGGGTTGTTCGAGCTGACCGACGCCGTGTTGTGTGTCGACGGTCCGGTCACCTCGCCGGTGGAGTTGACGCTGGTACCCGAACACCGTCGTGGTCACGGCGCGTTGTACGGAGCCCTCAACCGCGGCCGGATCGACGTCGACCGGCTGCGGACGGTGCTCGCCGGGCTGCCGCTGCCCCGGTTTGAGGGCGGGCGCCTGGTGCTCGCGGTCGATGTGTCACCTTGGCTGCGCTCGGACGCGCCGTGCTCGGACCAGCGGCTGTTCTGTCATGTCTACGGGCGGGCGAAGTCCGCCTCCCAGTTCGTCCCGGGGTGGCCGTACTCCTTCGTCGCCGTCCTGGAGCCCGGGGCCACCTCGTGGACGTCGATCCTGGACGTGGTGCGGCTCGGGCCCGAGGATGATGCGACCGCCCTCACTGCCGCCCAGCTGAGGGCCGTGGTCGAGCGGCTCGTCGCGGTCGGCCAGTGGATGCCCGGCGACCCGGACATCACGATCGTCATGGACGCCGGTTACGACGTCACCCGTCTGGCCTGGGTCTTGCGCGATCTGCCCGTCGAGGTGGTCGGGCGGATCCGTGGCGACCGGGTGATGCGCTGTCCGGCGCCTTCGCGCGAGGAGTTTCATCGAGCCCATCCCCGCGGCGGTCACCCGCCCAAGCACGGGCCGGAGTTCCGCTTCAACAAGCCCGAACCGGCGATCACCACGGGCACCGACACCACCAACTACGGCAGGGCCGAAGCTCAGGCGTGGGACCGGGTCCACCCGCGCCTCACCCACCGCTCGGCCTGGCTTGAGCACGACGGTGAACTCCCCATCGTCGAGGGCACCCTGGTCCGCCTCAAAGTCGAGCACCTCTCCAAGGACCGGGAGGCACCACCGGTATGGCTGTGGTCCTCAAGGACCGGAGCCGCCCCGGCCGACGTGGACCGCTGCTGGCAGGGATTCTTGCGCCGCTTCGACCTGGAACACACCTTCAGGTTCACAAAACAGACACTCGGCTGGACCACCCCGAAGATCCGTACGCCCGAGGCGGCGAACCGCTGGACCTGGCTCCTGGTCGTCGCCCACACCCAGCTCCGCCTCGCCCGACCGCTCGCCGCAGACCTCCGCCGCCCCTGGGAGAAGCCGGCCAAGCCCGAACGCCTCACCCCGGCCCGGGTGCGCCGGGGGTTTCGGAACATCCGAGCCCACCTGCTCTGCCCCACCCGTGTTCCCCAACCTCGGGGCACCGGCCCCGGACGGCCGCCCGGAAGCAAGAACCGCCGCCCCGCACCCCGCTACGACGTCGACAAGACCGTCAAACGCCCCGAGACCCTCAAGGCCATCGGCAAACTCGGTAGATCATGGTAGATACCGACCACGCGACGCCGAGAGTAAAGATCAAGCTCACCAGACGATGACATTGAGCCTTTTCCAACCTCAGGTTGAGGCGTCGTGAAGGACGAGAACGGTCTTCACGATGGCGGTGATTTGGTCGGTGCTGCAGCGGAGCTTTCGCAGGAGGCGCGTACTGGCAGGCGGCCGCGCCCGTGCGGAGACGACGGGCCGTTCCCGGTGACGTGCACTGGGGACACTGTGCTTGCCCGTTCGTTCAGGAAGCCCGGATCGCCCGGTCGATCTCCGCGCCAGTACGGGCCACGACGACGGGCCACTCCTCCCTGAGGGAGGCGGGCAGAAGCTCGCGGTCCTCGTCCCGCTGGATCATGGTCGGCCCGCCCGGAACCACGAGTACGGCATCCAGCCGTCGGAGTAGGACGGCCAGGAGGTCCATGATCCCGTCCCCTCCGAAGCGGTTGAAGGTGATGCCGGTCGGATGGTTGAAGTACACACCCGCCTCCTCCCCCTCCGCCGTACTGACCAGCAGGAAGTCCGTCTCGGGGCCCCGCACCACCGCATAGGGGTCGAGGACCTCGTGCGCGGCACTCATGTCCAGCGTCGCTGGCTCACCGTTCTGGAACCGGCACACGAAGATGTCAAAACTCATGGAGTCCTTTCTAACCTCTGGTTGAGGCGTGGTGTGTTTTCCGGAGTAGTACGGGGTGTCGGCGGCGACCCGGTCGATCGGCAGCAGGGTGCCGTCCAGAATCACGAAGGCTTTCGCCTGTACGGTCTTCATCGCCTCGGCCAGGGTCGGCGCGGCGGCGGCCAGGACGTCGATCGCCTCGCGTATGTACCGGTACACGGTAGCGACGCCGATGCCGAACCTGGCAGCGAGCCGCGCGTAGGTGTCCCCACACCGCAGGTGGGCGAGTACAAGCAGGGCCTGACGGCTGACAGACAGCCGTCGCCACCGGGTCCCGATCTCTCGCTGCCGGGCACGGAGCCGCGTGGTCAGGTAGCGCAGGGTGCTGCTGGACAGGTCGATCGACGATGGGTAGACAAGCACGCGAAGCTCCTGGCGGACACGGGTGATCTTGGTCGAGAACCCGTCTACCAGGAGCTTCATCGATCCGTACAGCTGGCACCCTCCAACGCCTCACCGCCGCAGTCAGGTTGGAAAAGGCTCATTGCCGCCTTCGGCTGTGGTGTGTACGGAGGCGGCAACGATTGTTGAGAAGCCGTCCAGCATCTGCTGTGAGTACGGGCTAGTGCCGTGGCTGGAAAGGTTCGCCGGGTTGGCGAGCACAGTCCTTTCCTGGTGCATCCACCCTCGGATACCGTCCGTCCTTGTGCCCGTAAACCTGAGCCTGGTCGTCGGATTTCTGACTCTGTCGGCAGTGCTGTCGGTGATCCCGGGGCCATCTGTCTTGCTTGAGACCAGTCGCGCCATCACCGTGGGGCGTCGGTCGGCGATGTGGATCGTCCTGGGGAATGCTTTGGGCGGTCTTGTGCTCCTGGCGCTCGTGCTCGCCGACCTTGGAGTAATCGTCGCAGCATCGGCCGAACTCTTCGTGGCGATCAAGGTGGTCGGTGCGTGCTATCTGTTCTGGCTGGGCTTTAGTGCCCTGCGCGCCGCCCGGTCCAGCTCGGTGAACGAGACCTTCGCCGCAGCCGATGCCCCGGACAGGACGTCGTGGGCTCGATCGGTACGGCAGGGCCTTCTTATCGGTGTCGCCAACCCGAAGAGCATCGTTTCGCTGATGGCCGTCCTGCCCCAGTTCGTTGACCACTCGCGCGGAAACCTCGTTCTCCAGATGTTGGTCCTCGGACTCGCTGGAGGCGTGGTCCAAACAGTTATTGAAACCACCTGGGTCTGTGCCGCTGGATCCATGCGGAATTGGTTTCTGGGGAAAACCCGTCGCATCCGGGTCCTGAAAGCAAGCGGCGGAGTCACCATGATCGCGTTTGCCAGCAAGCTCGCAAACGAAAGCCCGTAGATTCATCGCTGTCATGCCCCGTCGGCCAGTCGGTACGTCACGGCGTGCCTGCCGCGATGCCGCAGGGTCAGTCGCTTCGTACTGGGCGCCCACCCCAGCGAATGCCTTTCTCGCTGCGGATGTGGGCGCGCTCGCGACGCTGGGCGGCCAGCACATCGGGATGGCGAAGCGGGACGGCTCTTGAAGCATTCGGTGACGTACCTCCGTGTCGTAACCGCTGACTTCACCAAGGTGATACAACTGCGGGCGTATCGCTCCCCACTCGACCAGGAAGGCATCGACCTTCCTCGGCTCGGCCTGAGGGCTGTCCGTCACGCAGAGCCACCAGAGTGCCGAAGTTGTGCCGAATTGCTGCCCTGTGTGCCAGCCGTGGCGCGGTAGCTGCAATCCAGCCGGCTCGATGGCAGACCCCGAGGTCGAGGCGTACCTCGCCTGCGACGGCGAGTTCGACCTCACGCGGACCGACCCCATCGAGTCGATCGCCCTGTCGGCCGGTCTCCCGGTGGAGCCCGTGGCCGGCTGCAACGCGGGAGGCACCCACTACCTCTGCGGCCCGGCCGGCTCCGACCGCGTCCGCCCCGTCCTCTACACCGATTCCGAGGGCCAGGCTTCCCTCATCGCGGAGTCCCTCGCCGAGGCCTTGACCCTGGCCATCGTCCTCCCCTCCTGGCACGACGCCCTGGCCGGCTTCCGTCCCCCCGCGCTCAACGCCGACTACCTTGAGGACAACCCGGACCACCCCGAGGCCCGCGATCGCCTCCTCGCCGCCCTCCGCCTCCCCCCGGCCACCGAGCCCGAGGTCCTGGCCCGCCTCCTCACCACGGCCGCCCGCACCGTCCCGGACGGCTTCTTCCCCTCGGTCGAGGGCGAGGAGGACGCGGCCTTCGAACCGATGCCCCGTCTGCCGACCGAGTAGGACAGCCCCGCCGCGCGCCGCCTTCCGGACCCGACGTACCGCTACGGGGAAGCCATGACCGCACTGCCCGACTGGATGCGCCCGCCCCGCGCGGAGGGCTGTTCGCGGAGGACGCGGAAGGCTTCCCCGAGGTTCGGCCCGGCGCATGCCGGATCTTCGGCAGGAGACTTTGGGGTGATCGACCTCAAGGACCTGTGACGCCTGGAACATCCGAACAGCCCGACCGACATAGGTAAGGACGTCGTTGTGATGCCCGGTGACGACCCATCCCTCCACGTCCCCCCGGGCGGACTGGAGAGCCTCAAGATTGTGTTGGCGTGCTCGCCGGATTTCGGCCACACAAGCGATCAGCCCGACTCGCCCTCGGCGGAGGGCCGCCCTTGATCGATAGGCTCAAGCTGTGACGACAGAGCAGTCTTTGGCAACCCTTCAGCGCTCGCTGGGCGATCCCACGGTCTGCTACCCGTTGCGGCCACCGATGACCAGCGGATGCCCGCGCACCAGCACCGACGAGATCTCCTATCCCGTCGAAGTCGACTACGCCTACGACCGGGTCGACCCTGCCATGTTCGCCACGACCACGGAGCGGAGCGGCTGGCTGGACCGCTGGGCGCCGCTGCTGCCGCCACTCGCCGCACCGGGGCTGGGTGAAGGCGGCACGCCGCTGATCGAGGTTGAGACCGGGGTCTTCATCAAGGATGAGTCTCGCAACCCCACCTGGAGCCACAAGGACCGGATGAACCGGTGCACCGTCAGCGCTGCCGTCGCCGCCGAAGCCCCGGGAATCGTCGTGGCGTCGTCCGGCAACCATGGGGCCTCCGCGGCCGCCTACGCTGCCCGCGCCGGCCTGCGCTGCGTGGTCATCGCAGGCCCGGAGCTGTCGCCCGCCGTCGACTCTTTCCTGAACGCCTACGAGCCGGTGGTCCTGTCTGTGCCCTGGGAAGCGAGGTGGCCGTTGATGCGCCGGATCGTTGACCGGACGGGCCTACACCCGGTCAGCAGCCTCACCACCACCCACACCGGCCACGCCTTTGGTCCCGAGGGATACAAGACCATCGCCTACGAGATCCACCAGGACCTCGGCGTCCCCGCAGCCGTGTTCGTTCCCACGTCGTACGGCGAACTCCTCTTCGGCATCTGGAAGGGATTCACCGAACTCCGGCGCCTCGGCCTGACCGATCGGCTGCCGCAGATGTACGCGTGCCAGCCGACCGCGGCCGCGCCGCTCGCCGAGGCCATGCGGCGCGGAGTGCCTGCGGCCCACGTCACGGTGGGGCAGACCGAGGCATACTCGATCGTCTCCCCGGTCAGCGGCTACCGCGGCGTTGTCACCATCAAGGACAGCGGCGGACAGGTTTTCGAACTCAGTGACGCACAACTCGAGGCCGCCCAGCAGGAGCTCGTCCGAGTCGGCCTGTGGACCGAACTCTCCAGCGCCGCCGGACTCGCAGGGCTGCGTACCGGCCACGACTTCGACGGCCCCGTGGTCTGCATCTCCACCTCCAGTGGCTTCAAGAACCGCAGCGTCGGCTTCCGCCAAACCAAAATGATCGCCCCGGATTGGGACAACGTGCGCAGCAGACTGCACGCGGCGGGAATCCGCGACTGACGCACCAGCTCCCCGACCCGCGTAAGTGAACGGCGACAGGCCCGGGTGCTGTCCGAAGTGCTGAACAAACGCTGTCTGGCTTCGTTCACGTTCAGCAGCAGCGTTTGTTCGCTGGTTGTGGCAGCAGTTGGTGATCAGCAGGCTCGTAGATGTTCACGAGAAATGACGGTGCTGTCGCTTCGCAGCATCAAAATTGCCGTGCGGAGGTCCTGGCCAGGGCTCACACTGCGGGCATGGATGAAGCCAGCGCTCCCGCGTCCGTCGTATCTTCTGGGCTGTCGAGCGAGTTACTGGGGTATCCCCCCGATGCCCGGTTGCTGATCGTCAACTGCGATGACTTCGGGATGTATCCAGCGGTCAACGCCGCAGTGATCGAGTCGATCGAAGAGGGCGTCGCCAGCTCGTGCAGCCTGATGGTCCCGTGTCCTGGGGCGCCGCAGGCCATGGGACTGCTCGGCAGGAGGCCGCAGGTCCCGTTCGGTATCCACCTGACTCTGGTGTGCGAGATGCCCGGCATCCGGTGGGGCCCGTTGATCTCCGCAGAACGGGTTCCCTCACTGCTGGACCCCGCGGGGAAGCTGTTCTCTCCGACCCCTGACGGCCTGGCGGCCTTGCTCGCCCAGGCTCGGCTCGATGAGATCGAACTTGAGTTCCGCGCCCAGATCGATGCCGTCGCCGACGCCGGGCTCACGCCGACCCATCTGGATTTTCATTGCCTGGCTGATGGCGGCCGCGACGACATCCTCGAACTGACCGTAGCGCTGGCAGCGGAGTACGGCCTCGGGGTCCGGGTCTGGCTCGAACCCGGGCGCCAAGCGATGCGGAGACGCGGGTTGCCGGTCACCGACAACGACTTCCTGGACAGCTTCTCCCTTGACATCGAGGGCAAGGCGGCCCGATATGCTCAGATGCTGCGTGACCTGCCCGCCGGGCTCAACGAATGGGCGGTCCATCCCGGTCTGGGCGACGAGCAGTCGCAGGCCGTCGACGATGGCTGGCTCGTGCGGCGGACGGACTACGAGTTCCTGGCATCGTCGCAGGCCCGTGAGGTTCTCCAGCAGGAAGACATAGCCGTGATCGACTACCGACGATTCAGCGAGTCTGGTTCCAGAGCGTCCGCCCTCGATGACTGCCCGGGCCCGTCGTCCCTGCGGACGACGGGCCGCTGAGCTGACTGTGGAGGTCAGCCTGCGACGGCCGGTTGTTCGGCCCGCGCGCGGGTGGTGGCCAGGCGGTAGGAGTCGGTGCCGGTCTCGATGATCGTGCCGTTGAAGGTGAGACGGTCGACGATCGCGGCGCAGAGACGGGGATCGGTGAAGGTCTGGTCCACCCTCCGAACGACTCGTTGGAGGCGATGGCGACGTTGTTCTTCTCCTCGCGCTCGGTCAGCACCTGGAAGAGGAGTTCAGCACCGTGCCGGTCGAGTTCCATGTAGCCGAGTTCGTCGATGCAGAGCAGATCGACGCGGCCGTAGCGGGCGATGGTCTTGTTCAGTTGCTTCTCGTCGGCGGCCTCGACCAGCTCGTTCACCAGCTTGGTGGCGAGGGTGTAGCGGACGCGGTAGCCCTTCATGGCTGCCTCGGTGCCCAGGGCGATGAGCATGTGGGACTTGCCGGTGCCGGAGTCGCCGATCAGGCAGAGGGGCTGGCTCTTCTTGATCCATTCGCAGCTGGCCAGCGTGTGGATCGTAGCGGCGTCGATGTTGGGGTTGGCGTCGAAGTCGAAGGCCCGCAGGGACTTCTCCGCTGGGCCTGGGCACTATCCGCGCGGGCCTTGTCTCCAAGCGGGACCTTTCGGTCGGTGTACCAGTCGGCGGTCCGGCCCAGGCGCTGCTGACCGGCAACGAGCTGGGCGTCCAGCGCGTTGCGCAGCCTGATCTCCAGGTGGCCGATCGGTTCGAAGAACGCCGCGGCAACGGCGCTGTTCCACCGGTTCAGCGCGAGCGCCGCGGCGTGGTCGCTGGCGCACGCGGTCAGGTAAGGGGTCAGCCGGTCGGGACTGAGCAGCTAGACGACGGCCTTGCTGTCGAGCGGCTCGATGCCGGGGGCGGCGTGCTGTGCACGGTAATCGTAGGTATGGTGGGCGGCGAAGACCCTGGAAACGTCCCTGGTAGTCCACGAAAGCGGGCAGGCCACACCCCAGGGTTCAGCCTTTGAAGGCCCTCACCGATCGGTGAGGGCCTTCTTCATTTGCTGGACCGGCGTAGTGCCGGACGATGGACCGGCCCGATCAAGCAGGTCCGCGCCCAGCCTCACCGCGAAGCCGGCGGTGGCGGCACAGCCCCGGAGCCGGCTCCGGGGCTGCGGACGAGCGGCGAGCCCATCACACTCGGGCGGGCCCGGTTGTCGATCGTGACGATGACGGAGTCGCCTTCACCGGACCAGGACCAGGCCGTGCTGAGGGCCCGGGCGGTGGCGTAGTAGACCTGGGAGGCCATGGCCCAGTCGGCGTAGGCGACCAGTTCCTCGAGGTCTTCGCCGTCCGGCCTGCGGGTGGAGGCAATGGCCACACGGTAGAGGGCCAGGAGCAGGAGCATGGCGACCAGGGGCCGACCGGAGAGGACCCCCGCCACGAGGCCGTTCTCGCATCCCTCCAGGGTGGGGTGCGGAGGTGCGGGTGGATGGAACTCCGGGCACAGCTGGCCGGCTTCGACCGGCTCGTCCTCGCCCGTGAGAGCTCCGGGGCGTGGCAGTGGCACGGGAGGGGCAGCAACAGCCCCGATCACGCCTTACGGTCCACCAGTAGGTCGTCGGTAAGCTTTTCTGCTCAGGTTTCGCCGGGCGATCCAGTCACCGCGTCTCTCAAGACCCGGGCGGCCGTCTCCTCCGTTGGCAGTGCGTGTCCAGAGAGGCGGTGGACCATGACCCAGGTGCCGTCGTCCATGGCACCCGCGAAGACAGAGGCGCCTCGGGTGGCACCGTCGTGCCAGCGGAGCCGTCCGGTCGTCTGCCAGGAGGGGGCAGGCTCGCCCAGGCGTCGTTCGACGAGCAGCCTGGTGACGAGGTGGGCGGTATCACGAGGGGTGGCCCACAGCCCTCCCGCCGGCAGAATCGCGCCGCTCATGGTCCAGGGGCGTAAGCGCCGGCCCAGGAAGCCGCGTCCAGCCAGTTGGTTGTCCGGTGGTGGGTTCGAGGTGATCGCGGTGAGGCCCAGGGGCGCGAGTACATGCTCATGGAGCAGTTCCTCGTACGTCGATCCTGCTCCCGAGGCGAGGGCGGCGCCCAGGAGGGCGTAGCCGAGGTTGGAGTACTCCGCTTCCCGGCCCGGGCTGCCTGTGGTGAAGGAGTCGAGGTTTCGTACTACCGAGTCCAGGGCTCCGGCGTCGAAGTCGGCGTAGGGGTCGGTTCTGCGTAGGCGGGGTGGGATGCGGGGCAGGGCCGCGGTGTGCTCCGCGAGGTGTCGCAGGGTGATGCCGGTCCCGGCGGGGGCGGGTAGGAACTCTTCGAGGGCGTCGTCCAGCTGGAGGGTTCCGGTGGAGGCCAACTGGACGAGGAGGGTTCCGGTCAGTGGCTTGGTGAGCGAGCCGATCTGGACGAAACGGTCGAGGTCGTGGCCGTGGCTGACCTGCGGCGCGTGGGAACTGCTGAATATGCAGACGGGTACTTGGAGCATGGGGGTGCTTGTGCTTTCAGTTGTGGGGGTGGGGCACCGCGCAGGCCGCAGTACCGCCGGGCATCCGCTGCCGGTTCCTGGCCACCCAGCGGTGGATCAGGTTCGCCGCCGGGCGGATCAGGGGCAGCCGCAGGAACCCTCCGACGCCCCGGTAGGCGCGGGCCGGGGAGGATCCGAGAAGACCGGCCAGGGCGGCGACCCCGCCGCCGCGTACTCGGTCTCCGTCGAAGAGGAGAACTTCCCGGTCCAAGCGTTCCAGGTGCCGTTCGGTCAGCTCTGGTGGAAGCATCTGCCAGGCGACCGCCGCCGTGCGGGGCTTGGCTCGCAGCTGGATCTGCCGGACAGCGGCCTGGCAGAAGCCGCAGTCACCGTCGAAGGCAAGCACGGTGCGTCCTTCTGCGTCACTGGTCGCGGTGTCGTTCATGACGTGCTCTCCATCGCTGGGCCGTTCTCGGAGTGGGGAAGTGCCGACGGACACGTGGGTCTCACATCAAGGGTGACATCCAGTCTCCGAGGACTGCTTCGCGCTCATGCGAGTGCAGGACGTCGGACGGCTGATTGTCCTGCCACCACTGCGTCAGCAGGGCCGGTGAGGCGCCGCCCCGCACGAAGTGGGAGAGCAGACCGAGCGAGAGGTCGACCTCTCGCTGGGTGTACGCGGTGGCCGCGCCGGAGAAGACCGGCGTTTCGTCGCGCTGGCCGTCCCGGGCGCACACCACTGCGGTCATCATCGACGGACCACCGGGGCCCCAGGCGTTCAGCGCTGCGGCGACGACGCTCGTCACCCGGGTCGCCCACCGGGCAGCGGATGATCGGACCGGAACATCCAGGACTCGCAGGTCTGCGATATCGGTCCAGGACCACGCTTGTTGCTGGACGCCTTCACCGATCGAGAGCCGGGCCGGGAAGAGGAATACACCGGGATCCTCCTCGGTAGGAGGTGAGCCCAGGCATACCCTGTCCTGTTCTATCCAGAACAGGCCGATCATACATCCTTGCCGGTTGGGCCCGCCGTCCTGGGGCGATGGCGTTTCCATTCTTCAGCTCCGTTTCTCGGTCATGGGACGCGGGTGTGTCATCATCGGCGGCGGATCGCCGTCCGAGGAGACCGAACGCCGGTGGCTCCTCTTCGCCGGCCGGAATCGCTCGGCTGTCAGGTGAACCAGCGTTCGGTCCCGCGTTTTGGACCGACACTAACTGATCGTTTCAGAATGAGATCGGTGTGGTGGCTTGGCAGTTGGGAGTTGGGTCGGCAGGATCTGTTGGGTGTCTGCTGATCTTGTGCCTGATGACCTGTGGGAACGCATAGCCCCGCTGCTGCCGGTTCGACCGCCTCGACGACACCGGTATCCCGGGCGGCTGCCGGCCGATGACCGTGCTGCTCTGCGGGGCATCGTCTACGTGCTGCGCAAGAGTGTGAGCTGGCGCGACGTTCCCGCAGAGCTGGTGGGCTGCAGCGGCGTGACAGCCTGGCGGCGCCTGCGGGACTGGACCGAGGCCGGAGTGTGGCCCCGCCTGCATGAGGTTCTTCTGGCGGAACTGCGTAAAGAGGGCCTGCTGGAGATGGACGACGCCGCGATCGACGGCTCGCACGTCAGGGCTCTCAAAGGGGGGCTCACACCGGACCTTCGCCGGTCGACCGGGCCCGGCCCGGCAGCAAGCACCACCTGATCGTCGACCGGCACGGAACCCCGCTCGCCGTTTCTCTGACCAGCGGAAACCGTCACGATGTTACCCAGCTCATGCCTCTGCTGGACGCCATACCCCGCATCCGCGGCCTGCGGGGCCGGCCACGCCAGCGGCCCCGGCGACTGTTCGCCGACCGCGGGTACGACTACGACAAGTACCGGCGTCTCGTCCGCGCCCGTGGGATCACACCCAAGATCGCCCGACGCGGCACCCCGCACGGCTCGGGACTGGGCAAGACACGCTGGGTCGTCGAGCGGACCTTCGCCTGGCTCCACCAGTTCAAACGACTGCGCATCCGCTACGAGATACGAGCCGACCTCCACCTCGCACTACTCCAACTCGCCTGCAGCATCATCTGCTTGAGACGACTCCGTACCTCATTCTGAAACGATCAGTAAGCAGCCCGCATAACCGTGTGACCTCATTCTGGCCACGCAGGGCAGGGGGCAACCAAGGCAGGTTCTGAGGTGCCAGGCAGTTGGCTACCCCGCTTTCCCGGACGCGACAGGCTCCGAGGCGGGGTGTTCTCCGCTCATGGGCCTTCCGCCGGCCGGCGGCTGTTCGAGCCTGCGGGAGCGGGCCTTCTGGAGCCGCCCGGCCCCGTAGGTGACGGCCTCGTCAAGCCCTCTGCTCAGGAAAATCAGATCGCAGGCCACCATGGTCAGGGCGAAGCCGGTCAGCCCCATGAGCATTCCGAAACCGAGGTGGAACCCGATGGACATGACCGCAGCCCAAGGCCGTAGGGCAGGCACCAGTATTCCCAGCGGGAAGTAGACGAGGAAGAGCACTGTCACGTAGGTCCCGGAGAAGACCAGGAAATCGTTCTCGTACACAAAGTGCGACAGTGAGGGGAAGCTGAACTCCGGAACCCTGAGGACGTAGAAGAGGGCGGTGCCATCCTGCCACATTTTCCCTTGGACCTTGTAGAGGCCGCTGACCACGTAAACCAGACATATCTGGAGTGCGATGGCAAGCACGCCGAGGTTGTGCAGCGGCGTCGCTGTGCACGAATCTGTTCGGGGAGGCGGTCTACTATTTTTGCACCTATCCCACTGGGAAAGGAGAAGCGGTCGTAGCAGCGTGTCAGAAGGAGCATAGGGATGACGAGGTAGGCAAGGTTGTCCCCGCCATCCAGCAAGACCGTCTGACGCTCATATATTGACCACAGAAAAACCCAGTGGACGGCCAGACCTATCCGTCCCCCCACCCCGAGCATGACAAGAAGTGCGGCGATGATCCCCAGATGGAACACGATCTGGAACCAGGCGTCGGAAGAACTGACGGCGTAAAGACTGAAGGAGCCGTTCTCAGCGACTCGGCCAGTAAATTCCTGCCTCGGCAGAACACTATCGAGACCGAACAGAAATTCGCGGTCACCGTACTGACTGATGTAGTACATGAGGCCGACGAACCCGAGAAGAACCCGGGCACCCGATGCACCAACCACACTGACCGGACTCGACGACCACCCGTCGACCTTTGTGAGGATCCTCCTCATGTGAGAGTTCCAACCTCTCTCCAGGACAGGTCCTGATATTTGGTAGACCCCTTGGCTGATTCGTTCTTCCGCTGGGACCACGGCGGCAGCTCATGCACGTAGACACGCACCTGTACGGCAGCAGGGCGGCCGGCGCACACACCTGGCATCTGCGTCAGGGAGTACCTGCTCAGGAACCTTTCAGCCTGTTCCCGGGACGTCTTCTCGTACGGCAGGAGCGGGAGCTGCTTCTTCTTCGCTTCCTTTTCGGTGTCCCGCAGCCGCTGGAGGACCGGGTCACTGCTGTCCAGCTGCATAACGGCCCCACTGACCAGCCGGTTTATACGTGACGGGAAGAAGCGGTCGCCCTGGACCTTCTGAACGTACGGGCCGGTGACATCATAGAAATCAGTCACCGCGCCGTCGGCGCATCGGGCACGGGACAAAATTCCGCGCTCGTCCGAGAGCGGGTCCGGGGCAAACAGCATCCAGTTCTGAGCCAGATAGGGCTGCATTACGTCGTTGACCTGGCTGTAATACTTCACCTTCATCGGAGTCAGAGGCATCTGAGAGAAGGAAGCGAACAGAAAATAGATGCCCAGGAGGGCAGCGCCGACAATCAGCGCCGCCCTCCGGACCATGAGATGTTGTGTCACTTGTCGAAGACCGTGTCGATCGCCTCGGCGTTGCCGATCTTGTCAGCCGGCGCGACAGACCCGCCGAGGAAGTTGCCCGCGACCTCCCCGGCCGCCTTCCCGACGGACGAGCACGCGGCCTTGGCGTGCACGTACGCCTTGCCCGCCGCCTTGCCCGCTGCCTTGACAAGGCCGCTGAGCGCCTGCGGGCGGACGTCGTCGGTCTGCTGGGCGGAGGTCTGGGCGGAGACCTGGGCAGCCGGAACCGAAGCCTGCGCGGAACCCTGCGTGCTGATCACCAGGGCGACGCCGCCCAGAGCAATGCCGGCCGCTGCAACAAACTTCTTCATTTTCTTCTCCTTTGCGTCACTGGCCAACGCCAGAGACGCTTAATTGATAGTTGATTCTTCTCGTCGGAGTCATTCGGCACAGCAATTCGCTATGCGATGCGCATGCAACACCGCACATACGCGAGATCCGAGCCCGCAACACGAAGATTTCTCTTTACGGAAACCGTCGCCCCGCTTCGCATCGAACACATTTCGAAACCCCTGCTGCTTCCGACAGGCATGACCGTTTCACGAGCGGGATCCTGTTGTCCACGCGGTTCACATTTTCCTTGGCTTCCAAATAACACTCTTGCCTCAACGCCTCAATTGATGGACTCGGGCAGGTGAAAATGCAGACAAAATCGACAAAAGAGTCACCGGAGCGCTGGCTTGCTGATGGAATACCTACCTCCACTCATCCGGCCTGTCCGAGCGGGAGCCAGCTTTCAAGTCAAAGTCCCGGGACGGGCGAATAGGTGATCCGATCAAGATGGCTTGATCCGACCCGAATGACGTGAGGATCACCACGTGCCAGGAAATTCATGTAAGCGCGCGGGCCGAAAAGTGAATGCCGAAAAGGAACCAACGAGTCGGTCCACGCCAAATAGGGGCTTGATTTCACGCATGAATGAACTCCTTCGCGCAGGATGCCGAAGCACCGCACAGGACCAGCAGCCCCGGCGACGCCCCGCAGAGCCGGGGGACGGCTGCATCGCCCCGCTGTGCTCCAGCCGCCGGAGAACGGAAACTCGAACCGGCGAATAATCGTCCGTGTGAGAAATCTGCAGTAATACGCAAAATCTGCGAGTGATCGCAGCAATATGCGTTCCTGTGTCAGATTCTGAAAGTCGCGTGCTGACTCTCGTGCGCCCGGCTCCGGCCTCGGCGGTCGTGATGGACCCGGCCGACGTGTCGGTGGAGACCATGAGGCCGCGGGTGCACTTGGCGCCGCTGTCGGCCTCGGTCCCCCGCAGGTTCGTGATCTCGCCGATGTGACCGAGCTGGCCGGGCCCGTTCTCCGGTGTGTAGTACTCGGGGCCTTCAGGTGATACGCACCGGATCACGAGACACTAGCCCTGCCGGTCCAGCCATTCTGAGATCACGCGGTTGGTTTCTTCGGGCATTTCCCCCTGGATCCAGTGACCGCAGTCCAGGCCGACCACTTCCACGTTGGGCACGAACTCCGCCAGTCTTTCGAACCTCGGGACCGCCACGTCCTGGTCGCCGTAGATCATGAGGATGGGCTGCTTGATGATCGGGTCGGCGTCCGCCAGCTGGTGCCAGTTACGGTCGAGGTTCCTGTACCAGTTGATGCCGCCGGTGAATCCCGACGTCTCGAACGCGGAGATGATGACGGCCAGGTCGCTCTCGGTCATGGCGGGCTCGCCGAGCGGTGCTTTCGCCTTGGCGAGGTTGATGAATGCCATGCCCGGCTCAGGGGGTGCGGGGGGCACGTTCTTCCGGTAGAGGTTGCGGAGGAACTGGGAGGTGTTGGCGTCGAGCACGGCGTCCGCGACGCCCGGCTGCCGGTTGAAGTGGACGAAGTAGAAGTCGCCGCCGAGGAAGGTTTCCATGGCCTCAATCCACGGTGTTTCTCCGCGTTCCATGTAAGGCAGGCTCAGGTTGATCAGTTTGTTCACCCGGTCGGGGTGCAACTGGGCCAGGCTCCAGACGACGAACGCGCCCCAGTCGTGGCCGATGAAGGTGGCGTCGCCGTAGCCATAGTGGTCCAGGAGCGCGACGAGGTCGCCCGTCAGGTGTTCGATGTCGTATTCGGTCACCTCGGCCGGGCAAGAGGAGTTGCCATATCCCCGCTGGTTCGGCGCGATGACGTGGTAGCCGGCCGCGGCGAGGACCGGCATCTGGCGACGCCAGGTGACGGCGTGCTCCGGCCAGCCGTGGCAGAGCACGATGGGCTTGCCCTTGTTCTCCCGGCCCGCCTCAAAGACTTCGAGCTCCACACCGTTGACCTGGATGAGGGTGGGCTCGGGAAATTCTGCTTGGTTGGACACTGCGTTTCCTCTCTGAGGGCGCTCGCTGGCGGTTGACCTCCTCGATGAGGTCATGTCGCCACCTTGCTCCCTAAACCGGTCACCTTGTGACCGGTTTTTATGAGAGTTTTGTCTGTATGCGATCCGATCGGCTGGTGGCCATACTCCTGTTGCTCCAACGGCGCGAGCAGGTGACAGCCGCGGAGGTCTCCCGGGAGCTGGACGTCTCGGAGCGCACCGCCCGCCGTGACCTCGACGCCCTGGCCATGGCCGGGGTGCCCGTGTACTCCGTGCAGGGCCGAGGCGGCGGCTGGCGCTTGGTGGGCGGTGCTCGTACCGACCTGTCCGGGTTGACCGCCAGTGAAGCCCGCGCCCTGTTCCTGGCCGTCGGCCCGACCTCGGATGCGACGCCGGCGATGAAGGCAGCTCTGCGCAAGCTCGTCCATGCTCTACCGAAGCCCTTCCAGGTGCAGGCTGAGGCAGCGGCGTCGTCCCTGGTCGTAGACCCGCAGCGATGGGGGGCGAGCCGGATCGAGCACCGGCCGCCTCGCTTCCTCGACGAACTCCAGGACGCGGTGATCAGCGGCGTCCAGGTATCGCTCGGCTACGTCGACAGCAAAGGCGTCGAAACCCGGAGAACCGTCCACCCGCTGGGCATCGTCGCCAAAGGTCCTGTGTGGTACCTCGTCTCCAACACCGAGACCGGCCGACGGGTCTTCCGGATCGACCGCGTGTCGTCCGCCGACCCCACCGGCGACCCTGTGCACCGACCTGGGGACTTCGACCTTGCCGAGAGCTGGAATGAGATCGCCGAAGAGGTCGATCGCAAACGAACGCCGCTGGAGGTCCGGGCGGTATGCGCACCCGACGGGGTAGGCATCCTCCAGATGGCGCTCGGCGACCGGCTCGACGTGGGAGGCTCCACGACCGACGGCCGCATCGAGGTCGTGATCCGCGGCCCCAACGAGTACATCCTCGCCGGCGAGCTCTCCGGACTGGTCGAATGGGTCGAGGTGACCGGCCCTCCGAGTGTCCGAGACCGCCTGGCCTCGATCGGCAACGCCCTCGTCGAACGATACGGCCGGCCGCATACCAGCGGAGACCTTCACCCGTCTTGAAGCGAACAAGGCAGGACTTCGAGAACAGTTCCGCTCAATAACGTGGTTCTGTCCGTTCCGGCAGACGCCTGGTCACGAGTCGGCCTGTACGCTGGCCTGGCTCGCCGCGGGTGGGCCCTCTCGTGCCGGGCCGGCATCGTCACGCGCTCGGCGAGCTTCCGGGGTCGAGGTCGCGGCGGGCGGTGGAGGCTGTGGTGACGGCTGGCGCCTCGTGGGCGGCGGTGTCGATCGCTGCGCTTGGGCGACGAAAGGGCAAGCCCGACGGGTTCCTGGAACGGCAGGTCCCGCGCTGGACGGCTACGCGCTCGCGCTCGGCCCCTTCGAGAGGGCCCTCAGGTTCCCGGCCGCCGGAACTGCTTGAGCCGCACCCCCTCCAGGCTGTCGGCGATCAGCTGGTCCAACCGCCGCTCGCGAGTCTCGTCCCGCTTGGCACTGATCACATAGTGGATAGCCGACTTGCGGTAGGACGGCGCCCGCTGAACCACTCCCACGCCCGCAGCTCCGCCTGGAAGCGAGCCAGCTGCGCCGCCTCGAACTCCCAGACCGGCTTCTCCTCGCACTCCCGGTCACGGGCTTCGAACAACAACCTCCGCAAGATCGAGAAGCTGACCGCGCAGGGGCTGATGCGGCCGGCCGGCATCGCGGTTGGATCGACCAGGAGAAGTCGTCGACCGGCCTCTGCCGGCCGTCGATCCAGCCGTAGCACAGGGCCTGGTCGACTGCCTCCGACCAGCTCAGGGCGGGCTTGCCCGTTCCCTTCTTCCACATGCCCACCCGGCATTCGGAGGCAGTCGCGTGGTGCTCCTCCAGCCAGTCCCGGAACTCCCCAGGACTTGAGAAGAAGATTGACTCCATGCGCGCTGCTCCTGTCGGTCGTCTCGCCGGCTCCATTGAACCTGTCGGATACGGCAATCCGAGAGTCTCACCGCGCCACCCGGAATCTGCGCCGGGGTGTCATCACCACCATGACAGGCAGGCAACCACAGGAGCCGAGCGGGGACGGAGCGGCCGCAGGCCCCTCGTTCGAGGAGCGCAAGAGCCGCAGGCCTCGCCAACACGAGTGGACAGCCCAGCTCACGTGCGCCGACAATTGCTTCCTCATCCTCCGAAGTCGGCGCATTCGGATCGCGAGACAAGCTGTTGATCAACTTCGCGACCGCTGCGCCGACACGACCTGGCGCAGGTTGGTCTCCAGCACGCCAGAGCGCCCGATGCGCGGAGCGATCCGTCAGACCCTCAGGCCGAAGATCATGCCCGAACCCGCGCGCGCGTCAACGCCAGGGCGTCGATTCCGATCCGGTTCGGGCCGTACCACGTCCGAGAATCCACGAACTCACGCGCTTCGCTCTTCGATGTCGTGCACCCCGGCGGCCGCCCCGTGACCGGCCTGCCGTACGCGGAGCGGCGCGGACTCCTGGAAGGTCTCGGACTGGTCGGAGCGGCCTGGTCGACGCCCGCGGCGATCGTCGGGCACGGTGCCCAGGCCTGGGAAATGGTCCGGGACGCCGGGCTGGAAGGCCTGCTTGCGAAGCGGCTCACGTCCCGGTACGAGTCGGGGGTGCGGTCGAAGGCGTGGATCAAGATCCGTTTCGTGCGTACCGCCGACGTCGTGGTCGGCGGGTGGGTGCCCGGGCGCGGCCGGCTCACCGGACTGCCCGGCGCCGTCCTGGTCGGCGAGCAGCTCGGTGGGCAACTGCACTACGCGGGCAGCGTCGGAACCGGCTGGAGCCGGGCCGAACGCACCCGCCTCGCTGGCCTTCTCCACGTCGCAGCCATCGACACCTGCCCATTCGCCGAGATTCCGCCGGTGGCCGGGGCCCGGTGGGTGCGCCCCCGTCTGGTCGGCGAGGTCGGCTACGCGACCCGCACCCGCCGGACGTCTGCGCCACCCCTCCTGGCACCGGCTGCGCCCCGACCTCACCCCGGGCGACCTCACCTGATCCCGCGGAGGCGCCGCGCGGGCCGCATTCCGGTCCGTTCCGGGCCGGATGCGTCTCCGCCCGGCAGCGCACTAAGCCGCCTCGCCCCCGGGCTGGTCGTCCACGTGCTTTAGCTGCATCCGGCCGGAGACGACGTTGCCGGGGTCCAACGTCTGCCAGAAGGGATGGGTGCTCACCTGGGCGCTGAGCTCCAGCAGAAGCTTCCGGTAGCCGGCGACCTGCTGGTGCTGCTCCTCGGTGTAGCCGGGGCTGTCCGGCTTGGCGGGCCGGTAGTCGGAGTGGAGCTGCTTGTCCGACTGCCAGCCGGGCATCGGCTCGGCCGACCAGGGCAGCGTCCGTACGCACTGGTCGTACTCGGACTGGGCCTGGTGCAGAGCAATCTGGGCGTCGCGCAGATCCTGGGGAAAGTCGTACCTCGTCGCACCAGAATGCTACGCATGTTCGAATACTGGAAGCGAGCGGCACACGGCAGGACAACCTCACATCTCGCGCTCATTCATCCGGGTGGCGCACGCTCCGGCCGTGAACCGGAACCGGCGGCTGCGGCGTCGCATCGGGCATGGATTCCGTCATCGATGCCCGCCACGTCAGCGAGCCCGGGCTCGTCGTACTCGACATCACCGCCGCCGACGAGGAGACCGCCCTCCTCCTGATGGACGAGCTGCAACAGCTCTGGGCCACCTCCGGCATCACCGCGATCCGACGTGACCACGCCCAGCCCGGCGTCCACGCCCGGGTGCACGCGGACACCCGGCGCACCAACCTCGGCGGCGAAGCCTCCCTCCCGCGGGGTGGGAGGGACAGGCCGCGACGGCCGACCAGTGACGGGTGAGAGCTCTTTTCGAAGGACGTCCGGCATGCCACCACCCGCCGGGCGGCCGGACGGTACCGTGCGGAAACGGGGGCCGTCCGGGCACCCTTCGCACGTCGACCGGGCGAGGCAACCACGGCGGCTGACGCCCTGCTGGGCTGCCCTCGGTCTATACCGTCCGGCCACCCGGATCTGTTCCTCGTGGCTCCGGCCAGGTCGCCGGTCACTGAGACACCAGCAGAAGCACTCAGGTGAAAGTGAGCTGAAAGAGCGTTCTGTCCTGGCGGGAGTGTTTGGGAACGCAGTGCTGTCGTGGATGATTGCGGGGTGTTGGTCCAGGTAGAAGCGGTGGGGGAGATCGCAGACGGGCGCGCGATGGTTCGGGTCCGCTCGAAGGTGGGTGCCGCTGCGGCGTTGTGGTGCGGCGGTCCGACGGGAGTGGGCCGCGAACATCACGTGGAGTGGACTGTTGAAGAGGACGCGGCCTGGGGCGGCAACACTCGACCGGCCACTTCATTTTCACCCGGGGTGGATGAGGAGGAAGGCGGTCGGATCGTCTTTCGGGGGCGGCTGGGCCTGACGGTCGATGGCGGAGCCATGTTGGAAGTAGCTGGAACCCATATTCTGTTCGACCTCGCCGACCCGCCGCCGTCGACTGCTGTCGATGGAACGTGGGTCGAGATCAGTGTGGAGCGGAACAGCGTCAGCCTGTGGCCCTACCTGCTGTGATTCACAGGAGCCCGACGCTGCCGCCGTTCAGCTGTCGCGCCAGTTGTGGGTCGATTCGCGGGTGAGTCTGCGGCTCATGAGGTCGATCATCGCTATGTTGATCATGGCTTCGGAGCGGTGGGGGTGGGTTTCGTAGTCGCGGGCGAGGCGGCGGCGGTGCATGAGCCAGCCGAAGGTCCGCTCGACGACCCAGCGCCGCGGGATCACCTTGAAGCCCTTCTGGGCGGGGTCGCGGCGGGTGACTTCGACGTCGATGCCCAGGCGGGCGCCGTGGTCGATGGCCTTGGTGCGGTAGCCGCTGTCGGCCCACGCCTTCGTGACGCGGGGGTGGCCTTCGGCGATGTTCGAGAGCAGGCGGATTCCGCCGGCGTTGTCGGAGACGCTGGCGGCGGTGACCAGCACGGCCAGGAGGAGGCCGGCGGTGTCGACGCCGATGTGCCGTTTGCGGCCCGCGATCTTCTTGCCCGCGTCGATGCCCTGGCCGGCCGCGGGCACGTTGGCCGAGGTCTTGATGCTCTGGGCGTCGAGGATGCAGGCGCTGGGCTCGGCGTCTCGGCCCTCGGCCTTCCGGACCAGCCGTCGCAGGAGTCCGTTGAGCTGGTCGAAGACGCCGTCCTTCTGCCAGGCGGCGAAGTATCCGTAGACGGTTTCCCACGGGGCGAAGTCGTGTGGGAGGTAGCGCCAGGGGATGCCGGTCCGGTCGACGTAGAGGATGGCGTCCATGATCCGGCGCAGGTCGTGTTCGGGTGGCCGCCCGATGTCCAGGCCGGTCCCTCTGCGTTCTGCTCGCCAGGCTGTCAGGGTTGGTTCGAGCAGTTCCCAACGGGCGTCGGACAGGTCACTCGGGTACGGCCGCTGTCGGCGAGGCATGTTTCCGTAGTACCGATGGCCGCCGTCCGGCCACAGGGCGCAAACAGGCGCGACCGGGGGCGTGTTGGGATCAGACAGGAGCGAAGGGACCGAAACGGGCTCTCGAAGGCTGCCACCCGCCCCATCTGCCACAACAAGCGTCTACCGCCTCAGCCGGCCCGAAGCGGCCTGCCACCTGAACTGCAACGAAGCACCCCTGTCAGGACAAAACGCTCTTTGAGCTTGTCTTTTAACATGCGACATCGAACGCGGCTCGAACTTGATCAGTGTTTTCGCAGTTCGGCGGACGTGTAGGCGGCCTTCGTCTGATCCTGTGCTCCGTCACAGAGTGGATCAGCGCGAAGGCCGTGGTCGTGAGTTTGGTGCATCAGGATGTCCTGCGGGATGCGTTCGCGGAAGTGTCACACTTCCGGTCGGAGCTGTACGCGTGTCTGACCGTGCGGGGCGATGCCTTGTTCGAGTTGTGCGACGCGCTGCTGTGCACGGACGGGCCGGTACGGACGCTGGTCGATCTCGCGCTCGCGCCCGAACACCGCCGTGGTCACGGAGCTCTGTACGGCGGACTCAACCAGGGACGGATCGACGTCGCCCGGCTGCGTCGTGCCCTGACCGGGGTCCCGCTGCCGAGGGGGGCGGACGGCCGGCTCGTACTGGCCGTCGATGTCTCGCCGTGGCTGCGACCGGACGCCAACACGTCTGCGGACCGGGCCTTTTGTCACACCTTCGGCCGGGGCGAGGGCAAGCATCAGATGGTGCCCGGCTGGCCGTACTCGGTGGTGGCCGCGCTGGAGAGTGGCCGCACGTCCTGGACGGCGGTGCTGGACGCCGTCCGCCTGAAGCCCGGCGCCGACGTCGCCGCGGTGACCACGATGCAGATCCGCGAGGTCATCGAGCGGCTGGTCGCCGCCGGCCAGTGGCAACCGGGTGACCCGGAGGCCCTGGTCGTGCTGGACGCCGGATACGACGCCCCGCGCATCGCTCACCTGCTGGCCGACCTGCCCGTCGAGATTCTCGGCCGGCTCCGTTCAGACCGGGTGATGCGGCGTCCGACGCCCACTCGCGAAGAGTTCCACCTGTCCAACCCCAAGGGTGGCCGGCCGCCCAAGCACGGCGGCGAGTTCGTGTTCGGTGACCCCACGACCTGGGGCGTCGAGCAGGCCGTGACGGTCACGGACACCCGGCTCTATGGGAAGGCGACCGCGCAGGCATGGGACCGGCTGCACCCGCGGCTGACCCGCCGGGCCGCATGGCTCGACCACGACGGGCCGCTGCCCATCATCGAGGGCACCGTCATCCGCCTGGCCGTGGAGAAGCTGCCCGGCGGCGGAGTCAACAAGCCGGTGTGGCTGTGGTCGCGTACCGGCGCCAACGAGGCGGACGTGGACCGCTGCTGGCAGTCCTTCCTCCGCCGTTTCGACATCGAGCACACGTTCCGCCTGTTCAAGCAGACCCTCGGGTGGACCAAGCCCCGGCTCCGCAGCTCGGAAGCGGCCGACCGGTGGACCTGGCTCGTGATCGCCGCCTATGCCCAGCTCCGCCTCGCCCGCCCGCTGGCCACCGACCTCCGCAGGCCCTGGGAGAAGCCGACCGAGCCGAACAGACTGACACCCGCCCGCGTCCGCAGGGGGTTCAGAAACCTGCACGCGAAGACCGGCTCACCCGTCGGCGCACCGAAACCCTCCCGTCCCGGCCCAGGCCGACCGCCCGGCTCGAAGAACCGCTATCCGGCTATCCGTCATGACGTGGGACGCGTCCTCGCCACCGGCGAGGCATACAACCGTCCCGCCCACCACAAGGTGGGCACCAAACCCCGCAGGACAGGCTGACGAGCGACACAGAGGACCAGCACACTGAGCGCATGCGCTATGAGGAGAGAGCCAAGCTCACGGTCATGAAAGTCCTGGTCCCGCTGGCCGTCCTTGTCGCCTCACCAGTGCTGCTGATAGCAGGAGCGCCGCTCCGCCGCCGCTATCTCCGCTACGTCTACCGCGATGAGGCCACGCAGATCCTGGACAAGGAGCGAGGTTGGGTCAGCGCCCACTACTTCGTGGTCACCGACCCACTCCTGCACTGGCTCTGCTGGCCCACAGAATCACTCGCCCGTCTCATCGAGCGCCGAGGTTAAACGACAAGCTGAGCGGGGCCCCTTGAGGTCTAAGCGGAGTTGGTGAAGTCAATTGCGTCGGGTGGGTGTCCTTGACGAGGGGCCGTGCCGAACATTCTCCGAGTCGCGCTGTCTGACGGGCAACGTCGTGACCTGCACGCACTGCTGGCCTGCCGTGATCTGACCCGGTTCACACGGCAGCGCGGCGAGAACGCTTGTCTTCTCGACCAGGAGGGGCCGGTTGATTGCTGAGGTCGGGGGCGTGCCAGCGTTCCATTCGGTCGGGGCCCGAGCTGCTGCCCACCGGTTCGACGATCATCCGCGTATACCGCGCCTACCGACGGGGTGTGCCGCATTGTCAGTGGTGGCTCCTACTCTTTCCCGGTGAACATTGATGATCTTGAGTGGCAGGCGGACCGGATAGGAGGAGTCCCTCCGCGGGTAGTGGACTCTCTTCTTGAGCACGGGCACGTGGATCTGGTGGCCCGGGCGGCAGCCGAGCGGGGCGACTGGTTCTGCGCGCAGGGCGCCGTGCGCGCGCTGCAGGCGGCGGGTGAGTTCGAGCGGGCGTGGGCGGTGATGAAGCCGTTCGCGGAGACCGGCTGGCTCCCGGCCGTATCTGCGGGTGTGGATATTCTGCTCGCGTCGGGCCGGGTGGAGGAGGCATTGGCGTTGACGCGTCCCGTAGGGGAGGAGTCCTCCTTGGGCGCGTGTGAGGTCTACGCCGAAACCCTGGTGAAGTGCGGGCGTGTCGACGAGGCGATCACGTTTCTCGAACCGCATCTGCGGGACCGGTGGACGATGCGCTGCCTGGTCGCGATGACGGAGGGGCAGGGGAGGGACGCCCGCGTGCTGGAGCTCCTGGTGCCGCTTGCCGACGAGGCACGCCATCACCAGACGCAGGGCTGTTCCCACCCGCTCTGGGAGGCGTTGGACCTCCAGGCGGAGGTCCTGGAGCGGTCGGGTCAGGTCGAGGAGGCGATCCGGGTGCTCGGCGGCGATGTGGCCGCGCGCCGGTACGGCCCGCAGAACACCGTCCAGTCGTACGCGCAGCTGCTCGCCCGGCACGGACGGGTCGAGGAACTGCAGCAAGCGGCCACGGGCGGCCATGCGCGCGAAGCCTTCCGCCCTCTGATGCAGGCATTTACGGCGGCGGGACGCGCGCAGGATGCAGAGGAGGTCCTGCGCAGGCACATCGCCACTGCCAGGTATCCGAGCAGTCAGCAGGGGCTCCTCATGGAGTTCCTCATCGAGCAAGGCCGGTTCGAGGAAGCCATCACCGTGGGGCGGCCTACCTTCGAAGACCCGTGGGAAAGCCCTCTGCAAGGGGTGGTCTTCCTGCTCGCTGAGAAGGGGCTCCACGACAGGGCGCTGCAGCTCCTGGACGAGTGCAGTCCGGAGTTCGTTGCGGAGCGTGGGGACTGGATTCCGTCCAACCGGTGGTGGCTGATGGGAGAACTGGGACGCTGCCGCGAAGCCATCACCGAAATCGAAGCCACACCCGAACTGGACGCCGAGGAACGAGCCTGCACGATCGCCGGACTGATGGCCCGGGACAGCCGACTTGCCGAGGCCATCAGCCTGCTCGCGGAACACCCTGGACGGAACGCCACCGCAGACCGCGCGCACCTGCTGGCACGCCAGAACCGCCCCCTGGAAGCACTTGCCGCCATCCCCAGCGTTGCCGCTCAACGCGAGGAACACGAACAGCGGTGGGGAACCCGCAAGGACTGGGTCGCCGGCGCGGAGGACAACGACGGCGGGAGCAGCAAGGAAGACCATGAGGGACACGTCGAGGACCCGCCGTTCTAGGGCAGTACCCGCGTACCGGCGGCACCTCCTCGACCGGGCTCCCTACCCGGAGCCCAAAACGGTACGACGACGCTGAGCGCCGTCGAAGAAGTCCAGGTCGAAGGCGCTCAGCATAGGATCGCCGTACGTGCCTACTGGGTCCCCCAACGTCTTCCCACACAGTCAGACCTTCTGGAGCACACGTTTCGCCTGTTCAAGCAGACACCCGGCTTGACCAGGCCCCGGCTTCGCAGCTCGGAAGCGGCCGACCGGTGGACCTGGCTCGTGATCGCCGCCTATGCCCAGCTCCGGCTCGCCCGTCCACTGGCCACCGACCTCCGAAGGCCGTGGGAGAAACCATCCGAGCCGAACAAACTCACACCAGCCCGCGTCCGCAGGGGGTTCAGAAACCTGCACGCGAAGACCGGCTCACCAGCCGGTGCACCGAAACCGCCCCGGCCCGGGCCCGGCCGGCCACCGGGTTCGCAGGACCTCCGCCCCGCCACCCGTCACGACGTGGGCAGAGTCCTCGCCACCGGCGAGGCATATAGCCGCCCCGCCCACCACAGGGCCGGCACCAAACCGGGTCGCCAATCTGTCGCTGAGAGTTGGCAGTTGTTGTCGGTGAGCGCGGTCATCGCCTGTGGTTGGGTGGGAGGGGTGCCGCTGGGATTCGGGCGGCGGTGCAGGTTTGCAGTGGAAGCGCGAGTGTGCTTCGTGGGTGATGAGGGGGCCGCGATGTCGTCGCAGTCCAGGATCGGGGGGACCATGACCAGACGTTGGTACACACCACTCGGAATCAATCTACTACTGGGCATCCCAGCCCTCGTGCCCATGCTGATGCTCTGGATTCTGCTATCGAACTGGCCGCTCGCCGACATGGGGCTGACGACAAGAATCCCGAACAACGAGCAAGACGACAGTCCGAATGCGGCACTTCTCTTCTTCGGCCCCATGATCACTGCGAGCGCCGTCCTCTGGTGGATCGCCAACCGCCCCCTCGCCCGCCGAACCCAACTCACCGCACCCCGCTACTGGCTCCTCTCCCTCACGTGCGCTCTCATCCCAACCGCCGTCGCCATCACAGTTTGGCCCTAAAGCATCCGCTGCTGTTGTCAGCAGTCATCTGCAGAGCCAGGTGGGGTTTAAAAAGCAAGCTCAGCCAACGGCACGGGAACGGCCCACCGACTTTGTCGGCGGACCGTCACGAAATTTTGAGGTTACCTCCCGGGGAGTTGCCTTGATCTCAACATATGAAGCCGCCAGCGACTGGCTGCGGTTGTTCCCAGGCCCGCGCAGAGAGACAGCGCAGCGAGGGCCCAGCTGTGCAGACTGGACGGAGGGGCGGCCGTCCAGTCCCACCACGCTGGTCCAAACCAGATCAAGGGGAAGACGGAGACTAGCGGGATGATCCAGCCGAGCTGGTTTCCGAAGAGCCTCACCGATACGAGAGCGAGTCCGAACCAGAGCAGTAGGGAGCGGACATACACGATCGCTGCTTCATGCCCCACAGCTAGCGCTTCGGTGACGAAGGAGATTCCGCAGGCGAGGGCAATGAGACTGCTTACGTAGCCAGCGTGGACACGGTGCACTCTGCGTGTGCCAGTCTCCTCCTGGGTGGCCATGGCTCCCCCGAAGGCTGCTGTGAGAAACACGGCGGACAGTATAGGAAGTTCGCGGCGATAGGGGATTCCCGTCGAGTAACCCGAGTTGCCGAAGGAGGGTACTGCGATACGTGTGCCGCCGAACAAGGCCGACAGGATTGCAACCGCGGTGACACCGATCAGCACTGCCGTTGCACGATGAACTCGTGCGTATCGCAGCAGGTCAGTCGCGCGCATCAGGCTCGCACCATTCTTCTGTGTTCAGGTGCTTGGTCTGCTGCGTCAGCCACGCTTGCTGCTCGGATGGTGACTTGCGTGTCACCTCGGCAGCCGTGCGCTGGGCCTCGTCTACACCGACGAGGTTCAAACCCTCGTCAGCCGCGGCAGGGTCCTGGCCCATGGCCTGGTATTCCAGCCAGAGGTGGATGTTATCCATCGCCTGCCACACCCGGCGTTCCTCACGTGGTGGCCGGCAGCGGCCTACAGATGTAACGAACGTCCGATGCGCCATAGCGATCGCGGCAGTACGCACGTGGCCCTCAGCGATGTCGAAGCCTCCGTCCCCGAGCTGGTGGCGCCGCAGTCCGTACTCGTAGAACGTGTCGGGAGCCTTACCCCAGTCTTGGCTTCCCAGCCGCTCAGCCATTTTGTTCAGCTCCGGGAGATACTTTCGGTGCTCGGGCCACACGCACACACGTGGCGCGGTCATGTTGGCTTCGGCGCACAGCATCTGGCTGGCGGATGCAGACCGCTCTGTCTTCAGCTCTCCTGCCGCTGGTAGGGCAAGCAGAGCGACGACGGTGAGGGCTATTGCACCGAAGACCGCCGGGCGAGTGTGTCGAGGCAGGAATCGTTTGGCAGGTGCCTTCTGGCCAGCCCGGCTCCATGGAGCCGGGATTGCGACCGCGAGTATGGTCACAGCGACTGCTAGGAGGAGACGTGCGGCGACTGGCGCGATGCTGAGCTGAACGTCCGGCGGCCCGGCAAGAACGTAGAACCTGAAGGGTGTGCCGAGCAGGACGATAAATCCGCCGAGCGCGCAGATCACTGGAGTGAATGCGGCGGACGGCCACAAGCGGCCGGCCAGGTGCCCCCCTGCTGCGAACATCAGGAGAGTTGATGCACCGAGAAGCAGGTAAGAAGGCCAAAGGAATCCGGGGCCCGCCTCGCGCCACGAGACGGCGGCGGCGGTGAGGCAGCCGATAGCGTAAGCCAGGAACCCGAGGGTGAGGGTGGCGCCCAGGCGCGCGGCTTCGGTGCGCCAGCTCCGGCGGGCGGCACCCAGGAGGATCTCCGACATCCCTGCGCGCGATGCGCGGCCCGCCTGCCACGCGGATACGCCTGCAAGTACCGGCCCGAGGAACAAGGTGACGATCTGGGCGGCTACCGTTGCTTCGGGCCAGACACCTATCCAATGCCGAGACCGTCCGAAGAGGACGACAAGATCCACCAGGAGCATCAAAGGGAAAGCGGTAAGCAGGGGAGAGCGTCGAAGCTCGATGCTGTACGTGTTCAGCACGTAGTCTCCCGGGCGGGCTCACGGTTCGCGAGGACCGTCATGTAGCCGCGCTCCAGCGGACTGTCTCCTGGAGCAGATGGCGTGGCTTGTCGAGCCAGGTCCTGAGGGCTTCCGCTGCTGACGATCTGCCCGTCTTGGAGAACGAGGACTGTCTGGCAGGACGCTCCTACGTCCTCGACGAGATGGGTGCTGAGGACGATGGCAACGCCTTCGCGCGCGAGCGAGCGGATGAGTTCCCGGAAGTCGAGACGCTGTGCGGGGTCGAGTCCGACGGTGGGCTCGTCGAGCAGAACCAGGGAGGGTGAGCCGACGATAGCGGCGGCAATCCCGGCACGGCGCAGCATGCCGCCGGAAAGTGACTTCATCCGGTGCCCGGCGCGATCTGTCAGCCCAACTGCTTCGAGCGCCTTCAAAGTTGCTGGTCCGGCGGCCTTGTCGGGGACCTCACGTAGCCATGCGCAGTAGCGTACGAAATCTTTGACGGAGAATGATGGGTAGTATCCGAAGTCCTGAGGAAGATAGCCGATCATCCTGCGTGCTCGGCGCGCGTCCCGCTCAGTCCGGATCACCTGTCCGAAAATTTCCAGAAATCCCGCTTGCGGGGGAGTAATGGTCGCGAGTGTTCGCAGCAGTGTCGTTTTTCCTGCCCCGTTGGGTCCAAGCAGGCCGGTTACCCCGGGCTTAAGGTGAAGGTCAAGATTTTCAATGATAGGTCGATTTCTGTAGCCCTGCGAAAGGCCAACCGTTCGGACGGCAGGAACCGGCGGCATGAGAATTTCCTTTGAAATGTGCTGTGGGCCCGCGCCACTGGCGCGGACCCACAGAACTGAAGAGCTAGTACTAGGAGACCCGAGTGCCGTTGATCTTAAAGGTGCACTCGTAGGTCGACATCTTGCCTTCGTATCCGCGGCCCGGGTTCCTCCAGTGCTGCTTATCCACCTCATTGTTGCAGTTGTAGTTGATTTGGTAGCCAAAGCCAGTATTGGACTGACGCAGGGCGTCGTAGCAGTAGGCGTGACCCGAGGTGCTGTACCAGTAGCCCCGACAGCCGGCCGTCCAGTTCGACTCGTTGGCCGCACTGGACATCGGGGCAGCAAGCCCGATAGCGGCAGCCGAGAGCGCAGCAACCACGCCCGCCTTGCCAGCCTTGGTGCCCGTTATTCGCTTAATGAAAGAAGTCATGTTCCCCCCCCAGGGGTTTTCTGTTTTGAGCTCGCATCCACTCGTTCTTGCATGTCAGCGAGCGCGGGCTTAAGCCTGCTTATGTAATGCCGTCGAGTCTCTTGAAGCACCCTTGGACACGCAAGCACTGGCTGATCATAACCGTGCAATCACCGACGGTCAACGACGCGTTAAATTGGTATCAATCTTCGATAAAAGCCTCATTTGTCATGGTCGACTTCCAGACCTGATTGGCCAATTTACGTCAACTTCACCTGCGTGCGACATAACCGAGACGGGCTACTTGGTGGCGCACGACGGTCGTCAGGAAACTACTTACGGCGTCCAGCTGTCGGACTTGTTGTTCTTGGATGCGCAGAGCCGGGGGCTTCTTGTCAAGGCGCCTGTGTTGGGGTTGGGGTGATGTTGTCTTGCTCGGGTCACGCGGCGAGCTCGATGTCCGCGGGTGTGCGGGACTCGTAGAAGGTGCCGTCGCGGAGCATGGCGAACAGGACGCTGATGCGTTGGCGGGCGAGGCGCCAGCATTCCAGTGCTTGAAGGACGAGCGGGTGTAGCCGGATCGGTCTACCGGTACCAGGTCGACCGCGCCGGCCAGCGTCGTCACCTCACCCAGTGGGGCGGTCCGCACCACCGCGGGTACGGGCGACGCGGTGGCGGGGCAATCGGGGCCAGTGCGACGGCGGCCAGCCCCATCGGTGCCTTCGTGGAGGTGGGTCGGGGCAAAAGTGGGCATGCTGGCCCCAAGCAAGTGTTTGTGTGGAGTCCCGGGGGTTGTCGACGAAGGCGTGCATCACGCTGAAGTGACCCGCCCGGCGAGCGGCCTTGCCCGGCCTTGCGCCGTGACGGTGCGGGAGTGGATTCAGTTAGCGAGGTATGACGATCTCGTATCTGCCTGTCCCTGCCCCCGCCGGTCCGTCGTGCGAGCCGTGGGAGGGGGGAGCCTGAGGTTCTGGCCGGGGCTGCGGAGGCCAGCCAGCGGGCGGCGGCGTGGATGCGGGCGCTGCCCGTGCCGGCGGCGGGTGGGAGGTTGGAGAGGTGGGTTGTCGGCGAGCTGGCTGACGCGGTCGAGAGGGCCATGGGTGCGCTGGACCCGGGGGGCTGCGACCGGATGGACCGGGACGGTGCGGCCGTCGACGGCGGGGGCGGTGTCGACGCGGCAGCCGTGGCGGACCTGGCTGGGCTTCCCTTCGCGCTGCTGGAGGTCGCGGGCTGGCTCTCGAGTGGTCAGCAGGTCCGGCTTCTGGCCGCGGTCGGCACGGTCACCGCGATTGTGCGGCTCCTCGCGAACGACCCGGGCTCCGCGATCGAGCACGGTGAGCTGTCGCGGATGTGCGCCATCCTCGCCTACGCCGCCCGCCCGGACGGTGTCGCGTTGGTGTCCTGTGCCATTGAACTTTGAGCATGTGCCATCGAAGTTTGAGTGGCGTGGATCACTGCGTCAGGGGCGTCGTGCGAGGAAGACGAACTCTCTGCCTGGCCGGTCAGGCGCATCGCGCACGTCGTGCACCACGTAGCCGTGGGCGACCAGATCCGTCTCGACCTCGTCGCGCTCCCGGAAGCGCAGCGTCGAGTCCGAGGTGAGCACCTGTCCGTCCGTGGCGAAGACGTAGGTCCAGCGGAAGGTCACCAGGGGCCGACTCACGTCGATCAGCTGGACCCAGCTCTCCACAGTGCCGGCGCCCGGGATCCGTGTCACGCGGTAGGAGTGCTCGCGGGTCCACTCTTCCCACGCACGTCTGGCCGGATCTCGGGTCTCGAACACCAGGTGCCCGCCCGGCCGTAGCGCTTCGCAGGCTCCCTGGAGCGTCTTCTGCCAGGTGTCCGGATCAACGATCTCCTGGGCGACATTCGCTGTCATCGTTGCGAGGTCGACCTGCAGCGGCGGGAGGGCTGTCGCGTCACCGCAGATCCAGCGCACTCGCTCACTGCCCGGTTTGGCCCGGGCGACGTCGACGGATGCCTGGGCGGGATCGATACCGACGACGTCGACCCCGCGGCCGGCCAGGAGAAGTGCGAACACCCCGGTACCGCAGCCGATGTCCAGCACCCGGCGCGCCCTCAGCTCTCGCGCTATCCGGAGGTAGGCATCGAGATTGCTGCGGTCGGGGTCGAGTGGGTCGTAGATCCCGGCGAGTCGTGGATGCCCGAAGCAGTCGTCAGCCATGGGGCCGAACGTATGCAGAGCCGGGCGCGAAGGGCTATCGAGTTTCGCCGGTCCCGGTTGATTGTGCTTCTTGGGCGAAGGCCCCGCCATCGCCCTGGCCACCCGCACCGTGCACTGATCAAACTTCGATGGCACGAACCTGCAGATGATCAAGGTTCGATGGCAAAGATCAAACTTCAATGGCACAGGACAATCGCCTGGGCACCGGCCGGGGCCGGTGAGCCCGGAGTGGCATCAGAATTCGAACACATGTTCTGATGAGGGGATGGATCGCTTTCCCTTCCCCGACGACCTGATGCGCGCCCAGCAGGAGTGGCACGGCACCTACCGCGCGCTCGCCGTGCCGCGTCCGCGCCGTGCTACCGAGCTGCGCCGCCGTCTGCTCATGCTGTCGACCCGGATCGAGTGGCATCCGTTCTGGTCCACTCCGGCCGGCTGGACGCCCGCGGCCCGGGTGGAGCTCCGGCGGCTCACCGGCGGGGACCGGCGTACGGACGCGGCGTGAGCCGGCTGCCTGCAAGGGGCTGATCGGTCATGGGTGATCTGCCGCCTGACCTGGAGCGGCTCCGGACGCTGGAAACGTGGCTGGTCCTCTCCCTGAAGCGGGTCCGGGAGCAGATCGCGGCTGTCGAGCGGCTGGCACAGTCCCAGCGCGCACCGCAGCCCTCCATGGGCGATCTGCCGCCTGACGTGGTTCGGCTGCGGACGCTGGAAACGTGGCTGGCTCTCTCTCTGGACCGGGTGCGTGAGCAGATCGCGGCTGTCGAGCGGCCGGTACAACCTCAGCGCGCACGGTGGCCGTCGGCCGCCGCCCGGTCCGCCGTGCCGCCCCGCGCGCCGACGCCTGACTGGGGCATCTCTTCTGCCGGTATCGGGAGGTCTGTCGCTGAGGTCCACCGGGGCGACTGCTTCACCGGGGGCAACCGGATGATGCTGCCGATCAGTGCGGAGCGTGCCCGTGCGGAGCTGGCCGGCGGTGTCCAGGCCTGCGGGGTGTGCCGCCCGGACAACGTGCTCAACCGGCTGTGACCGCCTGGCGGGCTGGATAGGGTCAGGGGTAGTCCGTGCCGTATGGGTGTGCGGGTCAGGGCGGGTCTTTCGGAGTACGGCCCGAACCGACGGTGCCGGTGGCGGAAGCCACCGGCACCGGACCCCGCCCCTGCGGGTGGGTCAGGTCGCTGTCGCCCAGTCGATGCCGAGCGTGGCGAGCTGCTCGCGCTGCTCGGTGCTCAGCTTGTCCCGCCGGGTGCGGGTGTTGCTGATCCAGGTGCCCAGCCGGACCGCTCCGTGGGGTGTCTCCTCGATGTGGGTCCTCGGTACGACGACCCGCCCTTCCCGCGCCGTGTACTGGGTGAGCGCGACGATGCCTCGCTCGAACGCCCCGGCCCCCCTCTCTTTCCCGGCCGGGGTGGCCCGGGGGGTGAGGCCGAGTGCTTCCAGGCGCTCGGACTGTTCGGGCAGCAGGGTGTTCCAGATGGAGGGGTCGGTCTGCTTGGCGATCCAGGTGCCGACGTCGATGCCGTTCACGGTGACGCCGGGCAGGACATCGGCCGGGCCCTGTTCCTCGCCGAGGAGGATGCGGGCGGCGGCGTAGTGGCGCTGCCATTCGACGGGCCACTGCGGGTTCCAGTCCGGGTCGATCGCTTCCAGTGCCCGGCGTCGTTCGTCGGCCCGTACCGGGTCGCTGCCGAGTCCGCCCGGCTTGCGGAGATTGGCGACCCACTGGCCCACCGCGACCCCGTCCATCACCGCGCTCCTCGGGCAGGCCAGAGTGGAGTGGACGGCGTAGTAGGCGCGGGCCGCACCGAGGTTCTTCCAGAACGCCGCGTCGCCGACCGACCAGACCATGCCCACCTCGTTCAGCAGGTCGGTGCGCCACGCCTTGAGGGTCCCGGCGCGGAACGCGCGGCGCTGCTCGGTGACCCAGCTGCCCAGCCCGTACGTGCCGCCGTCGTCGCCCAGCTCGACGGTGGTCTCG
This sequence comes from Streptomyces sp. CA-278952, assembly GCF_028747205.1. Lineage (NCBI taxonomy): Bacteria > Bacillati > Actinomycetota > Actinomycetes > Kitasatosporales > Streptomycetaceae > Streptomyces > Streptomyces sp. CA-278952. The sequence goes on from NZ_CP112880.1 coordinate 8,195,450, forward strand.
CTGGGGACCTGCGCGTGCCCGTGCTCGTCGACGAAGGCGCGCAGGGCGCTGTACCCGGTGAGCCAGACCTCGGAGTCGGGCCGCAGGACGCGGGTTCGGAGGAACAGGGCAATGGACTGCGGGTCGCGGGGGAGGGAGAACCGCAGCAGCGGCGTGCTGGTGCCCGCGATGCCCGGGGCCGCGCCGGTCTCCTCGCCGCCCTCGCCCTCGTCGTCCTGGTGCTCGTCGGTGTCGGCGTCGTCCTGGTCGTCGTCGCCGGGGCCGGCGGCCACGCTTTCGTCGGGGACGTCCTCCTGGCCCTCGCCCTGGTCGCCGTTCTCGTCGGCCGTGGCTTCCTGCGGGTCGAGGGCGAGGACGGAGGTGATCTGTCCGCGTGCGGTGGTGGTGGGCAGCGCCATGCGCTCGATGACCCGGTCATCGTGTGCACGCAGGCCCTGGAGGATCGCGACAAGCCCGGTATAGCTGGGGGAGGCCATCATGTCGCCGGGGTCCTCCCCGGGCTGAAGGAAGACCGGGACGATGATCCTGCTGACCTTGCCGTCGCCGGGCTCTTGGCGCAGCGCCCGCCCGATGATCTGCACGACCTCGACCGGGCTGCTGCGGGTGTCGGCGAAGACGACCGCCTGCACTCCCCGCTTGCCCCTGATGTCGACGCCTTCCCCGAGGACCCGGCAACTGGCCAGGAACGACAGCTCGCAGACCCATCCATCCGCGTCGAGGCCGTCCGCGTACCGGGCGAGGACGTCGCGCCGGTGGGTGGCGGGGTGTTCGCCGGACAGCCAGTCCGCGCCGACCCGGCCCGGGTAGGCGGCGGGGTCGGCGTGGTGGAGGCGGGCGGCGGTCTCCGGCATCGCACGGGCGAAGCTCATCGCGTCCAGGGTGCGGGAGTGGAACGTCATGTAGGAGCGGACGCCGGTCTCGTCGGCGTGCTTGAGGAGCGCGGCCTGTAGGGCGGCGAGCCGCCGGCCGCGCCGTTCCTCCAGTGACGCGTCGTCGGCGAGGGGTGAGGGGTCGCGGATCTCCAGGACGTCGATCTCGAACCGGGCGAGGACGCCGCGCTCCACACTCTCCATGAGGCCGGTCTCGTGGAGGACCGGCCCGTACAGCTCGGTGTCGTCCATCGAGGCGACGAGCCGTCCGCCCAGCGCCTCACCGCCGTTCTGCGGGACGGTCCCGGCCGGGGCGGACATCTCCGGGTCGGCGTCGACGTCCTCCTTCTCCGCGACGTCCGCCGCAGCGGGTCCCGCTTCCCACAGGCGCGGGGTCGCCGTCATGTACAGGCGCCGCATCGCCGGGATGCGGGTCTGGTCGTGCACGCACGCCCAGGCCTTCGCGGCGCTGCCGGACGAGCGATGGGCCTCGTCCACGACCAATAGGTCGAAGGGCGCCATTTTCTGCCCGTAGGAGCCGCGCAGCGCCTGTTCCAGGACGCCGGGGGCGGCGGTGTCCGGGGCGTCGTCGTTCTGGTCGTCGGCCAGGCCCTGCGGGGCGAGGGAGGCGTACGTCGCGAACACCAGCACCGGCCCGTCGCTTGCCCACAGGGCGAGTTGGGTCGGGTTGGTCGTGCACCGCACCCCGAGGGCTTCCAGCAGCGGGTCCGCCCCGAGGGAGCACACCGCGACCGCCGGGCCGGTGTGCCCGGCCCGGCGCCATGCCTCGATCGTCTGCGTCAGCAGATCCAGGGTCGGGACCAGGACGCCGATCACTCCGTTCGGGCACAGCTTGAGCGCGGCCATCGCCGCGGTGACGGTCTTGCCGGTGCCGGTGGCCATGTGGACCTGGCCGCGCAGCCCGCCCACGGGCAGCGTCCTGTCGGCCGGGAGGGACAGGCCGCGCACGATCGCGTCAACCGCCTCAACCTGATGCGGCCGCAGCGTGATCCCCTGCATGCTCATCGCTCCTCACTCAGCCCGGCGGTCCGGCCCGGGGTGAACGGGGCGACGGACACCACCCCGTCATCATCGACGCTCACCCGCTCGACGAGCTGGACCAGTACCTCGTTCGGGGTCAGCCCGGCCCGCGCCGCCACCGCACGGACCCGCCGCCCGGCAGCCGCGCCCAGCCACACCTCGGCACACAGCTCGTCCCGCTTCTCCCGCTGCTGCTCCGTCCACGCGGCATGGGTCCGCAGCGCCGTGGTGCGCCGCTCCTCCCGCTCCCGCGCCCAGGCGCTGCCCTTCTCGTCCAGGTCGCCGTCGTAGACGCCGGCACCGGATGCGGCGAGGTGGGCGGCGACCCGCTGCCATTCGGTGAGCAGGGCCGCCCACCGGTCGGCCAGCTCCTGCGGATCCGCCGCGAACTCCCGGACCGCCACCGGGGAGCGCAGCTCCTGGCGGGTCTCGCGCACCCGCACCACGGCCGTGTCCACGGCCTGGTCCACCTGCGCCCCGGTCATGCCCGCCGCCTGACGGCGCACCTGATCACGTGCCACGTCCTCCGGAGTCCAGATCATCGTGCTCCTCACCCTGCCATCGCCAACACACGTACAACTGCTGCGCAATCTAGCACTAATAGTTGTGTAAGTGCGGTACAGTTCTCGTATGAGTGAAGGAACCAGCGTGGAAGCGCTGCTCGAAGAGGCCCGGCTGAACGCCGCGATCCCCCCGCCGGAGGAGCGCCTGCGGCTCCGCGAGGCAGCCGGCCTCTCCCGCGCCCAGGTCGCCGCGGCGGTCGGGGTCCAGCGCGGCACCGTCGCGAACTGGGAGACCGGAGCCTCCAGCCCCGTCCCGCCCGCCCGCCTGCCCTACCTGCGCCTGCTGAAGGGCCTCGCCGAAATCCACCCCACCCCCACCCCGTCGTCCCCGGACCCGGTCGCCGCGCTGTTCACCGAGGAGCCCGCCCCGGCCTCGATGGCCTCTGCCCCGGTGCCTGCGGCGTTCACCGGCCTGGAAACCCTGCGAGGCCCGGACGGCCGCGCGATCGAGGGCGACCCGGGCCCCTGTGTCCGGTGCGGTGTCGAGACGACCTACCAGTCCACCGACGGCCGCCCGCTCCACTCCGGCGCCCTGTGCCAGCCCACCACCACCGCCCCGGCCCCGGCCGTCACCACCACCGCCCCGGCCCCGGCCCCGACCGCCACCGCGCCCGCACCGGCCGCACCCGCACCGGCTCCGGTCTCGCCGGTCCCGGCCCCGGTGCCGACCCGCCCGCAGCGCCGGTCGAAGTCCGCCGAGCGCGCCGAGGCGGATCTGATGGCGCTGATCCGGGGTGCGGTCGAGCAGGAGGCGGAGCGCGCCGGCGGGGACGAGGACGCCGCGCTCAAGGCGCTGATCAACAGGGCGATCCCGGACGTCATGCACCTCTTCAACGAGACCCGGGCCACGGCCCGTTACGAGTACACCGCCTATCCGGCGCTGCCGGACATCCTGCACAAGCCGTCGAAGAAGGAGCCGGATCAGATCTGGGAGGCCCGGCCCGCCTACAACAACCCCGCCTACTCCCTCCGCGCCCCCCACGCGGACCTGCGGGTGACCGCCCTGGACGTCAACGCCGCCTACCTGTCCGCGCTGAAGGTGTGGCTCCCGATCGGGAAGCTGGAGCACACCACCGGCACGGACGGCGTCGGCCCGAAGCGCTCCGGCGTCCACCTGATCACCCCCGCCGAGTGGACCCACCCCCACCTGCCCAACCCGCTCGGGGACCGCGACGAACCCGGCGCCCTCTGGATCACCGACGCCACCCTGCGCCTCCTGCTGCGCCTGTCCGGCCCGAAGTGGGGCCTGACCGGAGCCCCGACCGTCCACGAGTCCTGGACGTCCGGCGCGACCGAGAACTTCCTCGACGCCCTGCGCAAGCTCCTGACGTCCGCCCGTTCGGAGGCGATCACCGCCGGAGACACGCTGATGATCGAGTACGTCAAAGCGATGTACAGCAAGTTCGTCAGCACCATGGGGGAGTCGATCCACAACCGCGAGATGGTCCGCCCCGACTGGATGCACAACATCCACAGCCAGGCGTACGCCCTGCACTGCGGCCGCGCCTACAAGGCCCACCAGGCCGGACTGGACGTCGTCGCGCTCAAGCACACCGACGAACTCCACGTGATCGGGGACTGGCGGCAGGTGTTCACCGAGGGCCGGGGCGTGGCCGAACTGAAGATCAAGACCGGTGACGGCAAGGCTTCCGGTGAGTACCTGGTCGGGAAGGTGGGCGGCTGATGGCCGGACGCTGGAAGGACTTCGGCAAGTACGGCGCGGACGGCGCGCCCGGGGCCGAAGCCCTCGGCATCGCCATGGAGGGGATGGTGCGCGGTGTCGCCTCACCGGTCGACAGCGACCGCGGCCTCGCCGCCCGCCTGAACTACCTCACCAAGTCCGACGCCGGATACGAGGCGATGGACCGCGCCGGCGTCCACGTCTCCCCGCGCACCCTGATGGCGTGGCTCGCCGAGGAGCGCACCCCGAACAAAGCGAACCTCGCCCGCCTGGACGCGGCGTACTGGGACTTGCGCCGCCGCAACGTCGCCACCGACCTCAAGCACCGGCTCAACAACGGGGGCCGGGGGACCCGGGTGGAGATCAACCCGGTCAACCAGACCGGGGTGGACGACAGGTACCGGCGGGACCTGGCCCCCCGCAGCATCAACGTCCGGGGGGTCTGGGACCGTGCCGTGGACGCGTGGATGGACGACGACCTGGACGAGCTGGACGCGGTCTGGGATGAGGTCCTGGACCTGATCGGCTCGGACTACGACGGGTACAGCTACGTGTCCTCGATCGGCTGGGCCGCCTGACCGGGCCGGCGGGGCGAACTGAATCGGCTCTCGAATGATTTTTTGCAGAGTTAGTTACGCCTAGCCGGGGCGGTCTTGCAGAGTTAGTTACACCCAGGCGTAACTAACTCTGCAAGATTCTAGAATCATGTGTAACTATGGCTGCATGGACCGTGGAGAGCAGCTGAGGCGCGTCGCCGAGCACGCCTCCGACCAATGGGGACTTGTAACCGCTGCCCAAGCGAAGCGGATCGGCCTGACCGCCGTGCAGATCCTTCGGCTAGCCGAAGCAGGACTGATCGAGAACGTTGGCAGAGGCGTCTATCTCCTTCAAGCGGCGGGCTTCCCCTTGCACCTGGAGCTCAAGGTTGCCTGGCTGCGCCTGCAACCCGCGGTCTTCGCCTCGGAGCGCCCGCTGGGGGGCAAGGACTCCGGTGTCGTCTCCCACGCCTCCGCGTGCCAGCTCCACGGTTTGGGAGACATTCCCGCTCCGAAGACCGAGATCAGCGTGCCCCGACGACGGACGACCACCGAGCCATTCGTCCACCTGCGCACTGTGCAACTGGAGCCGGACGACATCACGCTCGTTCAAGGGCTGCCCGTCACTACAGCCCGCCGCACCATTCTCGACCTGCTCCGCAGCAAAACCGACGGCGGCCACCTCGGCGGAGTCATCGCCGACGCGGAACGTCTCGACCTCATCGAGATCCAAGACCTCCAGGAATCCGCCCAGCCCTTTACCCGCACCTACGGCCTTCCCGCCCAGGCCACAGGGCAGGAACTCATCGAGCACCTGGTCGACCAAGCCGGCAAGCACCTGAGATCCCAAGAAGTCGCCAGAGCCAGCACAGAAGGCTTCGCCACTGCCCTCGAACTAATGACTCGAGAGGCCTACCAACCTAGCCCTGCCATCCGCCAGTCAATCCAGGCCATCCAGCGGATGCACGAGCAGACGGTTCTGCCGAACAGCGCTCTGCAGGAGAGTGTGCGGCGGATTGGTGAGCAGCTTGCGGCGACGAGTGCTCCTCTGCAGGAAACCATGCGGCGGATGAATGAGCAGATGGCGTTGCCGGACAGCGCTCTGCAGGAGACCTTGCGGCGGATTGCTGAGATGAGTGCGGCGACGAACGCTCCTCTGCAGGAGGCCATGCGGCGGATTGGTGAGCAGCTTGCGGCGACGAGTGCTCCTCTGCAGGAAACCATGCGGCGGATGAATGAGCAGATGGCGTTGCCGGACAGCGCTCTGCAGGAGACCTTGCGGCGGATTGCTGAGATGAGTGCGGCGACGAACGCTCCTCTGCAGGCCATGCGGCGGATACACGAGCAGACCGCGAATCCCCGAGCTCTCGAACAAGGAAGCGGCGCCGCAACTGTCGAAAGCCGTCCTGCGATCGAGCAACAAGACTCATCAAGCGGCCGGGCAGCTCACGAGACCTCTACCGAGCACACAGTCCAGCACCAGGTCACGGACGATGTTCAAAAAAGCGCGGGCGGCAAACCGGACTCCGAGTACGATCAGTGATCCAACTGACTGCCCGGGGATGTCCACTTGCAGAAGACCTACGCCACCCCTAGAGCCTTCCAAACGGCTCTGGGAAATTCGGCACGCAAGATGTCCCTGAAGACAGGCATGAGCGTCACCGACCTCATGAAGATCTTCTACTTCAACCGGCTAGCCGCCCGCGTGTTCACCAAGGACCCGGACGGCTGGCTCATCAAAGGCGGACAAGCCCTCCTCGTCCGCTACCGAGGCGCCGCCCGTCTCAGCCAGGACATCGACCTTCAGAGCACGAACCTCGACCTCACGGCTAGTGAAGTCCGGCAACTGGTCATCGACGCAGCCGCCTTCGACCTCGACGACTTTCTTCGCTACGCACCCACCAAATACAGCGGCGCCGCAGAGGACGGACGCGGCGGAGCCCAGTACTTCAAGGTCTACCTCGGATCCGCCGAAGTGATGACCATCAAGGTCGACCTCGTCGTCGGCCGCCCGCTCACAGGGACTGTCGAAGTACGCACGCTCAAGTCTGCCGTCGACCTCGAATGGCCCGTCGACTGGCCCGAGGTTCGCCTGTACCCGGTCGTCGACCACGTCGCCGACAAGATCTGCGCCATGTACGAACGACATGGCGCAAGCGGCCAGCACGGATCCAACCGCTACCGCGACCTCGCGGACCTTCTCCTCATCGGCCAACAGGAGACGGTCCCCAGCCAAGCTGCGCTCCAAGCTCTGCAACGCGAAGCCGACAGACGCCGCGACTGCGGCACGCACCTGCCCCTCCCCGACACCTTCCAGATACCCGGATCCAACTGGCACGAGGGCTACCCCAAACAGGCCAAACTGGTCGTGGGACTGAACGGCTGCGCGACGCTCTCCGAGGCAGCTGCTCTCGCTGCCGCCTTCGTCGACCCTCTGCTGAGTGGCACCGCCAGCGGCACCTGAAGCCCGAGTTCCACGGCCTGGCTTTAGAGCCTCAGCTCGCCTCTGACCGCCATCCGGTACGTCGTTGGGGCCCTGGCTTTGTGCACGAGAACCGGCTCTGGCTCAACTTCTGTGGTCCTGCTCCTTGCGCTCCGTCCCCACGCCGGACCGCTCTTCTGACCTGCCGCTTTCCCTGGAGCGCCGACCAGATTCGCTGACCGCCGACCAGCACCACAGAAGTTGAGCCAGAGCCGGTTCTCGTGGACAAAGCCAGGGCCCCAATATGGATGTGAGTGGTAGCACCGCTCAGTGGCCGGGGCGTGGTGCTGCGCGCATGGATTCGCGTGACGCGTCCAGGAATGCCCTCCGCGCCTCCTCTGCATTCCTGCACATGTCTTGGTACATGTTGTAGTTGGGCCAGTCCGGGGTTCCGGAGTTCGAGCGCACCGACGATCCCAGGACCTCCAGCGCTTCGGCAAGGTTGATGCACGCTCTGTCCACAGCTTCCGGGCCGAGAAGCAACACCCGCTCCAGGGGGCGCTGCACGCCTTCAGAGATTCGATCCACCTGGGTCGCCGTACTCGCCTCGTGGTCCTCCCAAAAGCTGGGGCCGCTCTGCGATTCCACATGCGCCGCTACTTCCTCGAAGTGCTCTCCCGGGTCGATCTCCCTTTGAAGTCCCTTCACTGCGGTATCCCAGGCATCGAGGAGCGCAATGTACGCGTCCTGACGCTGTCCACGGAGCCACTGGCCATGCTCGACCGCAGCTTGATCCCTGACCTGCCTCCGGCCGAGAAAGAACCCGCTGGCCAACACCACCGCTCCGGCAATCACCGCTGCGACGATGGTCGCCACTTCGCTTGTCATGCCCGACATCATCCCAAGAGCGCCGGCCCGCAGGGGCGTGGTTCGCGCTCGCCGTTCGATCATGGTGCTTTAAAGTAAGGTACAGTTTTCTCGGCGCTGTGGGTGTCCACTGCCAGAGCGCGCCGCCCCTCTCCCACCCCGCACGACGAGACAGGAGGCCACCATCAGGACGGGCCGCCAGAGCGCTGCCCTCGCCCGGCTCAGCAACGTGGAGACGTCGGCCGAACGGACCGGCGCCGCCGCCGGCGCGGGGGAGGAGCTGGCCGTGCTCGCCCCGGCTGCAGCCGCCGCCCTAAACCTCCTCGCCGACGCCGTCCGGCGCGGCCGCGCGGACCAGGATGGCATCGTCCAGGCCCTGAAGGACGCCCGTGTCGACGAGGCGTTCGCCCGGGTCTTCGACGCCGCTTCCGAGCGGGTCATGGAGGCCGCCGACGACCCGTACGACATCGACGTCCGGCTCGACGTGGACAACCTCTCGGGCGCGGCGACCGACATCCGGCGCACATTTGACTGGCTGTAGCGTCCCGGCTCCACGTGCCCGCACCTCGGTGCGGGCACGTCGCCGGGCCGTGGTGCTGGATAGGGTCGGGCCAGTCCGTGCCGTATGGGTGTGCGGGTCAGGTCCGGTCACCGGAGTACGGCCAGGACCGCACGGTGCCGGTGGCGGCCTGTCACCGGCACCAGCCCCCGCCGCCGGGAAGAACCACCAGGGCGTGAACGCGAAAAGGCCGGCGCCCTCAGTCCGCTCACAGGAGCGGGTAGCACGGGCACCGGCCAACCCAAGCGCACAACCCGTAAGGTCACGCCCTCGTACGGGCAGCGTACCCGTACGCTGGGCCAGGACACAGACACCGGTACCGTTTTATAGACGGTGAGTTGGGGAGCACCCGTGATCAGAGCAGGACGCCGCCACCTCGTACGCACCCTGGCGGACCTCGCCGCACAGCAGGGACTGCGCACGGAGAGGTACCTCAAGCTCAAGCCGTACGAGGCCCCCGGGTTCCCGCCGCCGGTCAGCTCACCCAAGGCCCGCACACGCCTCTACGACGGCGAACAGGTCGACGCCTACCTCCTGGGCAAGCCCGTGCCGCCGCTTCCGGACCAGGACGGCGACGATGACCTCTTGGACCGCCAGGAGTGCGCAGCTGCGATCGGCGTCACCCCCCGCACCTGGGACGGCTACAAGCGCCACCCGCTCCTGACCGAGCACGTCACCGACGTCGGCGGGGTGGAGCACTGGCCCCGCGGCATCGTCCGGCAGTACCAGACCAGCCGGCCGGGCAAGCCGACCGTGACCGGACGCCCGGAGGGCACCGGGGACCAGGTCCCCCGCGACCAGCTCCCCGCCCTCACCGCCGAACTCCTCGACGCCGACCCCACCATCAGTTCTGCCGGGGTGACCGAGGCACTCGGCATCCACCGCGACACCGCACAGGAAGCCCTCACCCGGCTCCGCGCCGACCGCATGGCCGACCTCATGCACACCGACCCGTCCCTGACCCCCGATCAAGCCGCGGTGGCACTCGGCTACCCGGCCGGACAGGTCCGCCGCGCCACCGCACGCGCCGACACCGTCCTGCGCGCCCGCCGGGCCGCCCCATACCTGGCCGGTGTCACCACCGCCCTGCACCGCGCCGGCTGGACCAACACCGAGGCCGCACCCGACGTCCAGTTCCCCGGCGACGACAGGGTCGTTGCCGCGCTCGTGCTCGACGGCGACCAGGCCCCGGCCCCCGCCCTGGTCTGGGACGAGCGGTACGGGTGGCGCACCGCAGCCTCCCGCCGGCACCCGCTCACCAAGGGCGCGGTCCTTCCGCCGGAGGGCGACGGCATCCGGTACCTCGCCGGGGGTATCACCCCGCCACCCGGCGCCCTGATTGCCGCTCTCACTCGCTGACCGTCCACGTTCGGCGCTGACCTGAGGCCTCCCGGTACGGATCCGGCTCATATGGCCGACGGCAACCGGATCCCCGCCTCCGCCCTGCGCCGGTGGGTGCAGGAAGTCCTGCGGCTGCTGGCCGCCCGTGCCCCGCGTCTGGAACGTGCCCTGAAGAAGATCGCCAAGAAGGGTAGGGCGGTCGTTCTGCTGGACGGCACGGTGATGTCCGCTACCTGGCCGACGGCATCACGCCACTGCCCGACGACGTCATCGCCGCCCTCACCCTCTGACTCGGCAGCCCGGAGCGGCCAGGCCCCCGTTGACCGCTCACCTGGTGATTCGCCATCGGCGGTGGGGAAGCCGGTGCCGTAACGACCACATCGAGCCGCCGGCCCCAGGAGAGAAGGGTTTCCCAACGGGGTCAAGCTCAGAGGTTCAGAAGAGCACCCATTGACGCGCTTCATCATCCCAGACAAGGTCGATGATCTGCTCGTCCTTGATCGCCAGGGCGTGCCACCTGCCATCCATCCAACGCACGATCTGCGGGTAGTCGCCCATGTTCGCCAAGTCGGAAAAGTCCATTGTGGGCAGAAGACTCAGCGCGTCGGTTGGGGTCCCCGAACCGATGTGGATCTTCGGACCCTCAATCAAGGAGAGGGTCGCGGGGCTGGGATTGGTTGGTAGCCCTGAAGGAGGCTGAACACCCGTTCCCCGGCTCACCAAGATGGCCATCCTCGGCAGCTTTTGCAGGAGGAGGTGAAGAGCCCGGTCAATACGCTCGCCCATCACGGTGCCCAACGACGTCGCAACCGCAGTAACGAACGGTGCGACGGCGACAACCGCGAGAACCTCTGGAACATTGACGCCTGTGTTCTGGGTGCGGCTATAGACATAGAGGCGGGAGTCATCACTAAGGGTAACTGACGCATCCGCAGGGGCCAGCTTCGGCTTTGAGGGTTCACGGGCGGCGCACCGACCCTCGAACATCAGGTGCAACCGCTGGTGCTCGGCCAAAGACATCATGTTCTTCCCCCGGTCTCCCGCTGACCATGAAGATTAGTTGACTCCCCATCGGCTGTACTGAGTTTCCACAGCGGTGCCCCATCCGGACTTTAGGTCATCCAAACGCCGTGTCCTGGACCAGTCGCCCATGCGCCCGCGGTGGCCCCGGCCGGGCCCCGGAACCCGAGGTGCGGTGCGGGCCGGGACGGGGCAGGGTCGGGGTGTGGAGTACCCGATCCGGCCCGCACTGGCGCGCGGTACCGATGCTGCCGACCGGCCCCGGGTGGCATTTCGAGGTCAAGGTCGATGGGCACCGGATGATGCTCCGGCGCACCGGGGACGGGGTGATCTGCTACTCCCGCACGGGCCGGGTCGTCACCTCGCACTGGATGGACCTCGCCGTCCCTGCCATGGCGTTGCCCCCGGGAACCGTGCTGTCCGGGGAGGCGGTCATCTGGCACGGGGGCCGGATCGATTTCGGGGCGGTCCAGGCCCGCGCCGCGTCCTCGCTGGACCGGGCCCGCGCCCTGGCCGCCCGTCACCCGGCCTCCTACGCCGCGTTCGACGTCCTGGAGCACCCCGACCACGGCCCCGTCGCCGCCCGCCCCTACACCGTCCGCCGCGCCCTCCTGGCCGACCTCCTCAAGGACGTCGGCCCCCCGGTCCAGGCCACCCCGACCACGGACAGCCGGACACTCGCCCTTCAGTCGTACGACGTCCTCCGGGCGCAGGGCGTGGAAGGGATCGTGGCCAAGCCCGCCCGCTCCCCGTACCCGTTCGGCCGCCGCACGGCATGGGTGAAGATCCGGCACGCGGACACGGTCGACGCCCGCGTGGTCGGCGCCACCGGCCCCCGCGGCCGGCCCCGCGCGCTCGCGCTCCTCCTGCCCGGATCGACCCGGCCCCGCCTCTCCGCGCGCCTGGCCCCCGCGCTCGCCGCACGCATCGGATCCGCACTCGCCGGCGCACCCGCCACGGGGGAGCACCGCGCGGGCGACGAGACGTACACGGCACTCAGCACCGAGCTGGTGCTGGAAGTGCTCGCCGGGTCCGGCCGCCACGGCACACTCACCGTCGCCCGCATCCGCTGACAGGACGGGGCGCAGCAAGGTACGAAGAGCGCGGCGGCGTCGTGGCCGAACGGGGCGCAGCAAGGCACAAAGGGGGCGGGAGCCTGACGGCCCGGGCGCGCCGCGCCTGACGGCCCGAACCTCTGTGGAGTCACCGGCGGCGGGTGTTGACGTGCCGCCGCCTGTGGGGGTGATCCGCTGCGCTCCTCACCCCCACAGGGCGTGCCGGTCCGCTGCGCTCCTCGGACCGAGCGCTCCGCGCTCTCACGCCCGAGGATGCCGGGGCCGCCGGTCCGCTCCGCTCCCCGGCCGCGCGCTCCGCGCTCTCGACCCCGCCCCACCGGCCGCTGGGTGCGCTCCGCGCCCCACGGCGGTGCCGTCCGGCCAAGCGGGACAGCGCTGCGCGCCGCCCCGAGCGCTGCGCGCTGCCGGACGGCGTCCCCGCCGCTCCGCTCCGGGGACAGCGGCGACACGACAACACCCGCCGCCGGTGTCTCCATATGGGTTGACCTGCGGAAACGTCCTCAGAACCACCCTCGCGCGGCATGTAAGTGATGTAAGGTTGTCTTGTTGGTCGGCAGTAGCAGCCGCCCAACGAACCCAAGCGCAACCCAACCCAAGGGAGAAGCATGTCCGAGCAGCCCACCACCCAGCCCACCCGCCAGGAAGCCGCACACACCGCACAGTTCACCGCGCCGTACGGCCCGGTCGCGGACGCACTCGCCATCACCGAACTCGGAGTCCAGGCCGGTACGGGATCGTCCCCCGCCCAATGCGGTGTCCTGCTCACCACAGCCCGCCGCATCCTGACCTTGACCACGCACGACACCGAGACCGCCGTCACGGTGACGCTCCCCGTGGACACCACGGCCACGGGCTCATCGCTCCTGCAACACAGCCAGTTGAAGAAGGCACTGGCCGCCATGGTCACGGGGGAGAGCAAGGCGGCAGCGGCCCGGACTGCCGTCTCTCTCACCGGTGACCTCCTGGCCACCCCGCACCTCAGCCTCCCGGTCCCCGCACTCGACCGCGACGAGTTCATCGACCCGCCGCACCCCGCGCCCACCGTCGCCACCGTGGACGTCCGTCAGTTCCTCGACCAGGCCCTGCGAGTTCTGCCGGCCGCTGGCACCGACGACACCCTCCCCGCACTTACCGGCGTCCGCATCACCGTCGACTGCCAGAGCGTCACACTCTCGGCCACCGACCGCTACCGCTTCGCCGTGGCCGATGTGCCCGCCGTCGTCGACACCACCCCGCCGCAGGAGGCGAACTCCGCCCTGATCCCTGCCACGGTTCTCGCCCGACTGGCCAAGCGCCTCAAGGACCACCAGGGACGCGCCCGCATCGGTATCAGCGCGCACGGCACACCCCGAATCACCCTGACCACGGGCACCACCACCATCACGATCCGACAGCTGGAGGGCGCCCAGATCAGGCACAGCGCCCTCTTCCCGAAGACCACCGACTGCTCCATCGCCCTGCCCCGGACCCCCACCCAGCGGGCCCTGAAGAAGTGCCACGCCCTGATCAAGGCCCTGGGGGAGACCCAAGCGCCCGTGAGCCTCATGTGGGCGGCGGATGGCAGCCTCACGCTCGCCCCCATCCTCGGCACGACCGAGGACCGGGACCGGACCAAGGGCATGGCGCTCGCATCCACCACCACCGCCGGAACCACCCCCCGCGACCGGGCAGTGTCCCTCAACCCGAAGTTCCTCGCCGACGCCCTGACCGCGTTCGACGGCGAGACGATCACCCTGCACCTCCGCGACGAGGAAGCGGGCAAGCCGCTCAAGCCCGTACTGCTCACCGCAGGACCCGACATCACCGAAGAGGACTACCGGCATCTGCTGATGCCCGTCCGGCTCGGCCAGGACGCCTAGCCACCCCGGGGGCGCAGCGAAGTACGGGGCGCAGCAAGGCACGAGAGGCGCAGCACAGCACGGCCGGGCCTGACGGCCCGCGTTCTCTGGAGTCGCCGGGGCGGGGTGTTGACGTGCCGCCGCGTGGGGGGTGATCCGCTGCGCTCCTCACCCCCCACGGCGTGCCGGTCCGCTGCGCTCCCCGGACCGAGCGCTCCGCGCTCTCACGCCAACGGTGGGGCGGGGCCGCCGGTCCGCTCCGCTCCCCGGCCGCGCGCTCCGCGCTCTCGACCCCGCCCCACCGGCCGCCGGGTGCGCTCCGCGCCCCACGGCGGTGCCGTCCGGCCAAGCGGGACAGCGCTGCGCGCCGCCCCGAGCGCTCCGCGCTGCCGGACGGCGTCCCCGCCGCTCCGCTCCGGGGACAGCGGCGACACGACAACACCCCGTCCCGGCGTCTCCATATGGGTTGACCTGGGGAAACGCCCTCGAAATCACCCGGTACGGCATGCAAGTGCAGTACCGTTGTCTTGTTGGTCGGCAGTAGCAGCCGGTCAGCAACCCAAGCCCAATCAGCCCGAAAGGCACCCAAAGTGACCGACGCTCAGCGCTTCGCCCTGGCCCTCTACGCCGACGGCACGTCAACGGCTCGCCGGTCAACGTGGGGGCCACGGCCCTCTACGCCGCCCACCGGCCGCCCCACCAGCTCTACCACGGCACCGCCATCATCACCGGCGGCACCGACCGCCACGGCGACCGCACCAGGCAGGTCCCCCGCCTCACGGCGACGGCGGATCGTGGACCGGCTCACACCGCACGCGGCGGCAGCCTCCCGCTGAGTCAGCATCGGACGCTTCATCCCCCTATCCTCCACGCCCCGACCTGCACCGCCCGCCGCGCCTGCCGGTCCGGTCGGGTGACCCCCAGCTGGCTCTGTACACGAGGACGGGAAGCGCCCATCAACGATCAGGATTCACGGCGAGAAGCTCTGCCGTTTAATCACTACCGATGAGTTCAGAGGTCGCTGCGGACGCTCGGTGGTACGAGGATCCCCCTCGACAAAGCGTGCTGGGCCCAGGGCAGCGGCGTGTGGTGCGCGCCTCACTCGTCGGCCGATGCGTGGCTGGTGCGGTGTTCGGGATCGTGCTGCGCGCGCCTTGTGGCGGCATCGGCGAGTGCCTCTCGACGATGGGTGAGTTCCCGGTCGAGCGTCTGCAGGGCGTTCTTGGTGAGCCCATTATCGGTCATTTGCCAAAAGTGCGGCTCGTAAGGCCGGCGGACGCGAGTCGGCTGGGGGAAGAGCGCCGTTATCGCGGGATCGCCGAGCGCTTCCAAGGAAGCTGCTAGTCCCTCGGGCAGTTGGGCGTGGCGGATGAGGCCGAATTCGAGAAGGCGCCGACAGCCGTCCTCCCAGGCGTCGTCACGCAGGCCGAAGCCCTGCATGCGGGGCCGCGTGGTGAGGAAGACGCCCGACACGCTGTGCTTCCTGGGCGCCCACTGGCTCAGCATCCTCAGGATGAGCCACGTGGCGACCTCGGAAGGATTGAGCACCTGGATCCAGCCCTTCAGGAAGAAATCCTTGGGGAGCGTGATCGTCTTGGCCGTTGTCCAGCTACGGACGGGGACGGAGTAGACGTCCGGGGTTGGCATATCGCCCCGCCCGCCTTCCCCCATGAGCGAGAAGTCCTCGTACAACCGCTGTCCACGCACGCCCCGAGGAATAGAGACCAAGGAGTCTTCCTGGCCGAGTTCCTCCAGAGTTCTCAAAGCTCCTTTAACCTGCCGAAGCTCCAGATCCTCCAACTTCCTCGTGCGCCACCGCTCCTCCGCGCGCGCACTACCACGGAGCTCCGGAGGCATGCTCTCCAACGCGGCGTCATACGCCCCCGACGCTGTGTCGTACGCACCGTCGATGGCAACGAGGGTGGACCACGAGTCGGCTCCCTTGAGAGGGCGACCGTTCTGCCAGAGGTCTCCTGTGTCCAGTCGGCACTGCGCCTCGAAGACCGCCAACAGGTAGAAGCGCAGCGCCAACCCCCGAGGAAGGACTAGCTTGGTGAGTCTCGACCGCTCCCCGTCGGCCCGCAGCAAAACGCTGCGCAGGACGATCGAATCCGGTTCCTTCCCGGCCTTCCATATCTTGTCCAGGGCCTCAGACGCCTTCGCGACCGAGTCGGCCCTCCGCATCTGCTGCAGCCGACGCAGTCTGCGCTCGTTCGTCTCCCGTGCGTCAGCCACGAAGGAAGATTAGCGTTTTGATCCCGTCGTTTTGATCCGGGTTAAGAACTCTAAGCTTCTTAACCCGGATCAAAACGTTGATCACGTCCTTGATGAGCACACTTTCAGACGCCTCACCATGGACTTCAGGCCCGCTCAACGCAGGCTCGGCGGCCATGTCGTTCGTATAGACGCGAAC